>CAMOEQ010000048.1 GCA_946612405.1 uncultured Erysipelotrichaceae bacterium | reverse complement strand
TGGCCAATAATTCCAAAGACCATCAAAATAATACCAAAGACAGCGATTGTTGCGCCGCTTAGATACCATGCGAATTCTTTACCTGACACTTTGTTTTTCATAAATAAACCTTTAATACAATATCACTAACGTAAAATTAATTCAATTTTAAGCTTGTGTATTTGCTTGAAGCTTGGTGACTTCTTCTTGGAAATGTTTATTAAATTCATCATAAGCAGGTTTCCAAGCGAGTTCCCATTTGTTAGCGTGTTCTCTAGTGATTTTTTTAACATTTGTGAAGACATCACCGAAGTTTTTGCCTTCTGGTAAATCACGACGTCCGCCCGTCATTTCAATGAGAGCAAATAATGGGTCAATTACTTCGTAATATTCGGCACTTTTTGCAACAGCATTGTTTCTAACGAAATGGAATAAGTTAACTACTCTAGTAATATCATTTTGAATGAAATTTGATTGAGGAGTAATAGCACCTTTAGCTTCGTTTCTTGCTTTGTTATATTCAGCAAATAAATGATCAAATTGATCTAATAGAAGCATGTTGACCATTCCACGATAGAATAATTCATTCTTAGCGATTAAATCGACATAGGATGGTTCATCCATCTTATCTTCTTTTTTAGAACCGACCATATGAGCTTCAATAATTTTTCTCATTTCTTCATGGATTGGTAAAACATGTTCAAAAATAGTGACGGCTTGCGAATAGTCGACATGAAGTTCGCTTCCATCTTGCGAAAGTTTTAAGATTGTTGAATCATCACCATAAACAACATCTAATAATTCATTGATCTTTTTTGTAAGATTTTCGCCAGCTTCACCAGAATTTGCTAAGCAAGCGTGAAGTGGAGTGTTTTGTTCGAGTTCATTGCGAATGATTTCTTTTCTAGCTTTATAAGCTTGAACATCGTATTTGTCTTTCTTCATTGAATATTCAAGGGTGTTGAAGACAATCATGTCATAGCGAATAAAACTACCAATAGCAGCTGTGTAATTATTCATAATTACTTCCTTTCTTTATCTTCGTAAAGATAATCCTTTACATTCTCAAAGTGTTTAATTGTATGAGACGCATACTTCGAGACCGATAGCGGTGCGTGAGACATACAAAATGAATGCTCTTGATATTCCTTAAACATCGAAATATCGTTACCTGAATCCCCTATTACGAAGATATCATCGTGTTGTATCTTAAGATAATTCTCTAAAAATTTCAATCCATTTGATTTAGAACATCCATATGGTGAAACCTCAATAAACTCATTTGACCAACTGGTTTCGACCTCATTTCCAAATTCTTTAAAAAGCAGTTTATTAGCTTCTGAACTACGTTTTTTTGATTTAGCAGAAACACCAAACATGATCATTAATTTAAAAGCCTTTCCTTTATCAATGATTTCATTAAATTTTTCTTTGGATATTTTATATGGATTACGAAGTGCCCCTTGATAGAAATACCATAAAGCGTTCATAAATCTATAAATTGGTGATTTAAATTTTTCTCTTTGAACGAATTCGTTATCCTCTGACATTATATAAAATCCACGGATAAGAAAATTATCTTCAACATATTTAATTACTTTATGTAAAATTCCGGGTTCAAATGTTTTCTTAAAAATAAATTTGCCTCGTTCCATGATAAAAGAACCATTGCAACCAATAGCATAACCTTCTCTATCGAGCCTTTTAAAAACTCTTGTGCAAGGTCCGATGTTTCTTCCAGAAACGACAACGAAAGAATTACCATCATCAATAAAAGAACGAATCATATTTCGAGTACGATTCGAGATGAGTCTAATCCTCTTTTTTGGATAAAAGAGAGTACCATCTAAATCAGTAGCGAGTAGCTTTGCCATTGTGTTAATAATATTAACAAAGTAAGAAAAAAGCAAATATTTATTAACTTAATGAAAAAAGGAACCAAATAAATGGTTCCCTTAATCATTTAGGAAACTTTAACGAAGTGGATTTTCAGCTTGGAAAATGCCATAGCCTCCATCTTCACGTTCATAGACGACGCTGATGCGATCATCTTCTTCATCAAGATATAAGAAGAATGGGTGACCGATAGCTTCCATTCTCATGATTGCTTCTTCAACCGTCATTGGGTCAAGATATTTAGATTTTGTTCTAACAACTTGGTCATCTTCACTTATTTCTTCTTCGGTAGCTTCGATATTTTCAAAAGCTAAAGCTTTTCCTAAGGAAATTTTACCAGGTTTAGAACGATCCATTCTGGTTTTTAATTTACGCATTTGTCCTTCGAGCTTATCAATTGCTAAATCAACTGCAGCGTAAAGGTCTTCATTAGCAACTTCGGCTCTTAAATCCATAAATTGGGTAAAAATTGTAATTTCAACTTTAGCTCCAATTTTGTAGGATCTAACGACGACGCGGCAAGTAACATCTTCATTGATGACAAAATATTTTTCCATACGCGAAAGTTTACTTTCAACTTTGCTACGGATTCCTTCTGTCACTTCAATGTTCTTACCAATAATTTGGTATTTCATATCAGTGCATCTCCTTTCCAAATTATGCTATGTAACTGGTTACACTTATATTATCGCAAAATATT
>CAMOEQ010000047.1 GCA_946612405.1 uncultured Erysipelotrichaceae bacterium | reverse complement strand
CTATCAACATCATTAGTTTACGATGAGAAATGAAGCTGTTAATTTCATATAAGTATGGGCCTTAATTAAATTGTTTGGAATATCTAATAGATACGAACCACAATAACGTTTAAGAGTGGCCATAAATTTTAAAAGTTAACCTTAGTTTTGAAATAACAAACGTATAATTCAAAGAAGTGAGAAGGGAATAAGAACGTAATGCTCTTATAAAGAGTTAAAGCATTATCAATGTCTCTTTTTAAATTATATTCACCATTTGGTTTAAATAAGACGGTTAGTAAGGCGTTTTTAGCAAGTTCGATGTTATTAATAACATCATCCACATATTTAGTGTTTTTGTCAGTTCTTATTTTTTGAAGTAGTGAAATTAAGCCAGCATTAGCAACTTCTTTAAGTGATAAAACCTGTGAAGTTTCTTTGTCGACTGGTAGAACCATAGACAAAATATCTTTGATAACTGGGGCTAATTCATCTGGATCAATAAATCTTCTTGTTTCTGAATTTTCATATGAACCATTCATGATTAAATCGGTTAATTTTGCTTTGCCAGTTAAACCGCCTAAGCAAACCATTGTTAAGACAAGTGAACGATATTCATTGCCACCATATCCGATATCTTGTCTACCATCAACACACATGATGAGAACATCTTTTAAAGCGGCGTTGATTTTATCAAACGGCGTTGGATAATGCTCGTCGTCATAAGTCTTGCCAGTTAAGTAGGTTATTGCAGTAGCGTATTCTTCTGGCACTAACGAAGCTAATTGACCAATAAGTGATAAAACGGCTTCATCAGTTTGATTATCTTTAAAAAATCTAGAAACTAATAATAAGAAATCGTCAAAATAAACGAGTTTTTGTTCTTTGGCTTCGGCATATTTGGCTAAATCCAAAACCAAATCTCCATAAGGAGCAGGAAGTAATGATGTCAATTTGGTGATTCGTTTTTTACCATTTTCATCCTTTTGGTAATCATTAACCAATAAATCAAAAACATCTGCTAGGAATTGTTGATTTGTATATTTAGAACGATCAGGAATTACTTTTCCACAAAGTTCAAATAAATCCATTAAGAAAGAAGTAACTCCTTCTTCATCACTTAATCCAAGTTGTTCACAAACATTGGATAAATAAGTCACAGCGAGAGTTTGAACAAGTGCTGAGGTTCCAATTGATGCAATGCCATCATTAAAACCTTTATAGTCACAGCCAAACATTGCAAGTAATGAACCAAGAACATCGCTATAGCCTTCATCAACAAAGTCTTTTAAATCAGGCATTAAGTTAGCTAAAGCATCGATATGTGAATCGAGAACATTGTTTGGCGATTTCATGATATCGGTGTCTTCAATTTCAAATGTTTCAAAGTTGAAAGTGCTTGTTGCCTCTTTGGTAACATAGTTTCTTCCATTAGCAAAATTATCGGCAGTTTGCGGACTAATTGCTCTTAAATTAGTAATCATATCATCACCACCGAAGATGAAATTTTCAGTTTTGCCATAACGGACAAAATCCCAATTAGCTGGAGGTAATTTGGAAACATAATCGCCAGTTAAAACAAAGTTGTGAACATAATCATATCGATTTGATGAAGGTAAAATTGTTCCTTCGCCAGTATAAGTATATGCTTCAACATTTGTATCGTGATAGCCATCTTCTCTAGGACCCGAAACACTTAAGGCATCCTTTTTAGAAATTGATGATGGAACTGAAGATGGAGTGCCAATTGTATAAGCATAAATATCATTTGGTTGGATAGAAATATTATTACCAAAATATTCGCTTCCATCAGCTAAGAAACCACTAACTAAATTAATTATTGCAGCACCTCTACTATAACCAGCTGCCCAGATTTTTAAATCACCTTTAATTTCATTTGAAACGATATATTGTTTCATAAAGCGAAGTACTTCATCTCTAGCAAGTGTAAAGCCAGTATGAACGCCAGTGTCACTCAAAGTGAAATTACCAACCCATTCATCTTCGTAACCGGCATTACGAGGAAATACTGCTAAAAGCGTATATTCTTTATCATTCGCTACAAGATGTTTTTGACCGATGATTGCACCCATTGAATTTGGTAAAAAGATACCTTCCGAATAGTAAGTATTTTTTTCAATTTTCTCAAAGCCGGTGTCTTCTAAGAATTTTGTGATTTTAGAACCGTTTTGATCTTCGCCGTTGCAATAAGAAGCTCCGCCTGTCATTGCAGATGCTAAAGCTAATTCATAATCTAAATCATATGAATCTTGTAAAAACCAAGAGTCTCTATACATGACTTTGTCAACGTATTCACCTTCACCAATTTCACTAGCGAAATTAGAAACCATCTTCACTTCGACTTCTTTTTCTAAAAGTGAATTAGATGAGCAACCTGAAAGTAACAAAGGCGCTACTAATGTAAGTAATAATTTACGAGCTTTCATAACTAGCCTCCAAATTAAATTTATAATTAGAATTATATTCGAAAAATAGATTAACTAAAATTATTTCATTAATTGACGAATGTTTTTTCACATTCATCTTCATTCATAATCTTTGCTACCGGATACTATTATGAAACAGAAACTAACTCACGTGGTCTCTCGCAAGGCGACATTAAAAACAA
>CAMOEQ010000046.1 GCA_946612405.1 uncultured Erysipelotrichaceae bacterium | reverse complement strand
GATATGACAACAACCATTACAACTAGAGTTGATAAAAAAGATAAAACTCTATTCGATGCTTTTTGCGAATCGGTTGGTTTGACAACGTCATCTGCTATCAATATGTTCATAAAAGCCACAATTCGCGAAGGAGAAATCCCATTCAAAATCAAAGCCGATCCGTTCTACAGTGAATCCAATCAATCACTCCTTAAAAAGAGTATTAAAGAAATGGAAGAAACCGGTGGAACAATCCACGACATTGATTTAGATGTATAAATCCTTTACTGAAATGGCTTGGGAAGATTATTGTTATTGGCAATCTCAAGATAAGAAAACGTTGAGGCGAATAAATCTTCTTCTAAAAGACATTGATAGAAACGGGTATGACGGCATCGGAAAACCAGAGCCATTAACGGGTGATTTATCGGGTTATTGGAGTAGAAGAATCGACGATTGCAATCGAATCGTCTATAAAATTGAAAACAATACGGTAAAAATTGTTCAATGTGGCTCACATTATCGCGAAAAGTAAGAGAAAAAGGTGGATTGAGATTCCGCCTTTTTTCTTTCTTTAATCAATTGCCTTACAAAACCTCGAAAATAGAAAATAGTTTATTAAAATATATATTTTGTTTCCTAATTTTTTAATAGAATATATTTGTATGAAATCAGTTGTAAAATTATCCCCTGCTGTTAAATCATATCTTTGGGGTGGTTCTTATTTCCAAAAATATAACAAAGGAAATAATGAAGAAATTATTTCAGAATTATGGGAATTATCTACTAGAGACGATTCTTCGATAATTGTCTCTGGAGAAGATAAAGGTAAATTTCTTAAGGACGTTATTTCTAAAGAAGATTTAGGTCCTAAAGGAAATGCTTTTCCTTATTTTCCATTATTAATTAAGTTAATCGATGCAAAAGATAATCTTTCTATTCAAGTTCATCCAAGTGATGAATATGCATTAAAACATGAAAATTCCTTTGGAAAAACGGAGATGTGGATTGTGCTTTCGTGCGATGAAGGTGCTGGTTTATATGTTGGCTTAAAGAAAGATTGTTCTAAAGAATTAATCAAAGAAAAATTAGAAAGCGGAACTTTATTAGATTTATTAAATTTCTTCCCTGTTAAAGAAGGTGACGTCTTCTTAATTAATTCTGGAACAATTCATGCGATTGGAAAAGGTGTTCGCATTATGGAAATTCAACAAAATAGCGATCTCACCTACCGCTTATACGATTATAATCGTTTAGATAAAAATGGTAATCCGCGTGAACTTCATATCCAAAAAGCTTTAAATGTTATAGACACTCATAAATATGAAAAAGAAATTCATAAAGGCGAATTATTAGAAGACACAAAATATTTTAAAGTTGCTAAAAAAGAGATTAATGGTGAATTAAATCTTAAAGCTGATAAAGGTTCATTTATGTCATTTACTTTTATTAACGGCAAAGGCAAAGTTAATGATATTGACTATAATATATATGACACATTCTTCTTACCATTTGGTAAAGAATGCAAAATTAAAGGAGATGGGGTTATTATAATCTCATATTTATAATATGATTGTTATTGGAGTAGATGTTGGAGGCACCTCAATTAAAGGTGGCTCAATTAATGATAAAGGTGTCGTCTTAGACCGCTTTTCAATGCCGATGGACCGTAAGGCTTCCCCTACTAAAACATTCGGTGATTTATCTAAATTAATTAAAGAATTCATTTTTAATCATAAATATGATGAGCCAATCTCTGGAATTGGTTTAGGTGTTCCAGGCTTAATTAATAAATATGATGGAAGTGTCTCTTCTAGCCCAAATATGAAAAAGTGGGTTAATTTCAACATCGTTTCCTTTATGGAAAAGAAATTAAAATTACCAGTTAAGATTATTAATGATGCTTCCGCTGCTGCACTTGGAGAAGCAAGATTTGGCACTGGTAAAGATTATAATTTCTTAATTATGATCACTTTAGGAACAGGTGTTGGAGGTGGCATCGTCTTTGATAAACACGTTATAGATGGTAATGAATCTAAAGGTGCTCAACTTGGACATTGCTTAGTAAAATTAAATGGCCGTAAATGTAACTGCGGTCGAAAAGGTTGTTTAGAAGCATATGCTTCTGCAACCGCACTTATTAAAGAAACTAAGAAAGCGATGGATAAACATCCTGAATCGCTTTTACATAAAATCACCGCAGAATACGGTGAAATAGATGCTAGAGCAGCTTTTGAAGCCGAACGTAGAGGCGATAAAGAAGGTCATCGTTTAGTCGAAGAATATGTAACTTATTTAGGTGAAGGATTAATCACTATTGCCAATATGCTTCGACCAGAAATCGTCGTTCTTTCAGGTGGAGTTGCTAACGAAGGCGCTTATTTAATCGATAAAGTAAGAAATTATGTTAAAGAACATAATTATGGAATGAAAGGTTCTCCAATAATGCTTATCGAACAAGCTTCATTAGGTTATGATGCTGGTAAGATTGGAGCGGCCGCTTTATTCTTTGAATAACATGGAAATTAAACGCAATATTAATTATTTTAAAAACTTATGTTTGGATATTTTTATTTCAGAAAATTCAAACGATAAATGCTTCGTTCACTTCCATGGAGGTGGCATCGTTGAGGGTGATAAAAGTGATTGCGATGAACTGATGAAACATATGACAAACTATGGCTACACAATGGTCAATGTTAATTATTCGCTTTACCCAAATACAAAATTTCCTGAATTTTTAAAAGAAGCTACAAAAGCAGTTAAATATGCTTATGAAAATATAAGTAAGAATATTTATATTTCTGGTCAATCCGCGGGAGCATATATCACGATGATGCTTTGTTTAAATAAAAAATATTTAAATGAAGTAGGCTTATCTCCGTTAGATATTAAAGGATTCGTTTCTGATTCAGGACAGATGAGCGATCATTTTAATGTCCAACATTTTGAAAAAGGTGTTGATCCATGGTTACAAAGAATAAGTGAATTCGCTCCACTTTTTTATGTTGATAAGGATATTAAAACTTCGCCGATTTTACTTATTTATTATTCAAACGATATGTTAAATCGTAAAGAACAGAATTTGATGCTTTTTAATTTAATTAAATATTATAATCCAAGCATCGATATCACTGCTTTAGAGTTAGAAGGCAATCATGTTGAAGGATCAACTAAATTAGATAAAGATAATGAATATCCTTATGTTAAAGAAATAATGAAATGGATTAAATCTAGATGAAAAAATTAAGCATTTTATTTTTAGCAAATTCATTCGCGGATGACACGATTGAATATATGCCACGCATTGCCAAAGAATTTGACTATGACTTAGATGTTTTTAATCTTTTTATTGGAGGTTGCTCAATCGAGACTCATATCGATAATTTAATCAATCATAAGCCTTTATATGAATTAAGAACATTTAACAAAGATAAAGATCTATGGGAAACAACATATAATGTTGCAAGCAATGATTTTATTATTTCTAGAAGATGGGATTATATCGTCTTACAACAAAATAGTTATATGAGTGGACTTCCTAATGGAATGGATAACGTTAATAAATTA
>CAMOEQ010000045.1 GCA_946612405.1 uncultured Erysipelotrichaceae bacterium | reverse complement strand
TGAGGAATTTTGGATTCTCATCAAAGAATTTCATTAATGAATCAACATATTTACTAGTTTTGAAGAAATAGGCTTCTTCTTCCGCTTTTTGAACTGGTCGACCACAGTCAGGACATACTTTATCAGGCCCAGCTTGAGTGTCGGTCCAGAAAGATTCACAATATCTACAATACCAACCCTCGTATTTACCAAGGTAAATATCTCCTTTATTAAGCATTCTAGTGAAGATTTTTTGAACTGTTTCAGTGTGTCTAGTTTGGGTAGTTCTAATAAAATCATCATTACTGATTTTTAATAAATCCCAAAGCTTATAAAATCCTTCGACGATGTTATCGACGAATGCTTGAGGAGTAACTCCTGCCGCTTCAGCGTTTTTTTCAATCTTTAAGCCGTGTTCGTCCGCGCCTGTAAGGAAATAGCATTCATAGCCTCTTTCTCTTTTAGAACGGGCAAAAATATCGGTTAAGGTTGTGCAATACGCATGACCGATATGAAGCTTCGCGCTTGGATAGTAAATTGGGGTGGTAATATAAAATCTCTTCTTCATAGTTTTATTATATAAAAGAAACCGGTAACCCGGTTAATTTTATCTTATTTAAGTCCGTATTTACGGTTGAATCTGTCGATACGGCCATCAGCTTGAACGTATCTTTGCTTGCCAGTGTAGAATGGGTGGCAATTGCTGCAGGTATCCACTCTGATTTCTTTTTCAGTGGAACCGGTTTCAAATGTTGCTCCGCAAGAGACACATGTGACTTTGCAGCGGTAATATTTTGGATGGATATCCTTTTTCATGTTTTTTACTCCTTCCGCCTAGAACCGTATGTCGTTCTAAGTAAGTTAACGTGAATGATATTATCACGAGATAATTTATTTAATCAACAATTAAATATATTTTATTTGTCCTGACATCCTTTTATTGCTTCTTTTAAGTTCTCTTCTAATAGCTCTTCTAATGTTTTCTTTATAGGGAAGCAGATTCCTTCCTCTTCAATGATTCGATTAATTGCGTAATCAGGATCCATGGAGTGAAATACAACGTATCTATTAAAGAGCATTTTAGGATGAACTGCCTGAATTAGAAGTTTTGAAGAAATATTATATTTGTAGCACCAATATCTATAGATATATCCAGTCCAATATAGGACTTCAGGTGAGATGGAATGAGGATTACCAAAAGATGATTGTCCATATTGCTCATTAATTTCTTCAACAAAGGTTTCATTTGAGGACACTTCTCCTAAAATAAGCATGTCATCAAATCTTTCAGCTAGTTTACTATTCATAAACCTCATCACGAAAATATGAGGGGAATAATGACAAAAATCAGAATAATTTTCAAATAAAGATGCCTGCATTTTACATAAGCAAATGCCGTTAAAATCAATACTCCCCATCTTTAATAACCTCCGATAAATATTTCCCTTCTCTTAAATGTTCCTTATAAGCATTTACAATGTAATCGTTTGTTCTTTTGATTCTGGTAATTTTTGTCTTGTATGCCTGTTCTCGCTCACTTTTACAGACATATAGTTGCTCTAATATTTTTATTTGACTGATTGCTCTTTCAGTTTTGAAAACAATTTGATTCCCTAATGAAAGTGCTTTTAAAGCGTGGATTGCCTGTTCGGTAGTAATTTGATAGTCAGAAAAACTTTCAATAATGTTGAACATCCGATTATCCGCTATCGGGGCAATAATCACATCATATTTATCCAATTCTTTTTCAAGGTTCTTACAATATTGTGAATTCTGGAATTCTTTTAATAAACCTCTATTAAATGCAATAGCCATTAGCCATTCTATAGAAAGGTCAAAAGTTTTAATTTTTAATGCGTTGAAATCGACATCGATGATATATATTGGGCTTTTGTTGTTGCAAACAAAATCAAGTGATTGTTCATAGTTTTCTCCGGTGTAAAAGCCTTTGCCTAAATCAACTGATTTACGTGAATAATCTAAAGATATTTGGGTATCGATTATATTTTTACTTCCATGAAACACTAAGACTTTATGATGTTTACTATAGTAATTAACCTTGGCCTTATTTAGTTCAATTCCAGATTGATAAGCAAAAGAGTATATTTTCTCTAAAAGATCATCAGAAGGTTCGATTGATCCGTTTTCAATTCTTGATAATGTTTCTCTAGCAACACCGATATTATTGGCAAGTTTTTCAACAGTGATTCCTAGACTGCTTGTGATTAATTTTAAATCGACATCAATTTTATATTTCATATACCTTATATTAAATTAGTATGTGATTTAAATCAACACCTATTCAAATATGTAAAAGAAAACTGACTTTAATGTCAGTTTCTTTATTTTATTCAGCTTCGATTAATGAGATGACTTGGTCATGGAAATAAACATTTAATTTAATTCCAACCCCTTCTTCAAAACTTGCGTGAGCGTAGACATTTGAGGCCACTCCATCTAAAGGCATTCCACTAACGAAAGTAGAGAGGATTTGATCTAAAGTCATTAATTCTTTAGGTTCACCTTCTAACACATCAGTGATATAAAGGAAACCTAATTGATCAAATGAGTAATTACCGCTACAAGAATAAGCTTCAATTGGATCTTTATGGTAAGTACCTTCTTTGACTGAGAATGAGAATGTTCCATCGTTATTAAATGTTGCGTCTAATCCAGAAGTTCCAATTCTAGTTTCATTAACAAATTGTCCTGCAATTTTACCAACAAAAATGGTTTGTTTATAACTCTTTCCTTCTTTAATTCCAGGGCCAGTGATATCGACGTAACAGAATCCTTCTCCAACAGCCCTAACGTGATAGTTTTCCACGGTTAATACATTTGTATTAGTGGAAGTTAAAGTGTAGTCATTGATATCAAATTCAAAGTCTTCATCAAAATAGATTAAATTGGAGAAATCATATTCATCGTTAACTTGTAAAAATAAGGTTGTTAAGTTGGCGATTTTTAATCCTTGATCGATAATGACATTATCACTATATTCGCCTTCGTGATTGTCTTTTGGAGGCATTAAAGCGTCACAACCAGTGAGCATTCCCGCTCCTAAAAGTGCGGTTACAAATAAGTTTCTTAATTTCATATTCTTTTTCTCTCCTTAATCCTCAAATTCAACATGTTTTATTTTCCATTTTTGGATAAATATCGCTACCCATAAAGAGAAGATAAACGCTGTTAAAATTGTTAATAAGAACCACAAGAGGTATCGACCAAATAATTGGCCACCTTTTCCTGTGAATTTAAGCCTATGGCCTTGAATGACCATATGTTTATATTCCCAACGATAGTATATACATACTGCCCATGGTAATGCAATTCCTGCGGTGATAAGAGTAATTAATCCACCGAGGAGAAGTTTACCTATTTTTTGATATAGTCTACCATCGAAGAATGAATCGCCAATGACTTCAATTTTGTTAGATGTGTTGTTGGTAACAACAGGAGCTTTTTCTTCCTTTTCTTCATCTTCAATTAAAGGAGTTTCTGGAATTTTATCATCGTGTTTAATGATATTAGGGTCATCAAAATTAAATCTTTCGATGATCTTTGCCTCTTCTTTAGGGACTATTTTTTCTTTGGCTTTATAGTGGAGTTTAGTTTGACATTTTGGACATAATTCATGTTCGCCTTGGAAGACTTCTCCACATTTTGGACATCGGTATTTTTTCATATATTTAC
>CAMOEQ010000044.1 GCA_946612405.1 uncultured Erysipelotrichaceae bacterium | reverse complement strand
TACCCGTTCATTATAAAAATTATCCAAGAAACAAGAAGCAAAGCGGCGAATGTGGTCACACTGAAGACCCAAGCGAACCATTGAGCGATGACTCCATAACTATTTGAGAAGAGTAAGACAAGGACAATCGTTGTTAGATAAGAAATCAAAGAGATGATTGCATAAATTAGATAGCGACCATGATAAAGTTCGGCAGGCAAAACTCTTCGACCACGGATCAAAAAATAAAGCAGTTGTGGAAGCAAAACTAAAAACACTAAAACCGAAGAATAAATCGAAGCGTCATTAATCATAAAATCTATTATATCTCAAACTATAAAAAGTGGTAGAAATGATGAAAATAATCAATAATTTTAGTAGATAATTAGTAGTTTTAATCCACGAATTTTTTGTGGAAAAGTCGACTTTCAACCAGGTTTTCGCAAACATTTAAAAATAGAATAATCGTGAATTGTTTCGATTAATTCTGATTTATTTAGTATTTGGTTAACATAATAGACATTATACGAAGTTGCTTATTTTTGCGATTTCCACAATTGTAGTGAAAATAAAAAGTTCACCATTGCTGGCGAACTCTATTTTCTTTATCAATCTTACTTTTTAGATAAGACTTGATCGAGGCTAATTCTTTCTCTTTCTTCCTTTGAAAAAATGTTAATTATGACATGATAAGCATCGATCAAAATCCAACCAGATTCAGGTGTTCCTTCGATGTGATTGATCTTGATTTTATTTTTGTCTAATCCTTCTTCGACAAGTTCTGCCAAAGCGTTAATTTGTCTAAAATTATTGCCAGATGCTAAAACATAATATTCCGCAAAAGGAGTTTTTTCTTTAACATCTAAGACAACGATGTCTTCGGCTTTGTGTTCTTCAAGGATCTTTTTAACTAGAGTTACGACTTTATCCATTTTTATTCTCCTAAATATTGTTTAAAACAAGCGTCTGTTAATTTATTTGTAATATCTTTAGCGTGACCTAATAAATATTTTTTATTATCAGCAAGCGTATCGATGAAACCTTGATACCAATCTTTTAAACAAGAATTAATTAACCATGTCGAATCAAATTGTCTAGTTGGCTCAATTTTATCTGAAGCATACACCACCATACCAATTTTCTTCATATTTGAATTGCCTGTACAATGGAATTTAATAGCATCTAATATTTCTTCATCTTTGATGTTGAAATCATTTTTCGCGATATATTCACCAATAAATTGGTGATAAGCAAATTTTGGTAAATCAATATAATCTGGATAATTCTTTTCCATGAATTTAAAAGCATCTAAATTATCGCATGTTGATGTTTTACCAACATCATGTAAAATCGCCGCGATATAATAACGTTCTGGATTTTCCAATTTGTTAACTTTTGCAATCTTAAAAGCTAATCTAGCAACTTGAATTGAATGGAGGAGTCTAGCTTTCGTGACGTATTTAGAAATCTTTTCAATAAAATATAAATTATTATCTTCGATATAACGAAGTACATCTTCATCTAAATCTAGAGATTTAAGCTCACGAATGTCGGTGGATGAAATATCACCAGATTCCATAAAATCTAAAGAAACCATTTTAAACTTATTGATGTTATCTTCATTTAATTTAAAGCCGGGACGAGATGAATAAATAATTGTTGCAAGCTTAGCTATCTCCACCGCATCTTTCCATTTTTCAAATTGATTGACTTGATCAGCTCCAATTAAAAAATAAAGAGTATTGTTAGGATATTTATTCTTGAAATACTTGATTGTATCAATTGAATAATTGATATCATCTTCTTTATTTATTTCGTAAGTTGATATTTCATAATCAAAATCAGCCTTTTTTAAAGCTATTTCAAGCATCGCTTTACGATGTTTGATATCAATTAATGGTTCTTTCCATCTTGGAGCTTTATTAGGCACGAAAATGATTTTTGCTGAAAATTTCTCCGCTGCTTTTTGAGCAATACGAAGATGCCCATTATGAACTGGGTCAAATGTTCCACCGAAAATTATATAATTCATTATTTACGATCGATTTTTGGTCTAGAGGTGTAAATAGAAACACCTTTAGGAACATAAATTCTAAAGGTTTGTCCTTTAGCTAAGAAATTGAACCAACCTAAGCCTTGAATACCGATATCGCGATAATTAGCTTCGGTGATTTTAATTTCAAAAACATCCATATCTTTAACCGTTTTAATTTTTGAATAATACGGTTTAATTGCTTTTTTAGCAATTGCAGAGACGAATCTTTCTTCACATTTACGATTAGAATGTTTCTTAAGTTGAACACCTTCAGCAAAATAACATCTAACAGATGTTTTCTTTCCTTCGATAAGTTCGATAAAGCTCATTCCACCAAACCATAAGACTTCGTCTTTCTTTAAAACGACGTCTTTATGTTCAACGGCTTTATTAATATAAACTTTACGCATCGTATTAGCGTCAAGATTATAAAGAATTGAATTATTATGAGGAATAGATGGAATCTCATACATCATGGTACGTGGAGATAATGGGAGTTGGAGAACTCGAGCATTTGTACCAGGATATTCTTGAGAAACGATGTTTCCTTGAGAAAGATTTTTATAAACTCTTAAGAAGGAATCGATAAGAGTTGTTTTACCAGCTAGTTTGCTACCGATGATATAAACATCTTTACCATTTTTAAGTTCATATATTTGAGCGATGATATTTCGAGCCGTATCATCATCGAAAGCATTTGCTAAAACGATATTATCCTTTTCAACATGAACTCCATCAGCACGGAAACGATGAGCGACATATTCTCTAGTTTCATCTTCATTTGTGCCTTTTGGCATTAAGTCAAATTTATTGGCGACAACTAAGATATTCATGCCGTTTATAATTTCATTAATTTTATGAGAGAAGGAGGCTTCAAATGAGAATAAGTTTATTACATAAACTAAAAGGGCTTGTTTCTTTTTGGCATCTTCAACGATTTTAACTAAATCGTCATTGATTAATGGTTCGTTGGTTTTTGGTCTAAATCTTTCGATTTCAAAACATTTGTTACAGAATAAAAAGTTTTGTGAACCATTTTCTAAGACTTCTTTGTTAACATAGCCTTCTTTGGTTGGGTCGCTTGATTGTAAAACTGCCCCACAGTTATAACATTTTCTGATTTGTGAAATTTGCGACATTTTAGATATTCCTCCAATCCCTTAATAAATTCTTTCTCTCAAGTTTTCTTCTTATTGGCCGATCAAACATTCGATTGAAATGAGTGGTCGGTTGATCCTCTTTAACGATTTTATCTGTTAAAACTGTCCTTATTTTAGCACGATTTCCACATGCGATATCAGTAACTGTTTGATCCCCTATCATAATACAGTCATTTTTATCGATGTTTAGCAAAGCTAACTTATTCAATAATTTTTTGGCGAATGGTTTACCAATTGATGAGACGAACTTCACTTTAAGTTCGTTAGCGTAGGTTGTAACCCTTTTACCAGTATTGTTTGAAATGATGATTAATTCGATGCCTTCTTTTTCTAATTTCTCTTTCAAATCAAAAACTCTTGGAGATGGAGTTTTCGTTTTATACGAATCAAGAGTGTTATCAAGATCTACTAAAACGTATTTAACCTTTTCTTTTTTAAAGAAAGAGACATCAATATCGAAGATTGACTTTGCATGTGCATAAGGTACATGATTTTTCGACATGTCTATATTATAGATGAATTTTAGTAAAAGTCTTTAACTTTTCTAATCGTGGATATAATATGCGTTAACAAAAAACGCCCGCATCGCGAGCGTTCAAAGTAGATTTTT
>CAMOEQ010000043.1 GCA_946612405.1 uncultured Erysipelotrichaceae bacterium | reverse complement strand
TTGGTGTGCTTGATGCGATTCGAACGCATGGCCTCAACCTTCGGAGGGTTGCACTCTTTCCAGACTGAGCTACAAGCACAGTTTTAATTATAGTGCTTTTTACCGCTTAGGCCAAACAAAGGTGGAATTTAGATTAAATTCCCCATTGTCAATCAAGATGTCTTGTCCACTAGCGGACTTATTAGTCACGGTTAAAAAATAAACCCAATCGCACACTTCTTCTAAAGTTGCCCATTTCTTTAATGGAGTGGCTTCCATAATTTGATTCCAACTATCTTCATCTTCTAAAACTGGTGCATTAGAATCAGTCAGAACTCCTCCTAAGGAAATAGAATTAGCGGTAGCTCCATATGTCGCTAAACGGGTAGCGACATTTTTCATATAGCCCACTACTCCAGCTTTACTAGCGACATATTCTGGAAATTCAAAACCACTTCTTGCAGAAGCTGAAGCATTAAATAAAACTGATTTTATTTGATCTTGAAAAGCATATTTTTCAGTGACATTAATTGTGCCCACTAAATTGTTATCTATATCGTGGTCGTTTTGTTTACCAGCGTTATTAAATATGATATTGATATCTTTGATATCAGGTAATTGTTTTTTCTTAGAGACATCCGCAATATAGTGATGATAATTTGGATGATCAATATTTGATGGAAGTAAATCGATGCCAATAACTTCATGGCCAAGTTTTAAAAAGCGATTAGCAGCGGCTAAACCAATACCTTTACTTGAACCAGTGATTAAGACTTTCATTATTTTTCCTCTCTATTAATGTAGTCAAAATATTGTTGACCAACTTTATCATTCTTCCACCTTTTGGTAATAAAATAACCAAATGGTGAGAATATTGCTTCCATTACTAATTCTAATAAAGCGCCTAACAATGAACAAGTAAAACATTGGATTAAAGTCCAATGGAAGCCATCCCAAAAGATTGGTGCAAAAATCATAAAAGTCAAAATAGCAAAGATAAAATTATCAAAGAATTGGGCAATAAAAGTTGAAACATAGCTTCTTGTAAAGAACGCTAATTTCCCATCTGGATTCTTTTTAAATAACTTGCCTACTGTATAATTAAGGCCGTTATTAAGTAATGCAGAGCATAAAAAGGCAATGGTACTGCTTAAAAGAATGAACCACGTGCCCCCTATTATCGTATTAAAAGCGGTATAGTCATCAGCGTTACTAGGAATAATGCTAACAATAAAGAAAATAAAGCAGATTAATAAATTAACAAGAATGGCAAATATTGACATTCTATTACTAGCTTTAGGTCCAAAATGCTTAACAACGATATCCATTGATAAGAAAGATAACCATGAAATGAGGATACCTCCATCTAAAGCTAAATAATCTGTTTGCACTAATGTCTTATTGGCTAAGATGTTCATCGCAATAACAGATATAACAAAAAGAGCGACCACTGGAGCAGGAATGGATCGCAACAAAATTTTAGTGAGCTCGTATTCATCACGTAACCATTTTAAAAAGCTACGACGAGCAGGTTTTTGATTAGTCATGTTGTTTCTCCTTGGTTTTATTTTATAAAGCGAAGGATTTAGAGGCCGAACTTCGCTTGGCATTTATTTGCCTTTTATTATTATAGTTACTTAATTTATTTAAACAACAAAAATAAAAGAACCCCTCTCTCTAGCAAAGAAGGGTTCCTGGTAAAAACTTTTTTAATCTAATAAATCGTTATCGATAACTAAATCACCATAGGCTTGGCCTAATTTGAAGGCATCTGGAGTGTTATAGTGATAAGTATTATAACCACCTTTAGAGTCATCGCCAACTTCTAAGCCCAAACCACCTTCTTCGTGATTACCATTAATGCAGAAGTTGAGGTCGTTTTCGCTTTCGTTAGCAATTCTCCATTTAGCATTATTGGTGTCGGTACCATAGTTTAAGCTACTTGTACCTTTACCATCATAGATTGTGCAATCTAAGAACGCTATTTGGTCAACGTCTTCATCGGGAGCGTAGTCTTTAAATTCTTCTTTAAAGTCATGGAGTAAAGCTCTCATACTTGTTTCATAATCTGGATTACCACCACCGGATTCACCTTGATGCCAAACAAAGCCTTTAATAACAGGAGTAAAGCCTTCTTCTTCGATAGCTTCTAAACAGTTATGTGTATATGTCTTTAATAAATAAAATAAGGATTTAGTAGGATCATCATCACGGCTACCCCAGTCTGGATCACCTCTTCCATAATTACCATTATTAAAACCAGAGCCAGAGAAAGCACATTTAATTAAGTGGACTGGATAATCTTCATCAGCGTAATCAGAAAGTTGATAGGCCATACCTAATTCAGGACCAAAAAATGGATTTGGATTATCGCCTTTATCACCAACACCCATACCAACTTTTGTTGGTTGGAAGTTAGGAGTTAATCTTGCTTCTGGAGTACTTGTATCTGGACTTGCGGTATGAGCTTGTGTCCAACCATTTGGATGATAAAAACCGTAATAACTAGTTAAGACATTAGGCATGCCGTTTTTAACCATGTCAAAATCTAAACCTTCATCATTCATATAGTTTTCTAATAAAGGTGTGCCGCTTGTTGGATGGGTCCAATAAGTGCTACCTTCCATATTGGATTGACCAGATAAAACAAAGACATCCACTTTGTTATCATCAGGTTCAATAACTGGGTCTTCGGATTTTTGTTCAGGAACAGAAGATGGTTTTTCTTCTTCACTCTTTTTAGAAGGAGTAAGTGTTGAACATCCCGCTAAAACAAGGGACATCAAAGGAAGCAAAAACAATAAATGTTTGTTATTTTTCATAGACATTAAATCTCCTAGCATCAATTATAAACATAGTTTGTAATTTTGTTTATATTTTATTTTGATATTGACATTATTCATTATTGAGATATAGTAATGATAGAGTGATTATCGTTTTGATAGTCCATCTATCATAAAATAATATGGGATTAAAAGATGTCAAAATTAATTTTTTAGTGGATATTGCTACGGATTTATTTATGTGCCGCTCAATTAGTGAGGTCACAATTAGAGATATCGCTATTTCCGCACAAGTGGGTGAAGCCACTATTTATCGCTATTTTGGTAATAAACAAAATTTAGTTTTCCAAGCAGCGATGAAATTACAAAAAATCGTCAGTGAAGGTTTTTTTAGATTAGAAAAAGGACAAAATGGTTTTGAAAAACTAAAACTTTTCTATGAAAGCTATTATGAAATCTTTGTTAAGCATCCAAACTTTTATAAATTCTTAAATGAATTTGATTCATATATTGCTGTTGAACACGCTGATGATATGAATTCATATGAAAATGCGATTGATCAATATAAAAACGCTTACATGGATGCCTATAAATTAGGTTTAAAAGATGGCTCTATTAAAGAGCAAAAAGATATTGAAATGTTTTATTTCAGCACCACTCATGCTTTATTAGAAATCTGTAAAAAGTTGGCTTATAAAAGAGCGGTTATCAATCAAGACACACGTATCGAAAAAGATAGTGAGATTAAGTGTTTAATCGACATTATTTTAGTGTCGTTAAATAATTTGTGAGTCTAACACAAATAAAAAAAGAAGGAGGGTGGATTGATTTAGACTATAAAATCCACAGTTAATTATGAAAAGATTATCTAAGAAACAAATGATCATCTTTGCTATCGGCCAACTTGGCTGGTCAATGCTTTCTGGCATTATTAGTGCTTGGCTCGTCACTTTCTATTTGCCAACTAGCGGTGATCGTAGCGCAGGCGCCACACCTTATATTATTCCAGGCTTAGTGATTGGTGGCTTTTTAACAGTATTGGGTCTCATTACTGCTTTAAGCCGTATTTTTGACGCTGTCACTGACCCACTTATTGCTTCATTATCTGATAGAAGTAAAAACCCAAGAGGTAGAAGAATTCCATTTATGATGATTGCCGCTATCCC
>CAMOEQ010000042.1 GCA_946612405.1 uncultured Erysipelotrichaceae bacterium | reverse complement strand
ACAGTTTCGGTTACTAATGGTGGATCTGACCAGGATCGAACTGGCGACCTCCTCGTTGCGAACGAGGCGCTCTCCCAACTGAGCTACAGACCCATCGCCTAATTATTTAATAATAAGAAACAATTATTTTCAAGAATATATTTATCACCATTTATTTCTCATTGAATATAATATATTTAAATATGAAAAAGCACATTCTTGTTTTAGGCATAGCCCTAATGAGCGTTTCGGTTTTGTCGATTTCTTTAATCGCTAATGGCTCAAATTTTATTAATATCGCAAATGGGGATTTAGAGCCATACACATTGTTTCTTAATCAACAGCAAAAAATTACAACTAGTTCTATTCCTAGCGAAAGCGAAATTAGTGGCTATGTGAAAACAACGAATGATAACAGCATATTAATAAATGGATTCAATGTAATTAATAACGAATCTGGCTGGCAAAGTATTCTCCCTAGCGGATATGTTTATAATCCTGTTACATTAAGTGGACATAACAACAAATTAAGTGGTTTAACATCAATTAAATATGTTGGGAATAGTTCGCTTGAATTGCATTATGGATATTCACTTAACAACGAGGAAATAATTTATTCATTTTCCGAAAATTTACCGGCAAATACCGAATATTTGTTCTCTGATCGTCCATCATTCTTTTATCTAAAAAATGGTGGGAACAATAATGTTGATATCACTTCTTTATCCATTAAATATTCGTGCATCGAAGAGCAGTATCCTAACAACAATTTAAAAGTATTGATGATTGGTAACTCATTTGCTGATGACACTGTCTTTTATGCCGAACGAATTGCTAATAGTGTTGGAATAAACATTGAAATGTATGATGCATATATCGCGGGCTGCACAATAGATAGACATTATAACAACATTAAAAATGGTACTGCCGAATATTCGATGCGCTCAATGAATGGTTCGTCATGGCGATATCAAGATAATATGTCACTTAATAATATTGTCACATATAAGGATTGGGATATTATCACCTTCCAACAAGCTTCAGCTGAAGTTGGAAGAGTTGGAACATATAGCAATTTAGTTAATCTCGTGAATGAAGTTAAGAACTTGGTCACAGGTAATCCAAAATATTATTGGCATCAAACATGGGCATACGATTATGACTATTCTGATTATTATGATTATTTTTCTTATTTTAATAATGATCAAATAGCAATGTATAATGCGATTGTTGATTGTTATAACAACTATGTTGTTCCAACAAATTTATTTGAAAAAACAATCTTTAATGGAACAGCTATTCAAAACAATCGAACAAGCTATATGGGCGATATCTTTGCAAGAGATGGAAAACACGTTTCTCATGTACATGGTCGCTATACATTATCTGCAAATTTCTTATCGACAATATTTGATATCGATTTTGAATTAACTCCAATCCAATTTATTCCAGACGGAATGAATAGATCATTTTTGAAATTACTTAATGAAACAATTAAAAATACTAGAAAAAATCCTTTATCAATAACTAATAGTGTGCTCATCGATGAAGACATCGCTAAATATGATTTATCAAATTATGAAGAAATAGATGCTGGATTAGCTGGTTGCTCATTCTATAACGCTACCGATCAATCTAACTATAACATCCGAATTAACAACACAGAAGGTACATCTAATAAATATGTGACTAGTTTCCGTTTTACCAAAAATATGCTTCCAGTTGGTTCAATTGTCTATTGCAAAGAAGGATTTGGTTATAGACCTGAAGCTTGGGTAAATGATGCCGTTCAATATACTAGAAAAGCCGAGACTTGCCAGAATATTTTAGAAATTGATGAGTCATTTTGGGATGGCTATCAATACCGCGCTTTCAATATTTTTAAATCAGGAAAACTTTCTTTATCGGAACAATATGTAAATGAACAGTATGATGAGATTTTTGATAATTTCCATATTTACGTTCCAAAAGACAAAATGGCTGGACTAACTCCAAAATCATATAATCCTTACTATTCAACTGATGCATCCAATTTTACAAATCACGGATACAATATAGATAATTTCCATAGACTTCATCTAGATCCAATCACTGGTTTTTATAAATGCGATGAATTATATAGTTTATACAATAAGTATATCGATAACACCGCTCAAAAATTTGTTTGTACAAGACCTTTCAATACAAAAGATAACGATTTACCAGCTGGATCAATCATTATTCTAGACTCTGGTTATCAATGGCGAAGCGACTGTTGGAAAGAAAAAGGAACTTATCCAGATCGACCAAGTAATGTAACGACTAATTTTTATGTTGTTAATAGTTCTTTTATGTCTCCGTTTAGAAGAAGAACATTTAACATATCAAAAACTAGTCAAGGATATGTTGGTCAAAACGCAATTGATTTTATGAATCATTTTAGGGTTTATATCCCTAATAATTAATCACTAACGTATTCGCCCACTATTACCCCTTCTGGAAATTCAGAATAGTAATAGTACATGTTATAAGCGTTATCTCCATCGTCTAACTCAGATGGAATTGTTAAATTTGGTAATTTATTTCTAAGATCAATATTTGCGGTTACCCAACTATAAAGTTGATTTGAGACATAACCAATTTCATAGGTTTGTTTATTATATTTTGCATATTCATAACGATCATCTTTATTAATAGTTAAAAATACGCATTCTTCCTCAAAGTGAATAATCTTTTTGATTTTGTTTTCGCTGAAGTGAGCTTCGATATTTGCTAATCTAGATAATTCTTCATTAAATTTATCTTCTTCGTATTCCATTGATAAATATAGTAAGAAAGAACCTGTGAACAAATCATCTGTATGTTTATAAGAAAAAGCTTTTGGAGTTCCAATGCTTGTTGAATCAGGAAAAATATATAATTGGGAATGAAAATCAACTTCGTTTTTACAAGCAATTAAAAACTCATCATATTTTTTAACATTGTTTGATGAAGAACAACTGCAACAAAACAATGTCGAAATTAATAAAATGAAAGAAGTTTTAATTTTCATCAAATATACCAATTTCTTTAACGTTATCTTCTCCACCTTCTTCAATTAATTCGGCAGCAGATAACGAATCGAATTTACCAGTAATCTTAGACACTCTATGATCGAGTTTCTCTCTAGACTTAGTCGCAGTTTCAAGTTGTTTAGAAAGGGTATCCCATTCTCTACCAAACATTTCAAAATCTTTGCCAAGTTTAGCGAGTTGTTTAGATATTTCTTTCGCGTTCTTTGCTCTTTCTGCATCAATTCTTACCATATTAATGGTAACAAGTATTGGAGGGAGAGTGCTTGGAGAAGTTAAGATAACTCTTTTTTCTCTTGCATATTCTACGACATCGAGTAAGTCATGATGAATAAAGGCGAACACTCCATCGTTAGGTATAAACATCAATGCTTCAGGGGCAGTTTTGTTCTCGACAATATATTTTTCTTTAATAGCGGTGATATGTTTTTTAACAGCGGCTGCAAAATCTTTTTTAAGAGTTTCTTTTTCTTCGTCGCTCTCAGCTTCGAATATTCTCTTATAATCTTGGAATGGGAATTTAGAATCGATAGCAATCATCTTGTTTGGTTCTGGCATAAAGACCACTGCATCCGCTCTAACGTCATCGCCATCTTTGACTTTCTTCATCGTATATTGCTCTTCATAACAACCAGTTGTATCACCAAAAACATTATGAAGAACCATCGACAATTGATATTCACCATATTGGCCACGGCTTTGGTTACCTTCTAATACGTTCTTTAAGGAAACGACTTCTTTACCTAAATCTTCCATATGTTTTTGAGCATCATCAATCGCTTGAAGTCTTTCTCTAACTTGGGCCATCGATTCAGAAGTGCCTTTGAAACCTTCTTTTAATTTGTCATCAACCTTCTTATCAAGTTGAGCGATTTTTTCATCTAATTGTTTGTTTAAAGATTCGATTCTTTTAGTTAAAAATTCAGTAACTTCAGATTGGAAATGAGAGAGGTTTTGCGAGGATTTTTCGGTATTATTGCCAAATTCTTTAGTTAATTTAACCATCTCTTTTGCCAT
>CAMOEQ010000041.1 GCA_946612405.1 uncultured Erysipelotrichaceae bacterium | reverse complement strand
AACGATAAGGAACTCCCATTTGAAAGAGATGATGGTAATTCAACCTCTTATAGAGTTCCTCATGCTTCATTAATTGAAATGCTTCCAACAGTAAATGGAAATAAGTCTTCTGGTTCACTTACACTCTTTGCATTTACACCAACCGATATTTATAGAATTCCAGTAACTGTCAATTTAACAACAACAGCGGTTAAGAATATTACTAATTTTACTGGTGAAGGAATTACATCATTCTATTATTCTTCAACTCAACACGATCCTAACATTAATACAACATATCAAGAACTTCGTTCTATTGATAAATTAAATGAGTACTATAATGGCAACAACGACATTATTTATGAACAAGCTCTCCATGTTGGTACTTCAGCAACATCTTTATCTACTCAAATTAGGTTTTTGTTTGATAATGTTGCATCTTTAGGTAAGAAAGCAATCATTTCTGATGATGCATTCACATCTTTAGCTAGAGAAACATCAACATTGTTCGGACGCGATATTGCCATCGGTTCTTCAACTAAATATTTTGCTAATACTTCCGATTTAGATGCTTATGTTACTTCTAGATTAAATTTATATATCAATGAACCTGCTTGTTATGGCGTAAATGTTGGTGATGAAGAAGTTTATAATTCGATTGTTAATGGCTTCTCTGATTTAATGCATTCAATCCATCGCTGTTTAAATAATTTAAATCGTAATGATTTCTATGTTAATACGAACTTGCAACCAATGTCTGCTACAGCAGAAGCAACTACTGGCAATCCAGATTATGGCGGCACACCTGAAAGCCGTTATAGCGTTTATTTAAATGCCTATATTAACGCTTCTGGAAACAATTATATTTCTTATGACTACTACCCATTATTAAATGGCAATGCCTTTGATGGTCAACGACTTGGTCCATATACGATTAGAAACTTAGTCGCTGTTGCCGAAGCTGCAAAAGCAAACAATCTCAAAGTTCATGTTATTACCCAAACATTCTCTCCATCTCATTCATCTAACACTTATATTTTAAATCATGAAGATGAAGCATATTTAAACAATATGTTGATGGCGTTTGGAGTTAAACAAATTTGTTATTTCACTTTCTATCATCGTGGAAGTGGTACAGGCGGTGAAAGTTGGCTGGAACACGGCTGCGTTATGGATGCGGATGGCACAAGAAATAATTTATATTATTATATGCAAGGTCAAAGAGCTCAAATTAACGCGCTTGGACCAATATTAAGTGGATTTAAATACGATTGGTTCTATGTCCAAAGAGCCTCTTCTACAACAAACCGATTAATCAATCCTAATGCTTATAGCTATTATTATGGTAATAATCCGTATTCGCTTCCATATCATGATTTGGAATCATGCTCTACTAATAAAGGATGGTTACTCTTGACCGGCTTATATAATAGTAGTGCCAACCAATATATGTATTGTGTTGAAAATATATATAGGAACACTTATACTCAACAAAATAGAACCGAGACAGCGACATTGAATTTTGCTAATTCAGTTAAATATTTTGCAATTTATGAGAATGGTTCGGTTAGAATAGTTAATGCAACAACTAGTGGCTCATATAGTCAATTGGTTCTTCAATTGTCATCTGGCCACACTGCCTTTATCGTACCATACAAATAAAATGAGAATAGACGTAACTAAACACAATATCTTACCTAACACTGGTGAATTATTAACCAAGAAGTTTCAAGCTTTAATTGATAAATCACCAAGAAACAGTGTTTTCTATTTTCCAAAAGGAACATACATGCTTTCAACGACTCATCTTAAGAGTGATATGACAATTAAGATTTCTAAGGGTGCAACCATCCTTGGATCAAGTGATTTCTATGACTATGAAAGACATGAGCAAATTGATTATCCAATTTATCAAGATGCTTCACATACTTATTTCAACACATCATTATTCTTAGGCATCGGTTGTAAGAATATTCAAATTCTTGGCCCAGGCAAAATTGATATGCAATCAATTTGGGACGAAGAGAATATCAGAAATATTGTTCATAGAGGCGCAAAATGTATTGCTTTAAAAGAATGTGATAATGTTGTCGTTGATGATTTGACCATTTTAAATGCCACCGATTTAGCAATTTATTTTGCGGGTTGCAATAAGGTTAATATTAGAAACTGTAAATTAAAAGTTTATATCGATGGAATCTCACCTGATAATAGCAAGAAGGTCATAATTGAAAACTGTGACGTATTAGCAGGAGATGATGCGATCGCTTTTAAATCTTCTTATACACTTAACCGCATAGATATTTGTGATGATATCGTTGTTAGAAATTGCCGTTTATCATCTAGATGCAATGCCATTAAATTTGGCACCGAAACAAACGGTGGATTTCACAACATTAAAATTCACGATGTCAAAATTAAAAATGTCCGTATCTCTGGTATTGCAATCGAATCAGTAGATGGAGGAATTGCCGACGGAATAAATATTAAAAATGTCACAATGAATAATGTGAATTGTCCGTTCTTCATCTATTTGGGTGAAAGATTAAGAGGACCAAAAGATCTTAAAATTGGGCAGATTAAAAACATTAATATTGAAGAAGTTAAAATAAGCGGTCCTTATCGAAAATATCGCAGTATTGCATGGAATTATAAATCATTTAAAGCAAATGATATCATGCAAAACCCCCATATTTTTGGCTCGGCTGATCATATGTCAGCTAATTCATATGAAAAGAATTGGCAGTTTACTTCTTTGGCTACCGGACTAAAAGGACACGCCTTAGAAAACATCTCATTTAAAAACATCGATATGACTCTTTATGGTGGTGTAAATGAATATGTAAAAGTTGTTCCCTTAGAGCCGCTTTCTTCATATCCAGAAGCTTATGTTTATGGAAAGATTTTGCCAGCTACTGGCTTTTACTTCCGTTTTGTCAAAAATTTAAAGTTAGACAACATTAAAATAAAAACAATCCATCCAGATAAAAGGGAAGAGATTGTTAAAGAATTTGTAAAATAAGTTTTTCTTAATGTGAATGATTCTTTGGGGCTACTCCAAAGAGTTTTTTATAATGAGCAGAAAAAGTTGAATAATAGGAATAACCTAATGCTTTTGATGTTTCACTTAACGATTTTCCGCTTGAAAGCATGAATTTAGCACAATTCATCTTTTGCTTAAAAATGTATTCTGAAATGGCAATACCTAATTTGTTTTTAAAAATGTGTTGTAAATAAGATTTACTAAGATGGACATTATTAGCAACATCATCGATTGATATTTTATTTTGGATATTAGCATTGATAAATTGGATAGATTTATGGATATAAACATCTGTTTGAGAAACAATTTTAGAAATATCCTCAGCTTGCTCATCATTAGCCTCAAGATGATAAGCGATCATACTGACCAATTTTGAAATGTTAGCACTTAATAAATGATTAGTGTATTTATGAGGATTTGCCGCCATTTTCTCCATATCTTTTAAGACGTTAAAAATATCGGTGGTTTTAACGATCTCGCTTTTTAAAAAAGCAATAGGAGGATGAACGTAGAAGAAATCATATAAAGGAGTAATACCTTTAATGGTTGGAATATTATCTAATAAGAATTCGACAACGTATCTTTCGTAATCTTCGGTTGGCTCAACTTCAACGTAGTGGTTTTCATAAGCATTCAAAATAACGATATCACCCTTTTGAATTTTGTATGATTGGCCAGAAACATGTAAGGTCACGTTGCCATTTGCTAAATAATAAACTTCGAAAGTTGAATGAGAGTGAGTAGTGGATACACTCCTTTTATACATTTCACTGATTGGAGTGTTTACATGCTTAAAGTAAAAACCCGAATTTGATACATATTCGACCTTATATTCGTCCATAAAATCATTATTTCACTTAAAAAAGCATAATTCAATAATAAAATAACATATCCTGTTATTGTTTTTATTTTTACTAAATGTAAAATGAAAATAGGTCATAAAAATGAAATTCAATAAAAAGTGGGGATATGGTCAACTATTTGGCCTTTCAGCATTAGACTCTCCGAATCGTTATTATGAAGACAATATTTTAATGACGATGAAAAAGAAATTTGAATTTCGTTTCGAGTATCGTCCTCATTGGGTCAAATTAATCTTTCCATCAGAATCAACAATTACTGTAACTTGTTTAATGTCTGATTTTGCATGTGGCCATAATAAAGTTGGCGAGATGATTTTAACATTTGCTGATAA
>CAMOEQ010000040.1 GCA_946612405.1 uncultured Erysipelotrichaceae bacterium | reverse complement strand
ACGGTAATTTTCATCCCAAGCATATTTGCCCCATTTGATTTTATCTGGTAATGGTTGATGAGGATATGTTTGTGCTTTTCCGTCACCTTTACATAATTTTTGACCTAATTTAACAGCACCAGCTGGACATGCTTCAACGCAGCGACCGCAAGCAACGCAGTTTTCTTTTGTAACATTAGCGGTATAAGCACTACGTTCAAGGTTTGGAGTGTTAAATAATAAAGCTGTTCTTAAAGCGTTACAAATCTTGACGTCACAGTTACAAATATCAAAGATTTTGTTTTCGCCATCGATATTAGTAATTTGATGGACGAAACCATTCTTTTCAGAAAGTTCAAAGATTTCTAAAGCTCTTTCTTTAGTGATGTAATGAGCACGACCTGTTTCAACAGTATAATCGGCCATATCACCAAATTGGATACACCAATCATCATTATCATCAATACAACCTTCACCGAGCATAGCGCGAGAAGCACGACAAGAACAAATACCAGCAGAAATATGTCCTTCGTATTTCTTCATCCAGTGAGAGATGTGTTCGATATCGAGTGATTCTTTTGTATTTTCAATAGCTTTTTCAACTGGGATGACGTGCATACCAACACCGCCACCACCTGGAGGAAGCATTTCGGTAATGCCTGCAAGAGGAATAAATGTCATTCTTTCAAAGAAAGAAGCAACTGCTGGATTCTTCGCAATTCTTTCCACAGTAGAGTTCATAAGTTCAGCACTACCTGGAACGAAATATGAAAGCATATAGCGTTTTACTTTTGGTGCATCTTCAATTGGATGATCCCAAGCGTAATTATCACCATAATCGTATTCGATGATTCCAATAACAGACATGTCGTCTAATAATTTTTGGAAATCGAGTGGACGATCGGCGTATTCCTTATTCATTTTGAGCAATTCATCAAAGACATAATGTTTACGTTGTTTCATCTTTAATAAAACATCGATCATTTCTTCTGTGAGAACTTCTCTTAAGCCCCAATATTCTGGGTCTTTTGTGTCCATTCCAAACAATTTGTGTGGAACAACGTCAGTAATCTTACGGCAAAGTTTGATTAATTTCTTTTCATAAGAATAACCGGTTTCACCCTCGTATTTGGAGATGACTTTTGTACTTTTCTCTGGCATTTTCTTGCCTCCTATTTCCTAATTCTCTTAATGAGATAATCTTTTACAAGATTTATATTCTCACCAGTGAGGGCACTGATGGGGATAACTGTTGCATTGGGATTACGATAATGAATCATATCGATGCATTTATCATAATCGAAGTTGAAATATTTTTTCGCATCAATCTTATTTATTAATACTAAATCACATTTTTGAAATATCAAAGGATATTTTAAAGGTTTGTCATCACCTTCAGGGATGGAAAGGATGACCATGTCCATGCTTGCCCCAGTGTCGAATTCGGCTGGGCAAACAAGATTTCCGACATTCTCAAGGAAAACTAGATCAAGTTCATTGGAACCAATTTCATCTAAACCGGTTTTAGTCATTCCGGCGTCTAAGTGACACATTCCAGATGTGTGGATTTGAATTGATTTAACGCCTGTTTCTTTAGCGACACTTATCGCATCAACGTTACTATCAATATCAGCTTCCATAACTCCAATCTTAAAATTATCTTTCAAGGAATTAATAAGTTTAATTAAAGTTGTTGTCTTACCTGCTCCAGGAGAAGACATTACATTTATAAGAAATGTTTTATGATCACGAAGATATTCACGTAACAAATCGGCTTCTAAATCGTTATTAGCGTATGCAGATCGGTTAACAACTATCGTCTTTATGTTTTCCATCGTTTACTATTTTACATTGAATTAGCAATTAATACTATTGTATTTGTGATATTATATTAAACATGGATTATAAAATTGTTGAAGTTAAAGAAAATCTCCTTATCGAAAACGATAAAAAAGCTGATGAATTAAGAAGCAAATTATCTAAAAAAGGCATTGTTTTTATTAATGTCATGGCTTCTCCTGGTAGCGGTAAAACTACATTGCTTATTAATTTAATTAATCGCCTTAAAAAAGATTACTCAATTGGGGTAATGGAGGCTGACATTGATGGCGATGTAGATGCTGATAGAATTAAAAAACAAACTGGAGTCGCTTCCATTCAAGTTCATACTTCTGGAGCGTGCCATTTAACTGCTCAGATGGTTGAAGATGCGATTGACTCTTTTGACATTAAAGATATTGATTTATTAATTTTAGAAAATGTAGGTAATTTAGTTTGTCCAGCCGAGTTTGATACAGGAGCCCACTTCAATCTTGTTTTATTATCAATTCCAGAAGGCGATGATAAACCATTAAAATATCCTTTGATGTTTGAAGTTGCTGATATTGTTGCTATAACTAAAATCGATACATTACCAGCCTTTAATTTTGATTTTGAAAAATGTGAAAAGAATATCCATTATCGAAATAAAGATATTCCCATTTTCAAGATTTCGGCCTTATGTGATAAAGGTGTCGATGAACTTGCAAAAGCCATAAAAGAAAAAATAGCCGAAGCCATTTAATCTTTCAAAATATCCGAGTTTTGCCGTCTATTTTTCTCATCGTTTGAATAAAAACGTGCTTTATCTTTATACATCATCTCGTCGGACTTTTTAACCATTTCCTCGAGATTTTTATTCTCATTCGCATTATATGAATAGCCAATTGAACAACTATATTTTGTGTGAGACACGTTCTTTCTAATGTTCGCGATTAATTGAGCCAATTCATCTTCATTAGTTTTCTTACAAATAATTACAAATTCATCTCCGCCCATTCGGTAAATGGATTGTTTAGCTTTGGCAGATTTAACAAAGCAAACCGCTAATGTTTCAAGGGCTTCATCACCTGCTAAATGACCTTGAGTGTCGTTAATGGTTTTTAAGCCATTCATATCGATTGAAACAAAGGCAGTTATATCTTTGCTTCCATTTCTCATCGCTGCATAGTAGGCTTGACGGTTAAGTAAGCCAGTCAACGCATCTTTCTTTGTCATTTGTAAAATCATAAAAACATAATAAACAAATAAGGCGATAGCGATTGTGGTAGCAAAAATCTTTGAATAATCTTTTCCAATAACAAATGGCAAAATCAAACCAGTTGCAAATGCAAAGGCAAGGAAAACAATTGGAATGATTTCAGAAGCTTGCTTATTACTTCGTTTAATTAATATATAAATAAGGAATATGGAATAAAGTCCAACTGCTATATAAGGAAGATATCCAAGAATTCCTCTTTTAAGAGTGCCATCTGCATCAATATAAAATACGATTCCAGTAAAGATAGAGATAATATTGATGATAGCAAAGACAAAAGCTGGTATTAAAATATACCAATGAAGCTTCTTTACAGTCGTAAAAACGATTAGAGCCAATATAATTGGCGTGGCACTATATCTAATTGCAATTAATACCGAACGTAGCATCGGCATTTTGTTAATATTGGTTAAGTGATATTCTAGGAAGACAATTATTGATAAAACAAAAACAGCAGCAATTAAAATAAACATCCTGTTAACCGTTTTATGATCAAGGAAAACGGTAATGATTAGCATGATAACGAACGCTAACAAGATTAAAATTAACGCCCAGTTTTGAATTAAATAATCAATAAATACTTCCATTTTAAAACCGACTTTATAGAAATATACTACTTAACTTCATAAAATGAAATTAAAACTTATTTCTTTTTACTAATTTGTGATTTTTCTTTGTAAATAACTTTGAATGATTTGGTCAATAATTTAACTTTTTCGTCCTTCTTTGAAAGTTGGATAACTCTTATATTTTTATCGTTTTCAATCACCCATTTATTGAAGACAAAAAACATCATTAAGTAAATTAAGATTAATAAAACAAGTAGACCACCAACTGAAGAAGCAACGATGATAATAATTAAATTACGGTTATGGTCACTTTCTAATTTGTGATACGCTTCTTCTTTAGCGACTAAATCATTATATTGATCACTAATTAGAGCTTTCTCTTCATCGCTTAAAGCGTCATAAGCAGCTCTAGCGGCAGCAAGTCTTGTTTTTGTTTCTTCATCATAAGAGACATCTCCGATATTGTTGATTAATCTAACGGTTTTATCGATTTTGAGATAACTGCTTTCATAATTAAGAAGTGTTGGATAGTTATCAACATAAGCTTTCTGATCATCGCTTAATGAATCATATGCTGCCCTAACTGCATCAATTTTTATTTTAAATTCATCTGTATAAGCTAAATCGCCAATGTTGTTAATTAAATCAACAACGATTGAAGCATAATGCTTGTCATCTAAAACTTTGTA
>CAMOEQ010000039.1 GCA_946612405.1 uncultured Erysipelotrichaceae bacterium | reverse complement strand
TAGAGTCCTGTTTCATCATCTTCAATTAAATCAATTATTTCCGATTGATATAATTTATCTCTTGCTTCATCAATTGGTAGTTTATATTCGTTAGCAATAAGTTCGCTAACTCTAGTGATGAGAATGGTTTTTGCTAAAACGTGTTCCATCATTTAACCTCGTAACTTTTTATAAACTTCAAAGATTTTAACGCTCTTTCGGTGCAAAAAGCTATTTGCGAATTTATTTTTTGGTATTTTAGTCTAGCCAAAGCATCTTCTTTTCTCATCGCCCCTTCAATAACAAATAAAACTGTTTCTCCAACAGTATCATCAGCGATTTTTCCTTCGACAATGTCATAATAATGACAATATTTTGTATTGCTTCGACACTTAATAATCATATCTAACCATTCTAAATCTGCATCTTCAAATTTCTTAAATGAATAATTTATTTTGTCCTCATTCCATTCAAACACACTTACAAAAGCTTTGTTGGTTTTGTTTTGTTTTTGTTTTCTTTTTGCCATCCTTTCAGCCTGCTCTTTAATTGGAGTCAAATAAAAAGCAAAGCCGAAATCTCGCCCTCTTTCAGAAGTTAATATCTTCGGTTCTTTAATTACAACAAATGATCCATGATATAAAATCATATTTTTTCTCCTAATAAAGAAGAGATGTAGTCATTAATATAAAGTGTAGACATGCCATGCAAGTCCTCGTAATCATCTTTTAATTCTTTAATAATTCCCTTATTAAGCAAATTGGAATAAACTTCACCGCTTCTCTTTTGAGACACTAAAGCATATTGTTCGACACACATTATAATAAAACGATTAATTTTCTTGTCATTAATTGTGTTAATTCTCATGGCCCGTTTTTTAGAGAGATGAACATATTCAAGTGTGTTGAGATTTAGTTCTAACGACAAAAGACTAAGTACTTCAAAAAGATTGTCGATTGAATAGTTGCCGCTTCCATTTTCAATTGAAGATAAAGTGGCTCTTGTTATATTAGCTTTTCTAGAGACTTCATCCATTGTCAAATTTAAAAGAAGCCTTTTCTTCCTGATTAATCTTCCTAACAATGCTTTATTTTCCATATTTTAATCATCTATTATTATGTTTTTAATGTCAAATATATTATACATTATCTCCATTGATTTGATAACTTTTTATTAAAAAAGCATCCATAAATGGATGCTTTCTTAGCATAATTTGCTTTTAATTTAATTTGTTCTCAGCAATAACTTTATCTTTTAAGTGATCTGGAAGTTCTTCATAACCTTCAAATTCACGGTTGAAGAAGCCACTTGCTTGAGTAAGTGATTTTAGTTTGGTGACATAGTCAACAATTTCCGCTTCTGGAACGAGAGCTTCAATTTCTTGAGAACCATGTTCTTTCTCTTCGATGTTTTGAATACGGGCACGACGAGTATTTAAATCGGAGAGAATATTTCCAGTATATGCGCTGTCGGCATTTACTTTAATTCTCATGATTGGTTCTAAGATAATTGGCTTACATTTCATATAAGCGTCTTTAAAGGCTAATATACCAGCCATTTTGAAGGCTTGTTCATTAGAATCTACTGGATGATATTTTCCATCAATTAAGACGCCTTTAACGCCGATAACAGGGAATCCGGCGAGCAAACCACTTTGTAAAGCTTCAAAGAAACCTTTTTCAACAGCCGGGAAATAGTTTTTAGGAACGGCTCCACCGAAGACTTCTTCTTCGAAGACATTTTCTTCAGCTGGTTCAAATCTCATCTTAACAACACCATAGAAACCACTACCACCGGATTGTTTGATATATCTACCATCACCTTCAGCAGTGCCTTTAATAGATTCGCGATAAATAATCTTCATCTTTTCAGTTGTTAGATTGATCTTATAAACACTCTTGATCTTTTCTAAGACATATTGAATATGTGATTCAGATAGACCACCAAGGAGAAGTTGTTTGGTTTCGTTATTACGTTTAACTTCTAATGATGGGTCTTCAAGTTGCATCTTAGCTAAAGCTGGACCAAGTTTATTTTCATCGTTTTTATCAGCAATGATTGCTTTAAAGATAACGGCAGTTGGATATTTAACTGGTTTAAAGATGGTTACTGATTTTGGCGAAGATAAAGAATCGCCAGAAGCAACTTTTTCTAAACGAGTAATAGCGCCGATATCACCAGCGATAAGTTCACTAACAGCATCCATCTTCTTTCCACACATTTGGAAAAGCATGCTGACTTTTTGAACTTCGCCATTAACATAGACTTCATCACCACTATGTAAAACACCAGAGCAAACTTTAATTATATTAATTGCACCAGTATATGGATCGACAATTGTTTTAAATACATAAGCGGAGAATGGTTCATCCACGCTTGTTGGGACAACTTTATCTTTACCATTTTCATCTTTAGCTTCCATTGGCTTAAGATCATTTGGATTTGGCAAATAATTGACAAACATATTAAGCAATGTTTGCACACCAATATTTTTAGTTGCACTACCAACGATAAGAGGTGTGAGTTCACCATTTAAGACACCGATTCTTAATGAATCATGAATTTCTTTAGTGGTGAATTCTTCACCAGAGAAGAATTTTTCTAATAATTCATCATTGGTTTTAGCAACTTCCTCAACGATTGTATTATGAAGTTCTAAAATCTTTGCTCTCTTATCTGGATAAATTTCGGCTTCTACGCATTCTTTACCATTATAGATATGAGCTTTTAAATCGACCGCATTAGCAAAACCATCAAAGGTCTTTTCGTGACCAAGTGGATAACAGAAGGAAATAACTTCTTTACCAAGTTTTTCTCTAATTTCGGCTAAAACGTTTTCAAAATCGACATCTTCTTTATCCATCTTATTAACAAAGATGAAGGTTGGGACGCCTTTTTTACGTAGTAATTTATAATGTTTAACTGTACCAACTTGTACACCGACTGAAGCATCGATAACCAAGACTGCACCTTTAATAGTGCCGATAACTCCGATAGCTTCAGAAATAAAATCATCATTACCAGGAATATCTAATAAATTGATTTTATATTCTCCAAAATTTAATGGAATAACAGCGGTTTGAATTGAACTACCTCTTTTTTGTTCATCAATAGTATAGTCAGAAATAGTATTTTTCTTTTCAACTTCACCTTTAGCAGGAATAGCTTTAGCAACAAATGCTAAGGATTCGACTAATGAGGTTTTACCACTGCTTTGGTGACCAAGAATAGCGACGTTACGAATATTTTCTACTTTCATATATTATTTTCCTCACATTCTAAAATATTTAGAATATCGACCTCTGGTAATTAATTGAATACGACCTTCATCCACTAATTTAGCAAGAGCTTTTTCAACGCTTACTTTGCTTAATGAATAAAGAACTCTTAAAACAACAGTTTTAGAAATTGGAGTTGCGCTATCAACGACTACTTTAAGAACTTTTTCTTCAGCAGTACCTTTAGCTTCATTAATTTCTAACATGTAATCAAGTTTTAAATAAGCTTCTAAGATTCTCTTAAGATAGAAGGTTACGATTGGTTCATAATTATTTTCATTATCATGCCAACCTTCACCAGAAGCTTTAAAGGCATCGATATATTCACCTAAATGTTGATGCATTAAATATGCGATTGAGAAATGATCATCGATATCATAACCATATTTCTTTAATAAGAAATTAAGTAATAATCTTGAGACACGACCATTACCGTGGTTATATGGGTGAATACACATGAAATCGAATAAGAAGACGGAAATTAATAATAATTTATTAACTTCATCATCGGCTGCACACATATTGAATTGATAAATAAGATTATCAAGAAGAGGAGCAACTTCTTCAGGAGCACTACTAACAAAGATTGTTTTAAATGAACCATCTGGCATCGATTCTTGAATATAGTTGATGCTGTCTTTATATCTACCACCGAATTCGGGGTTATAGTCTTTATAAATGTAATAATGGAGAGTGGAAACAAAGTTTCGATCTAAAGTTTGATATTTATAAACTTCTTTAATTAAATCGAGCGCATTCGCATAACCACATAACATATGTTCAGGAAGAGAATGTGGTTGCGAATTCTTAACAAAAATAGCACTTTCTCGTTCTTCAGTAATATAAACATTACCAATTTGGTTAGAACTAACCACTTCAGAACGACGTGCCATTGCTTCGAGCATGTCTATTTTTTTGACCTTGTTTACAGGTAAGGTCTTACCTCTATGGAGCTCAATAGAGTTGAGCAAAGCAACAATGTTCGGTTTATTTAATGCCGAAACTGTTCCTTTTAAGTCGAACATTTTCATTTTCGGATACCTCTTAATATCTATTATCTACCTAATGTAAGCGCTTTACAACTTAATTCAGTAAAATTTTATTAAAAATACCGAATTGAAATATTATTTAATGAA
>CAMOEQ010000038.1 GCA_946612405.1 uncultured Erysipelotrichaceae bacterium | reverse complement strand
CGTTCGTCGTCAATACCATCAGGTAAGATGTCAAATTCCTTTTTATAAATAAAACCATTAGATCTTTCAACCGCAACAATTAAGTGTTGTTTGTTTGGGTATTTTTTGACTTCATCATTAAAAGATCTAAGTTCAAGAATCGCAGGTTTAAATTCTGGTTCAAGAATAGGTTTGATCATTTTAATACACTTTCTTTCCTAATTTATAAGTCGCTTTAACATTTAAATCATCATCAAGTAGAACTATATCAGCTAATTTACCAACTTGAATTGAACCTCTATCATCAAAATGTAAGGCTCTTGCCGCGTTTTTGCTGGAAATCTTAGCTAAATCACACAACGATGCGCCAGTTATTTTCTTCATGTTTCTAAGACCTTGATCCATAGTTAAAAGCGAACCAGCTAATGGTCCTGATTTTAAATAAGCAGCACCATCTTTACGAATGCAATCTAAACCAAATAATTGAAATTCAGTAATATTAGTATTTTTGATTTTTAAAGCATCGGTAATCATCACGAATCTTTCTGGACCAATAATCTTATACGATGTTGCTAATGTTTCAGGACATACATGAATGGTGTCACAAATAAATTCAGTAAATAATTCATTAAAATAAAATGCCGCTGTTACAATACCTGGATGTCTATGGTGATGAGGGCTCATCGCGTTATGCGTGTGAGTCGTATTCGTTAAACCGTTACGAATAGCAACTTTTATATCATTGAACGAAGCATCGCTATGACCAGCGGATACAACTACTCCATTTTTAGAAACATGTTTAATAAATGTCATAGCGCCTTCTTTTTCAGGAGCTAAAGTAATGTATTTGATGTTGTTACCAGATAGCTTTTGCAATTCATCAAATTCATTAATATCTGGATTTCTAATATATTTTTCGTTTTGAGCGCCTTTGTATTTTTCACTAATATAAGGACCTTCAAAATGAATTCCACCTAATGACGGAATTTGGTCTTTAACTTTGTTAACAGTTTTACAAACTTTAGCTAAAGTTTGCTTATCACTAGTTAAAGTAGTTGTTAAAAATGTTGTAACACCTTCTTTATATAAAGAGTTTGCTATTGATTGGTAATCTTCTTCTTTGGCATCCATAAAATCAATGCCAGCACTTCCATGAATGTGAATATCAATGAACCCAGGCATTGCGATAAGACCATTACAATCAGTGGCCTCTTTAGAATAAGAGCCTTCGCCGATTTTAGAAATAAAACCATTTTCAAAAACTAAATAACCTCTTTGAATGATTTTGTCTCCTACAACAATCTTAAGATTTTTAAGGACCATATCATGCCTCCAGCAACCTTTTAACAATCTTGTTTAATTCATCTAATTTATTATAAATACGCGATGCGAGTGTTAGTTGGGTTCTCGCTCTAATTAAATTGTGGTTTTCTTTACTAGTTTTAAAATAAATATCTCCACGTAAATAATCTTCTAAAAATCTCATTCCACATTCAGCTGTTAAAAGGAATGATGAGAATGGTAGTAATTCGATTTCTTTTTTTGTTAAGACATCTTTCATCTCGCTTAAATAACCATCAGAATAAGCCTCGAAAATATCATAGTTAACAACAAGCTTCGAAAGGTCTTCCGAATCCTCATTATCACCTGTAAATAAGCTTCTTAAAGCATCCCCGAAATCATATAAATAGCTGCCCGGCATAATTGTGTCTAAATCAATAACCGCTCGGAAATTGCCAGTGTTTTTGTCAAAAAGAACATTATTTATCTTAGGATCATTATGAGTTACAGCAAGAGGTATTTCTTTGCTTTTAATAGAGAAAACTACTTTACCATATTCTTTTTCAAATGACTTGGCTAATTCGATTTCAGGAAGGCAAGATTTTACTCTTCCAAGTTTATCGTTTTCGATTGCATCTAAAAGGTTCAAATAACGTTGAAAAGTATTATGGAAATTTGGGATAACTTCTCCTAATTCTTTAGCATCAAAACCTTTTAATGCCTTATGAAGTTTTCCAAACGCTTTAGCGGCTTTATAAACCGCATCAAGATTGTCAATTTCTTCATACCATATTGTATTGTCTATATAGTCATACATACGATACATCGAATCACCACAACAACAATATGTGCGATCATCTTTTGTTTTGCGAATATGAATTGATTCAAAACCGTTTTCAAAAAGGAATTGAGAAATTTTGTAATAATTAGACATCAGCAAATCAACATCTTTAAAAATGGTATTGTTAATCTTTTGCAAAACATATTTTTTACCATTGTCTGCTTTGCAAAGCAAAGTTGAATTAATATGGCCATTACCAATTGGTCCATAAGAAACTATTGTTCCATCAATATCAAATAAATTTGCAATCTTGATAATCAGTTCATCCATAATACAACCTCAATCTAAATGATGTTAAGTAACCTATCTTTTAAATAAAACTTCTTTTTCGTATTTTCTAATATCATCAAACATTTGAGCATCACTAACCATGCCTTGTTGTTTTAAATATTCATCCCAAACTTCGCCCCAGGGAAGAGTTTTTAATTCTTCTTGAAGTGCTAAAACTTTAGTATGGTCATATTTATCTTGAGCTTCTTTAAGAAGATGCCATGGAGTTAATAGAGCCTTAAGTAATGCTTTTTCCATATTACGAGCACCAATAATTAATGCGGCAACTCTATTGATAGATGCATCGAAATAATCTAAGCCAATATAACTTCTTGTTAGACCATTGCATTTAACTAATTCATCAGCAACATCTTGTAAATCATCATTAAGTTTTAAAACGTGATCGCTGTCCCATCTAACTGGGCGAGAAACATGGAATGCTAATTTATTGTAAAAAGCGTACATCGAACTAATTTTATCAGCAACATTTTCAGTTGGGTGGAAATGACCAGTATCAAGCAAGCAGCAAACATGTCTACTAGCTGCATAATTTAAATAGAATTCATTACTACCAACCGTGTAAGATTCAACACCGATACCAAATACTTTTGATTCAACGGAAACATCCATTATCTTTTTATCGTATTTATAACCTGTAAGTATTTTATCTAGAGAATCAATCAATCTCTGTCTAGGTCCTAATCTATCGGCCGGAACATCTTTTAAACCATCAGGAATCCAGATGTTCATAAGCGATTTTTGGCCTAATTCTTTTGCAAACATTTCAGTGATCTTTAAACCATTAATACAGTGTTTTATCCAATATTTGCGGACTTTTTCGTCTGGAGAAGATAGTGAAAGACCATCGACTAACATCGGATGAGAAAAGATGGTGGGATTATAATCTAAACCTAGTCCTCTATCTTTTGCATATTTAACCCATTCTTTAAATTGATCTGGACCAACTTCATCTCTTTCAACAGTTTTTCCAGTTTGATAAATTGCATGAAGATTAATTTTTTTACTACCAGGAATATACTCGAGAGCCTTATCTAAATCTTGAGTTAATTCTTTAAAATTTCTAGCTCTACCAGGATAATTTCCAGTAGTTTGGATACCACCTGTAAGAGCTCCTCCATTTTCAAAACCAACAACATCATCTAATTGCCAACAATGAAGGGAGATTTTAGTTTTTGCTAATTCTCTTAAGGCTTTAGAAACATTGATCCCATAAGATTCATAAATTCTCTTAACTTCTTTTCTCATAATTCTTTACTCACTTTCATTTGAATTTTGATATTTCCTAAAGACGTTGCCTCAATTGGTAAAGCGACAACATCTAAATTTGTATATTTTTTAACGAGTTTATTAAGATATTTATTTTTTGATCCACCACCAACAATATAAATTCGTTTGTATTTCTTTTGAGTGATTTCTTCTAATTCATCAATTGCTTGTTTATAACACAAAGCTTGAGAATGGAAAATAGAAGCAAATAAGTCAATATCATTCAAGGGTGGATTATCTTTTAGCAAAGCTAAAATAGAATCTATCATCTTTTTTGGAGCGTGCAAACTTGGATCATTGACATTGAATGTTTCTTTATAACTAGACCCATCAATTCTTTTATCGATATATTGATAATCCAAGCCAAGCTCATCTCTAACTCTATTGGCAAGATACATGCCCATAATGTTTTTTAAGAACCTAATATAGCCAACTCCACCTTCGTTTGTATAATTAGCTTTCAATGACTTTTCATTAATAATTGGTTGTTTTGATTTGATGCCTAACAAAGACCAAGTTCCACTTGAAAGAATAATGGATTGTTCATCTGTATCAACAGCCTCAAAAGCACTGGCGGTATCGTGTGATGCACACAATATGACTTTTGCATCACCACCGACTTCTTTTTGAATGTCAGGAAGCAAATAACCAATAACATAACCTGGTTTTTGAATGTCGCTAAATAAGTGTTTTGGTAATTCTAATTTATCAATCAAATCAAAATCATAATTTTCGGTATTTGCATTTAACAATGAACCAGTAGATTCGTCTGTGTATTCATGCGATTTCTTTCCAGTTAAACGATATGAAAAATATGAAGGAAGCATTAAATAATCAGTCGCATTATCTAAACGACCTTTTTGCTTATCGTCATAGAGTTGATAAATGGT
>CAMOEQ010000037.1 GCA_946612405.1 uncultured Erysipelotrichaceae bacterium | reverse complement strand
CAGCATATTTGGCTTTTGGACCAAGTTCTTCTTCAATACGGAGAAGTTGATTGTATTTGTTAACTCTTTCACCACGGCATGGAGCACCTGTTTTGATTTGACCAGTTGCTAAACCGACACAGAGATCAGCGATGAATGTATCTTCGGTTTCGCCTGAACGGTGGGATGTAACTGCTGTATAACCAGCATCATGAGCCATCTTGATAGCAGCTTTGGTTTCTTTAACAGAACCGATTTGGTTGAGTTTGATAAGGATTGAGTTAGCAGCGCCAACTTTAATACCGTTAGCAAGTCTTTCAACGTTGGTAACAAATAAGTCATCACCGACGAGTTGAACTTTACCACCAATCTTAGCAGTAAGTTTCTTCCAACCTTCCCAGTCTTCTTCATCCAAGATATCTTCATAAGAAATGATTGGGAATTCTTCAAGAAGTTTAGCCCAGTGTTCGATAAGTTCGTCGCTGGTCATATGTTTCTTTTGTTTTGGTAAATAATAATATCCAACACCTTTTTCAGTATCTTTCCATTCAGAAGCAGCAGCATCCATAGCTAACATAAAGTCTTTTCCTGGAACATAACCAGCATCTTTAATAGCTTTGACGATTTCTGCTAAAACTTCTTCATCAGAAGCAAGGTTTGGAGCAAAACCACCTTCATCACCAACAGAAACTGCTAAGCCTTTGGCTTTTAAGTTCTTTGCTAAGACGTGGTAGACTTCTGAACACCAGCGTAAGCATTCTCTAAAGTTAGGAGCACCGACTGGCATAATCATGAATTCTTGTGAGTCAACAGTGTTGCTAGCGTGGCAACCACCATTGAGAATGTTCATCATTGGAACTGGTAAACAAACGTCTCTACCATTTGCTAAATATTTGTAGAGTGGTTCACCCTTAATTTGAGCAGCTAATTTATTAACAGCAAGTGAAACAGCAAGAATAGCGTTGGCACCCAATTTGGTTTTACCTTTGGTACCATCGATAGCAAGCATCTTTTCATCGATTGCATCTGGATTAGCAGCATCTAAGCCTTTTAATTCTTTAGCGAGAATATCATTAACATTAGCAACGGCTTTCAATGTTCCTTTGCCAAGATAACGAGATTTGTCGCCATCACGAAGCTCAAGAGCTTCATAAATACCGGTGGAAGCGCCACTTGGAACTTCAGCACGAGCCATCATGCCATTTTCTAAAACGACATCGACTTCAACGGTAGGATTTCCACGGGAGTCAAGAATTTCACGACCGTGGATGGATTTAATTTTTGTATTTTCCATTATTTTCTTTCCTTCTTTGCGATAAAGATAATAAATTATCTATGGCTAAAAGTCAAACGCACGCATAAAGAAAACGTTTACAATTATCAAATGGCAATAAAATTATTAGTCGTAAAATAATTGAATTGATTCTAAAAAGAATCTTTGAGAGCCACTCATATTTGAAAGTTTAACCTTGCTTTGACCAGTAGAATAAACTTTCTCAAATGAGTGTGGTTCTTGTTTAGATGCGGTTGGGTCATTAGAAATTGAATGAGATTCTCCGTCAATTACAACGGTAGAATCAGTATCAATAGAATATGTTTCTTTGTAATACGCAATACATGTCGCAATAACTTTTTTAATTTTTTTTGAAAATGTAAATTCAACATAACCACTAGAAGCCGAGGATCCTATAGTGAAATGAAGTGTTTCTTGGCTTACATGAGAATTATCGGTTGAGATATTACAATTCGAGGCACTTAAACTTGTTACAAACTGAGCAACTACTTGCCCATTTAAAGAAGTAATGAGCATATCTTTATTAGCGGCTCCGCTTTCATCATCAATATGGATTCCACTATTATCAAAAGGCAAAGCTTCTCCGCTCAAATAAAGAGTGCAGGAATTCTTTGGAGGCTCGCCAGTAGTAGTTGTTTCACTAGTATCAGTTGTCGTGGAAGAGGATGCTGAAGTACTTGCGGATGAACTTGTTGAAGGTTTAATTAAATTACAAGCGCTTAAAACTAAAACACAAGTAGACAAACTTAATAAACGAACTAAATTTTTCATACTGAACAAAATTCCTAAATAAATTATATAATAAATATGGTTATGAGAGGATTACTATTACTTGCCGATGGTTTCGAAGATACCGAAGCTCTAACAACTAGAGATGTTTTAATTAGAGCAGGTATTGAAGTAACTACCGCATCAATAAGTGACCGTCTAGAAGTTGAATCTAGTTTTGGAGTTCATGTTTTAGCTGATGCTCTTTTAAAACTTATTTTTGACACCACCCCATTTGACTTCATCATCTTGCCTGGTGGAGGAAGAGGAACTCGTAATCTTGCTTCATCAACCTTAGTTGCCACATATATCGATAAATTTGTAAAAGCGAATAAACTTGTCTGTGCAATATGCGCCGCTCCGTCAATTCTAGGCAAATTAGGTTATTTAGAAAATCATAAATACACATGTTTTGTAGGATTTAATGTTGGATTTGCTGGAGAATTTACCGGAAATGAGGTTGAAATGTCGGGCAATTTCATCACTGCTAGAAGCATGAGATATTCAATTCCTTTTGCTTTAACAATCATTGAAAAATTGTTAGGAAAATCGATTAAAGAAAAAGTTGAAATTGGTTTAAATGGCCAAACAGAAAAATGAGTAAAATCGAAGAGCTTCAAGAGTTAATTAATAAAGCCAATCACATAGTTGTAATTACAGGTGCAGGTATTTCTACAGCATCAGGAATACCTGATATTAGATCTGCTAACGGCGCAGCAAATAATAAAGATTTAATTAAAAAATATAAATATGGATATGAGACTATAGTTTCGCATTCATTTTTTATGTCACATACAGATGAATTTTTTCGTTATTACAAAGATGTGATGATATTTAAAAATGCTAAACCAAATATTGCTCATCTTTATTTAGCGAAACTAGAACAAAGAAAAGACTTAACTATTATTACTCAAAATATTGATGGATTACATACGGTTGCTGGTTCAAAAAATGTAATTGAATTTCATGGATCGACACAAAGAAACACTTGCATGGATTGTGGCGAAAAGTATTCTTTGGATTATGTCTTGTCTCACGAAGGAACTCCTCATTGTGAAAAATGCGGAGGAATTATTAAACCAGACGTTGTCCTCTTTGAGGAAGGTATTGATTATCAAGCAATTCACGACTCAGTAAAGGCAACTGAAAGAGCTGATTTATTGATAGTCATCGGATCTTCTTTAGTTGTATATCCTGCCGCTGGCATCCCTAATTATTTTCATGGTGACAAGATTGTCATTATAAATAGAGATCCTACTCCGTTAGATGGCTACGCAAAAATAGTCATTCATGATGATATTAAAAAAGTATTTGAACAATTATACTAAGAAATCTTTTCTAAAATATATTTAACGTAAGCGCCAGCAACATTAATGCCTGTTGTTTTTTCAATGCCCTCGTAAAAAGCATTCGAATTCACTTCTGAAATTATTGGTTCTCCATTTGGACCTTGCAATATATCAACTCCACAATAATCTAGATTCAAAATTTCGCTAGCTTTAATAGCGACATCTAAATACTCTTGGGGAAGCTTTACTACGCTTGCTTTACCGCCAGTTGCTAAATTTGATAAATAACTATTTTTGTTTTCTCTTTTCATATAAGCTACTACTTTGTGGCCGATGACAATGAGTCGATAATCAATACCTTTAGATGAAGAAATGAACTGTTGAAAAATATGAGGAACATGAATCAATTTATCCTCAATTTGTCGGAGTTCTGCGGAGTTATTAACTAAATATACTTGTTTTCCAAGCGAACCATAATTCTCTTTAACAATGAGTGGGTAGCCTAGTTTCAATTCGACATATTTTAAATAATCTCTATTGCCATCATCGTGATAACAAAGAGTAGATGAAATAGATGTTGGCATTTTAATACCAGCGTTCGCTAAACAAATATGAGTTAACATCTTATCGTCACATTTACATATCGATTCAACATTATTAAAAAGACGATATCCTGCTTTTTCTAACATATCAGCAACATATCTATCTTTATCCAAATAAAGAACAAAATCGTATTTTGGAAGATTAACTTTTATGTCGCCGTTTTCAATAAATGCATGTAATTCGTTATTACGTTTTATATCAAATTCAACACCGTATTTTAAAAGCTCCTCGCTCAAGCGAGAAACTTGATGCTTTATTCCATCGGCTATCATATAGCCATTAGTTATTATCAGAGCTTTCATTCTTTTCTTTACGTTTTATAAAGACATATTCAGTTATGTTTTTAACTGCAGAAATTAAAAACGCGATTCCTAAATAGATTAGATGTAATTTAGTACCATGAGTTAAATGGATGCAAAGCAATATACCTACAACAATATCACCTAAAGAGATCGCTATTTCAATTAATTCAATTTTGTGTTTTCTAACAGTCGGTGCTAAATTGACGATTTCGGTTAAGCCTCTACAAATATCTATGACGCCCCAAATCATACATATTTCATCTGCATCAAATAAATCAGTGCTTAAAAACAAAATACCAAAAGCAGTGCCGACCAAACCAATGATTAAATAAGATTTTTTCTCTCTATTTGCTGCATAAATAA
>CAMOEQ010000036.1 GCA_946612405.1 uncultured Erysipelotrichaceae bacterium | reverse complement strand
ATGCATTTGCTACTGGTGAAGAAAATGCTGCTGGAGGAATGGTTGTAACTGCTCCTACTTGTGGTTCGGCCGCTACAATGCCAGCTTTACTTAAGTATTATCAAAAAATGTATGATGTTCCTGAAGAAATGGTTATCGAATCTCTTGCTGTTGGAGGAGTATTTGGTAATCTTATTAAACAAAATGGATCTATTTCAGGAGCCGAAGCGGGTTGCCAAGCTGAAATTGGTTCAGCCTGTTCTATGACTGCTGCTGCTTATGCTTATTTAAAGAAACTTTCTCTAGAAGGAATAGAATGTGCAGCAGAAGTCGCTATGGAACATTCTTTAGGTTCAACTTGTGATCCTGTAGGCGGATACGTCCAAATTCCGTGTATTGAAAGAAATGTTTTAGCAGCTACACGTGCTGAAACCGCTGTTAGATTAGCGGAATATGCATCAGACACTCATTCAATTTCTTTTGATACAATTGTTCAAACTATGATTGAAACAGGAAGAGATTTAAAGAAAGCCTATCGTGAAACTTCTAAAGGCGGTTTAGCAAAAGAAATTAAAGTACAGAAGGATAAATAAATTTATAATATTGTTATGCAAATTAAAGTATTTAACTCATTAACTAATAAAATTGAAGAATTCAAACCATTACGTGATGGTGAAGTTTCAATATATTGCTGCGGTCCAACAGTTTATGGCGATGCCCATGTCGGAAATATTCGTCCAGTCATCGTTTTTGATACACTTCGTAGATTTTTAGAAGAAATTGGCTATAACGTTAAATTAGTATCTAATTTTACTGATGTTGATGATAAAATCATCAAAAAAGCAATTGATGAAGGTGTAAGTGAAACTGTTATTACCGATAGATATATTGCTGCTTATAAAGATGTTTTATCAAAGTTAAACGTCAAACCGCATTATAAAAATCCTCGTGTTACTGAATATATGGGTTTCATTATTTCATATATCGCTGAACTAATTGAAAAAGGTGCGGCTTATGAAATAAACGGCGATGTTTTCTTTAGAATAGATGCGATTAAAGATTATGGTGAATTGAGCAACATTAAAAAAGATGATTTAGTTGTCGGTGCTCGTATCGAAGAAAATAGCAAAAAAGAATCCCCATTAGACTTTGTCCTATGGAAGAAAACTGATGTTGGCATTAAATGGGATTCTCCTTGGGGAGAAGGGCGTCCAGGTTGGCATACTGAATGTTGCGTTATGATTAACTCAATTTTTGGTGGAAAGATTGATATTCATGGCGGTGGATTTGATCTTAAATTCCCACATCATGAAAATGAGATTGCTCAAGCTAAAGCTCATGACCATAATAAGATTGCCAATTATTGGATGCATAATGGCTTTGTTAATTTTGGCAATGAAAAAATGTCTAAATCTTTAGGTAATGTTGTCTTAGCTAAAGATGCAATTGCTAAATTTGGCGGTAACGTAATGAGATTATTAATTTTGTCTACTCACTATCGTGCTCCTGTTTCATTTACTGAAGATACTGCAACATCTGCCAAAAATGAATTAGAAAAAATTCAAAAATTATATAATCAGCTTGCTGTAAAACTTCAAATCAACCATGGAAATATGAATTCCAAAGATGTTAGAATTGATAAATTTTTAGCAGCAATGGCGGATGATTTAAACACTTCAAACGCAATTACTGAACTTTTCGAAATGGTTAAGTTAGGAAATGTCGAATTAAGGAAAAACCCCGCAAATCTCCAAGAACTTGAATCAATTTGGGCATCTTTAAATGCGATGCTATTTGTTTTAGGTATTAGATTAGATTGTCCTAATTTAACTCCAGAACTTGAAAAAACATATTTGGATTATCTTTCTTTAAAAGCAGAAAAGAGATTTGACGAATCAGATAAACTTAGGGATATTCTTATCAAGGAACACATCATTTAATTATGTTTAGAAATTTAAATGACAAAAATTATGTTTATGGTCGTATCCCTGCTTTAAACGTTATAACAAATAACAAAGTTTTGAACGCCTATTTGCAAAAAGGTTTTTCTGATGAAAAGATTTTGAAAGCTATAAAAGAGCATAAAATTAACTTTTGCTTTGTTGATATTTCAAAACTTGATGAATTGTCTAACCATGGAAATCATCAAGGCGTTGTATTAGAAACCAAACCATTCGAATATAGCGACTTAAATTCCATAATCAATTATTCGAAAAAACAAGATAAACCTCTGATTCTTATTTTGGATGAAATTGAAGATCCACATAATTTTGGAGCTATTATTCGATCTGCGGATGCTTTTGGAGTAGACGGCATCATCATCAAATCTCATAATCAAGTTTTAGTTACACCTATTGTTAGCAAAGTTTCAACTGGAGCAATTGAATTTATGAGAATCGCTCAAGTATCAAATATTTCAAATGCTATTAAAAAACTTAAAGATAATGGTTATTGGGTTTATGCTGCTGATGGAAGTGGATCAACTAATTATCAGGATGTTAAATTTGATGGACCAACTGTAATTATTGTCGGTTCCGAAGGAAGAGGAATTTCTAAATTGGTGTTAGAGAATTCCGATGTTATTATTAAAATTCCGATGCAAGGTCACGTTAATTCTTTGAATGTATCAGTTGCAACAGGTATATTACTTTCTAGGATTAGGAATTAATTTATGGATTCATATTATTCACATTTATCAGACGAAGCTCTCTTTCAAAAAATGAGTCAAGGCGATAGCCAAGCTCAAAGCATTTTGATTCATCGTTATGAATTTGCTGGAATTCAATGCTTCAACATTTTGATTAAACAACATAATTTATATCAATATAAAGCGATGGATTTTATTGATGAAATCGATGAGATTATTTTTAAATCATTTAAATATTATCGAATGAATGAACGAAGATTTAGACCGTATTGCTACGATCTTTTAAACCAAAAAATAGCCGAAAAATTAAATGACTTAATTAACGAAGAATTGTTAGCGAATGAAACTGTCTATTTAGACGCACCATTATCTAGCGATGAAACAACCACTTATCATGACGTTATCGAAGACACTTATCGTTTAAGTGCTCCGAAAGAATATGAAATGAAAGAATTTGTTGACAGCTTAATGCGTAGATGTGATGAAAAGACACGTAAAGCTATTGAATTATATAAGCTTCATTTATATGGTCATCCTGTCGATGAAATTGCCAAAATGACTAATACAACAATATATAAAGTTCGTAAAGCTGTTGCTGATATAGATGTTTTGTTTGAAGAAAAGAAAAAGAAATATAAATTAAATTAGGAGATTAATATGGCCGATTGTGATTTTAATTGTGAAAACTGTGATGTTAAAAATTGCTCATCAAGAAAAATAGAAAAAATTAAACCAAACGAACTAACTCATATTAAACATTGCTATGCAATTATGTCTGGAAAAGGTGGAGTTGGCAAATCTTTAGTAACTTCTCTTTTAGCCTCCGAAATGAATAAAAGAGGCAAATCTGTCGCGATTATTGATGCGGATGTGACTGGGCCATCTATTCCTCGTTCATTTGGTTTAGGAGGAAAATATGCCCCATCAGATGAACAATATCTTTATCCAGTTTTATCTAAACATGGAATAAAAATAATGTCTGCTAACTTGCTTATGCAAGACGAAGAAGAACCGGTCGTTTGGAGAGGTCCAATTGTTTCGGGATTTGTTCAACAATTATATACCGATGTTGTTTATGGAGATGTCGATTATATGTTTATCGATATGCCACCAGGAACAAGCGATATTCCATTAACTATTTTCCAAATGATTCCTATCGATGGAGTTATCGTTGTCACTTCGCCTCAAGAATTAGTTTCGATGGTTGTATCTAAATCAATTAATATGGCTAAAATGATGTATATACCTATGGTGGGCGTCGTTGAAAATATGTCATACATAAAATGTCCAAAATGTGATGAAAAGATTCGCATTTATGGCGATGAACATTCAATAGAAAACATTGAAAAACAAGGAGTAAAAGTTCTCGCTGAATTACCAATTGATCCAAAATTAGCTAAATTAGTTGATAAAGGTCAAATCGAAGATTATGATTGTCGCGAGTTAGATAAATTACTCGACACAATATCTAAATAGGCACTTATGTGCCTTTTTATTTTAATTTCGTAATAATGTTGTCAATTTACTTTTGCTCTTAAATAAGGTAAAATAATTTTTGTTCAAACAAAAAAGGAGAATAAAATGAACAAAAAAAGTTTAATTTTACTTGTTCTTCCAGCCTTTCTACTTGGTGGATGTAATAAGGAAATAAGTGCTGCCGATGCTAAGGTAAAAGCTAAAGAAATCGAAGAGCACGAAGTCAAACCAGAAGATTATAATGCATTATCTGTCTCAATGAAGATGAATGAATCAGCTTCTGGCAAAATCGAAGGTCAACAAGGCAATGAAAAAACCTCAATAGAAATGGTTACTGAATTTTCAGTTGATAAAAGCTTCCTCCACGTCAAAACATATTCAAAACACGAAGATCTTTTAGCAAACAAGGCCGATATTTCTTCTACAGAAACGTGGTCATACCTTAAAGATGATGTTTTCTATACTGCTACAGCAGTAGGTGATGGCCAAACTGAACAAAAGACTTATGTCGAAGTTC
>CAMOEQ010000035.1 GCA_946612405.1 uncultured Erysipelotrichaceae bacterium | reverse complement strand
GAGCGTTCAAAGTAGATTTTTGTTATTTTAGTCTAAATCATCATCATCGAAAATTGAGATTTGAGTATAGCCTTTTTCTTCTTCAACTTTTTCCTCTTTGATTTCTTCTATACTTGGGCCAACAACTTCATTTTCTTTTTTGATTGGTTCATTATCAGAAACTACATAATGGGAAATAGCATCTTTTTTAATGTAATCATCACCTTCTATAAAGGCTAATTCGAGACGATTTTTAGCAGGCATTTGAATTGAGGCATGAGCATAATAATCCATCGGAGTTAAATGATAATCATCGACCTTAATTTCAACGATATCTTTGAGATTATTTAGCATCTTGATCACATTGACTTCTTTGGTGGAATCAAGCATTTTAACATAAACTAGTTTATGTTCATCGGACTTAAATGACTTGAAAACATTGCTTGGTTTTCCAAGTCTATTAGTTAGTTCTGTCTTACGAACATCATAGATTCTAACGCAAGCTTTATCAGTGATTAAAATGGCCTTTCCTTCAACTTTATCTTTTGGGAAAGAAAGTGCTCCAACAACCTTGGCATTTCCAAGTTTAGCAAAGCCTTTAACTCCCCCGCTTCTTAAACCAGCAATTGGAAGTTCGTTATCGTTATACATAACTGCATTTCCATCACTGGAGAAAAGCATGATATTTGAATCACCATCACTAAAGACGACATCAGCAATTTCATCATCGGATAAAAGTTTCATACAGATGAGAGCTTTTGAATATCTGATGACTTGGAAATTGTCTAAACTGAGGCGTTTGATTTGACCACGTTTTGTAACCAAAACGAAGAATAAATCATTTCTAAATTTCTCAATCGCGTATGCACGCACAATTTTTTCATTAGGATTTAAATTTACTAAATAATTGATGTGCTTACCTTCTTGAAGCCATTTAGTTTCTTGAATTTGATGGACTGGAATATATAAGAAATTGCCTAAATTTGTAAAACAAACCAAGAAATCGGTCGTCATTGCATTTCCAGAATAAATGCAAACATCGCCATCTTTCATACCAGGAAGAGCATTATCTCCACTGGATTTAAATGATTTGATGGTTGAACGTTTAATATAACCATCGCGACTTACCGCTAAGCGAACCTCTTCTTTTGCAATTAAGTCACGTTTATCAATTTGACCGATATCTTCTTTTTCGACAATTTGGGTTTTTCTATCGACACCATATTTCTTTGAAATATCTTTAAGATCAGAGATTAATAAACGATTAAGTTTGTTGCGGTCAGAAAGAATTCCGTTTAAAAATTCGATGTTTTCTTCAAGGGATTTTTTCTCGTTTTCTAAAGTGGTTATATCGGTGTTAGACAACTTATAAAGTTGTAACATAACGATGGCTTCACTTTGAGGCTCAGAAAATCCTAATTTTTCTTGCAAATTTTTCTTCGCATCTTGTTTATCTTTCGATTTACGAATGATTTCCACTACTTGATCTAAAATCGAGATGGCTTTTATTAAGCCATTGACGATTATTAAACGACTTTCAGACTTTTTAAGATCAAAAGTGCTGCGACGAGTAATAACATCAACTTGGTGATTAATATAATTATCGATGAAATCTAAAAGATTCATCGTTTTTGGTGAGCCATTGACGATGGCGACCATATTTGCTGAATAACCAGTTTTTAAACCAGACTTGGTCATTAAATATTGATGGATAACATCAATCTTGGCATCTTTTTTAACTTCAACAACAATTCTTAAACCGTTTCTATCCGATTCATCGCGCACTTCTTGAATGCCTGGAAGTGTATTGTTATGTCGAAGCATATCAATCTCATGAACGAGTTCAATTTTAAGAGTTTTGTAAGGAATTTCGGTAATGATAATTTTCTTTTCTTTTGGAGTGTCAATCACCTCAGTTTTTGAAGCAATTTCGATACGTCCACGACCAGTCAAATACATGTCTGTTAGGCCATTTGATTTATAGATTAAACCACCGCTTGGGAAGTCTGGACCTTTGATAAATTCCATGAGATCAAGAGGCTCAACTCTAACATGATTTATACGATAAATTACAGCATCAATAACCTCTCTGAGGTTATGAGTTGGGATTTCTGTGGCCATACCAACCGCGATACCTTCGGTGCCATTGACGAGTAAATTTGGGAAGCGAGCAGGTAAAACTACAGGCTCAAATTTTTCATCATCAAAGGTAAGTGCCATATCGACAGTTTCCTTATCGATATCACGAACCATTTCTTCGGCAATTTGGGATAATCTTGCCTCGGTATATCGATAAGCAGCTGGGCCATCTCCATCGATTGAACCATTGTTACCTTGAAAGTCAATTAATGGAGCATTAACTTTCCAAGTTTGTGACATTCTAACAAGTGCTTCATAGATGGAAGTATCACCATGAGGGTGATATTCACCCATAACTGTTCCAACAGCGTGAGCACATTTTTTCGTTGGACGAGAATAGATGTTGCCTTCTTTATACATTGAGTAGATGATTCGACGTTGAACTGGTTTTAAACCATCACGAACATCAGGAATTGCTCGATCTTGAATGACATATTTTGCATAAGTCGCAAAACGGTCAGACATGATTTCTTCCATTGGTTCGTTATGGATGTTTTCGACTATTTCTTCAACGGGGGCGATAACTTTTTTAGCCATATTATTTCACCTCCTCAATGAATGAATCAACTTCATTGAAGTTGATATTTTCTTCAATCCAGTTTCTTCTTAGTTGAGCATCATTGCCCATTAAAACATTCATGCGTTGCTCAGCAATAAGAGCATCTTCAATCGTAACTTTTAATAATTGACGACGTTTTGGATCCATTGTTGTTTCCCAAAGTTGTTCGGCATTCATTTCACCAAGTCCTTTATAACGAGAAACCTTGCCTCCACCGCCAATTTGTTTCTTAGCTTCATCGAGATCATTGTCGTTCCAAGCATATTTATAAATCATTTTATGATTTACTTCTTTAGCAACGCGGTATAAAGGTGGCATTGCAACGAATAATTTTCCTTTAACGATTAGTGGTTTCATGTAGTTATAGAAAAAGGTGATAAGTAATGTTTGAATATGAGCACCATCGGTATCAGCATCGGTCATAATGATTACTTTCCCATAATGGGAGTTATCGGCATTAAATGTTTCTTTAACGCCAGCACCAATTGTGTTGATTAATGTTGCACATTCTTCATTTTTAAGAGTTTTTTCGACTGGAATGCCATATGTATTTAGTGGTTTACCACGTAGTGGTAAGATTGCTTGATGCATTCGATCACGACCACTTTTAGCAGTTCCACCAGCAGAATCACCCTCAACAATGAATAATTCGTTACGATCATAATCTTTTGAGGTAGCTGGTGTTAATTTATCCGACAAAATGACATCTTGTTTTAAAGTACGTTTACTACGTGCTTCATCTTTAGCTTTTCTTGCAGCAATTCTAGCTGTTTGAGAATCGATACATTTTTTGATTAAATTAACTGCAAATTCTTTATGTTCGTTAAGATAATAACTAAAGTTATTATAAATAAAGTTAGTTAAGATAGGTAAAGCTTCTGGAGTACCTAATTTTTGTTTGGTTTGACCTTCATATTCAAGTTTTGCTTCAGGTATTTTTAAAGAAATTACTGCGGTTAAGCCTTCACGAATATCACTTCCTTCAAGTTTAGTTTTGCCCTTAAGTAATGAATTTTCTTCGGCATAATCATTAACAGCTTTAGTAATACCTGCTCTAAAACCTTGCTCATGTGTACCACCATCACGGGTTCTAACGTTATTAGCGTATGAATAGATATTTTCACCGTAATCTTGATAAGCATATTGCATAGCAATATCTATCTTTATTGTGTCGTCTTCTCCTTCAAAAGCAATAATGTCTCCTAAAGTGTTTTTATTTGCTTGTATATCTTTGATATACGCCTTTATTCCGTCTTCGTATAAAAACTCGACTTTTTCTTGGCTTTTTTCGCTAAAGAGAGAGAATTTCACTCCTTTTAAAAGGAAAGCTGATTCCTTGATGTGAGCAGCGATTATTTCGAATTTAAAATCAGTTGATGAAAAGATTCTTGGATCTGGCAAAAATCTAACTAATGTACCATGTTTCTTGGTATTACCAAGAACTTCTAATGGTACGGTTAATTTTCCGCCATCTTCAAAACGGAGATGATTGATTTTTCCATCACGATAAACAGTAACATCACAATATGTAGAAAGGGCATTTGTAACAGAGGCTCCAACACCATGTAGACCAGCACTTGAGGTATAAACTTTGGACGAAAATTTACCACCAGAATGGAGGGTTGAGAAAATTAATTGAACGGCAGGCATACCGGTCTGTCGATGGATATCGACAGGAATTCCTCTTCCTTCGTCTTCAACAGATAAACTACCATCTTTATGAATAATGATTTTGATTTCTTTACCAAAGCCACTTAAAGCTTCGTCTACCGCATTATCAACTACTTCCCAAACTAGGTGATGTAAACCGGTTAAATTTGTTGAACCGATATACATTGCAGGACGTTTTCTAACCCCTGCTAAACCTTCAAGAATGTCAATATCAGCGGCTGTATATGATGTTTTTTGATCCACATTTGCCATTGTAATATTACCTTTTCTCAATTTCTAAAAATTGATTATAGCAAAATAATTATTGAAAAG
>CAMOEQ010000034.1 GCA_946612405.1 uncultured Erysipelotrichaceae bacterium | reverse complement strand
TTAATATAAAAAAATCACCTAAATGGTGAATTTTTAATGGTTGGGGTGGCTGGGATCGGACCAGCGAATGCAAGAGTCAAAGTCTTGTGCCTTACCACTTGGCTACACCCCAAGAGTGGTGGAGGAAGGTGGATTTGAACCACCGAACCCGTAGGAATTGATTTACAGTCAACCGCGTTTGGCCGCTTCGCTATTCCTCCACATGTTTGTCAATGGTGGATGTTAGAGGGCTCGAACCTCTGACCCCCGCCGTGTAAAGGCGATGCTCTCCCAACTGAGCTAAACATCCAATTACACTTTGACGTGCTTTAAAAATATATCAAATAGATATAAGCAAGTCAATGCAATTTTGAATGTTATTAATATCCCTTTTTACCTAAGAGATGGAACATGTTCTTTTTATAAACTTCAACACCTGGTTGATTGAATGGATTAACATCTAATAAATATGCTGACATAGCACATGTTTTCATAAAGAAATAGAAGACATAACCCATTGTATATGCATCGAGTTTTTCAACTTCTAAAACGATATTTGGAACTCCTCCGGTTTTTGTGTGGGCTTCAAGAGTTCCTAAGAAAGCTTTTTCGTTTACGAAACCTAAATCTTTTCCTTCAAGATAATTTAATCCATCTAAATCTTTATCATCATGAGGAATAATAACTTTGTTATTTGGATTTTTAACAAATAAAATTGTTTCAAACATTAATTTAGATCCATCTTGAACGAATTGGCCAAGTGAATGTAAGTCAGTTGAGAAAGTAGCAGAATCTGGAAGTAAACCTTTACCATCTTTGCCTTCTGATTCGCCAAATAATTGTTTAAACCATTCTCCTAATTGAGTGAGTTTTGGCTCATAGCTAACAAACATTTCAACAGGTTTATTGTGACGATAAAAATAATCTCTAAGCACAGCATACTTATATGCAGGATTTGCGTCAATAATCGGGTTTTTGCAGTCTTTTTGAGAATCTAAAGCGCCTTTCATAAGGCCATCAATATCAACACCAGCACAGGCGAGAGGGAACAAACCAACAGCGGTGAAAACTGAGTAACGACCACCAATATTTCCTGGGAGGTTAAATGTTACATAACCTTCCTTATTTGATAACTCTCTTAAAGCACCTTTGATTGCGTCGGTTGTAGCAAATATTGATTTACGGGCTTTTTCTTTGCCGACCTTTTTCTCTAATAATTCTTTAACTAATCTAAAGGCAATAGCAGTTTCAGTTGTTGTGCCTGATTTAGAAATGACGTTGATTGCAAAATTTTTATCTTTAAGATAAGAAAGAACATCATAAACATAATCACTTGAGAAAGTTTGACCTAAGAAAATGATTTCTAATTTATCATTTCTTTTTAAACCTTGAAGTGCTTCTAAAGCTGCTCTAGCACCTAAATAAGATCCGCCGATGCCACATACGACTAAAACATCGAAATTATCTCTTACATATTTAGCGTGTTTTTTAATTTCTTCAAATTCGACTTTATCGAAAGTTTCTGGATAATTTACCCAACCGGTATAATCGTTTCCAGCGCCTTTGTTTTCGTCAATCATTTGGTTAATTTGACTAACTTTTTCTTGATATGACTTATAGTCAATCTTAGCCAAAACATTTGCATCATTTACTTTAATCATTTTTAGTTCTCCTTTTTAGCATTTTCAATCCATTCAGGTAATTTAGCTTTTAAAGCGGAAAAATCAATATATTGAGGATCGATTTTTTCTTTCTTAACACCATTACGATGGTATTCATCTTTTTCTTCTTGACTGATTTGAGACATTGATAATTTTAAAAATCCATCTTCTTCAATATCGATAATTTTAACTTGATAGGTTTTACCTATTTTAAGGTATCTTGATATATTTCTAATGAAGGTATTAGCAACTTGAGAAATATGAAGTAGTCCTTTTTGGCCATCTTCAAAAATCATTATCGCCCCAAATGGTTTGATGGCAATTATTGTACCTTCAATAATATCGTTAATTTTGTACGTATTCATTTTGTTCAATATACGCTTCAAGAGCGTTGGTATCCTCTAATCTAGTAAGTTTTAATAACTGTTCTTTGCCAGGAACGATTTTTATTTTATAGCCCAATGATTTAACTAATTGAGTATCGTCCGTAGCGTTTTGGTTTTTATATTTCTCATGGGCTTCTTTTATAACATTTAATTTAAATGCTTGCGGAGTTTGAATTCGATATAAAGATTCTCGATCTTCAAAAGAAATTAAATCTCCATCTTTAACTTTAATAATTGTATCAACGCTTTTAATCGCAGGAGCGGCTCCATCATTATTTTTTAAAGCATCAACTAAAGAAGAAATAATTTCTTCATCAACAAGAGGCCTAGCAGAGTCATGAATTAGAACAATTCCGTCTTCTAATTTATTTAGACCATACTCGACACTTTCTTGACGACTTTGACCACCTTCAACAACACATTTAACTTTGTTAAAGCTATATTTAGAAACCAATTGATTAACTCTTTCGATGTCTTCTTTAGATGTAACTACAACAATTTCATCAATTAATTTTGATTTATTGAATGCATTTAATGAATAAAACAAAACAGGTTTGCCTTTAAGTTCATAAAATTGTTTTTTGATAGTTCCACCAAATCTTGTCGAAGATCCAGCCGAAAGAATTAATCCGTAATTTTTCATTTTATTCGCCTGAGAGTTTTTTAAATGTTTCTTCCTCTTTGCGTTTAAGTTCGTTATCAACTGCAATTTGTTTAATGATGGATTTAACTGTTTTATCTAAGTTAGAACCTTCGGTATAGTTAGCAGTGAAAGCGAAATTAACACGTTTTTCTCTAACAAGTTTTTGAATGTTTGCTTTATCTTTTGGATTATAGATGGCGATTGATTTTCCACCATTATTTTTCAAAACTTGCATACAAGGAACATCGGTCATTCCATCACCAAGATAAATCATATTGGTGTATGGGATGCGGTGATCTTTTTCTTTTTCGTTAATCTTTGTATCATCTCTTAAATCGGTTGCACCTTTAGAAATTCTAAAAAGGTATTGAGTTTTTTGGGTATAGTTAACTGCTTGCTTTGGCCAAACAGGAACTTGAGTTACTGGATCAAAATAGAATTCACAACCATATATTTCTCTAAAATATTTAGCAATCTTTGAGCCTTCAATAATTTCTTTTGTTCCTGAACTCAATAAATAGTGTTCGATTCTAACATCTAATGCTTGACCATATTTATTGATACGTTTGAACCAGTTTTCAACACCTGGATAATAATCAATTTTTTTGCCACAGTCATTTAAGAATTTTTTAGTAAGTTTGATTCCTTTTTCTTGGCTAAGTTTGACCATCATATACATATAAGATAGGATTCTTTCAACTTCACTCTTCTTTGAGAATTCTCCGGTTGCACCCCAAAATTCATCAGGTTTCATACCTAGCGCAGGAATAAACATGTAATTTTGCATGTCTGTTGTCGACAAAGTTTTGTCGAAGTCATACATAATAGCTACAATTGGTTTTTTCATTGTGTTCTCCTCGCTTAAAACATTACCAAAAGGTAAAGGTTATGTCAATTTAAGTGGTTGGCAATTATGCCAAAATTATATCTTTTTATACGGGAGAGGATATTTAGAAGTTAAAGCGATAACTTTTTGATGAATTTGCTCTAATTTATCTTCATCATCTTTATTTTCAATCGCTTCATCAATATATTGAGCAACTAGATTCATATCATCTTCTTTAAAGCCTCTAGTTGTAATTGCAGCTGTACCAATTCTAATTCCACTAGTAATCATTGGAGGAAGTTGGTCGTTTGGAATAGTATTTTTATTAACTGTTATCCCGACCTTATCTAAAAGCTTTTCAACTTCTTTGCCAGTTAGTCCTTTTGTTGTGTATGTATCGACTAAAATTAAGTGGTTATCTGTGCCACCAGTAATAAGCTTATATCCGCGGCTAATTAAAGCATTTGCAAGAGCCTTACAATTAGCGATAATTTGAGCACAATATTTTTTGAACGAAGGTTCCAAATCTTCGGCAAAACATACGGCTTTTGCAGCGATAATGTGCATTAATGGCCCACCTTGAATGCCCGGGAATAAGGTCGAATTTACTTTCTTATAAATCTCTTCATTATTAGTCAAAATCATACCACCTCTTGGGCCTCTTAAAGTCTTGTGTGTTGTGGTGGTAACAATATCGGCATAATCGCATGGATTTGGATGAAGACCAGCAGCTACTAATCCGGCAATATGAGCCATATCAACCATGAATAAAGCACCTACTTCATCAGCGACTTTTTTAAAATATGCAAAATCGATAATTCGAGAATAAGCAGAAGCACCAGCAAGAATCAATTGAGGTTTCTCTTTGATAGCAAGCTCTCTCATTGCTTCATAATCAATATATCCATCTTTATCAACATCATAATGAACAAAGACATAATCACTTCCTGAGAAAGATAATTTGTGACCATGAGTCAAATGTCCACCATTAGAGAGAGACATAGACATGATTTTGTCGCCTTTATTTAATATAGAACGATAAGCAGCCATATTTGCTTGGCTACCAGAATGAGGTTGAACATTTGCATATTTAACATTAAAGAGTTGTTTTGCTAAATTTTGAGCTTCCCTTTCAACCATATCGACATTTTCACATCCGCCATAATATCTTCTACCAGGATATCCTTCAGCATATTTGTTTGTAAGTATTGATCCACAAGCTTCTAAAACATCTAATGAAACATAGTTTTCAGATGCGATTAATTCAATGTTGTTTTCTTGCCTAATTAATTCGGCATTAATAAAATCTCGAATAACAGTATTTTTCATATTTATAACCTCGATTTATTATGATAATTACTAAAAGTAAAATTGTAAATAAAAAGCAGATAATCAATCTGCA
>CAMOEQ010000033.1 GCA_946612405.1 uncultured Erysipelotrichaceae bacterium | reverse complement strand
AAGAATAATCAAAAAAACAGCATATTGTCGTCACCTATTCAACTTTGTATTAACGGATTATTATATTAATATAATAAACGCAAAGAAAGCTTGCGTCTTTTAAGCATATCCTATTCCCTGGTACGGGGTGTCTTGTAACAGGGAATGCGTATTAAAGAAAAATGTTAAAGACATATTAAAACACCAACCGCCCTTTTATCTTGGTAAGTTGGTGCTTTTTTAATCCTATTTATTGTCTTTGACTCGGTCCTCCATGAACCACATTACATAACCACATTCAGAGCAGTAGTAACATTTACCTTGATGATGAACGCGGCAATCTGTTAAGGTGTCTTTGACTTCAATAAATTCTTTGTTGCCGCAAACAGGGCATTTAATTTCTTTCATATAACTATTTTCTCCTCAATGTTCTTTTCTTATTTATTCTAACTTTTCTTAATGTTTTCTTAATGTTTAACTCAAAATATTATCGCTCCAAGAGAAAATAAATGAAAAATCATTCATGATTTTGTAATATTAGAATAATCTCATGTAATCGAAGTAAAACAAATGGAAGAGTTCTTACATTTTCTTCAAGGTGAAATGGAAGTACCAGGAATCTTTTCTTGGTTTCATTTACTAATGTTAATTCCAATTATTGGATTGACTATTTTTATCTCAGTGTTTTTTAAAAACACTAGTGAGAAGAACTATAAGAAAATCTTATTCATCTTCTGGATTATTTTGATTGTTTTAGAAATCTTTAAACAGATACTTAAAGCATTCCATTACGGTAGTCCATCATATTGTGAATATAGTATTAGAGATTTCCCGTTTTCTATTTGCTCAATGATTTATTATTTTGTTCCAATAATTTTATTTGTTAATAAAGAAAAACATCCGCATATTGTGGATGCAGCGATTGGATATATGTCTTTTATCTCTTTAGTCTCTGGACTTGCGGTCTGTGTTTACACAGATATGGTGATGTCTAATCTAATTTATACGAATGTTCAATCTTTAATTCATCACGGTAGTCAAGTTATCTTAGGAGTGTTTATTTATGTATGGAATAGAGAAAGAATCTCTTTTAACACGGTTTATCGCACCTGGATTGCTTTTTTAGTTACTGTAGTGATCGCGATTATTATTAATGTTAGTTTCTACCCTCATTTCATTAATATGTTCTTTATTAACCCTACGAGGATCACAAATTTACCAATTGGTAATATTGTTCAAGAGAAATTGGGCTATCCAGTTTATCTATTATTATTTGTTTCTTTAATTTCTTTATTAACTTATCTCACTTATTTAGTGGAAAGTTCTATTTATAACTTAATCAAAAAGAAAAAAGCAGCGGAACCCGCTGCTGGTAATTAATATTGGTTATTAACAATACGATATTCAACTTTACAGTCAAGGCAAAGATAAACATCCCAGGCAATTCTACCCACATCGTTTTTACTGACTAGTTTCGTGTTAGTGTGATGACATAATGGACATCTTCTTGGGTTTCTAGTGTCTCCATCTGGAACGCAGGCTCCACCACTAACAGCGTCTAGTTGCTCTTTACTTAGTTCAATACCTTCTTCTTTCGCTAAAGCTAAGATTTCTTTATTTGATTTACATTTATTTAGTTTTTCAATTTGTTCTTTGGTTAATCCCTTTAGTAATTCTTCTTTCATACACATCTTTTCCTTGTTTTGATTCATTCTAACATTTTGCTTGTCACAAGTGTGTCACAAGGTTTTATTTAGGTTACTGGCTTATTACATTTATTTTTAAACGGCAAAATTCATAAAAGTTGCACTAACTATTGCGTTTTTTGCCGATTAGTATAAACTAGAATTATGAATAAATACATGAGTATTAAAGAAGCATCCATATTATGGAACGTATCCGAGAGAAGCGTCCGTAATTACTGCGCCTTAGGTAGAGTTGAAGGCGCGATTATGGAAGGTGGAGTTTGGAAAATACCAGCTGATGCCAAAAAACCAGTTAGGATTAACGAAAAGGAAAATAAAAACTATCTCTTAGAGAGATTAAGAGAAGAAAAGAAACACGGAATAAAAGGTGGCATCTACCATAAATTTCAAATTGATTTAACTTATAACTCTAATCATATGGAAGGTAGTGAGTTAACTCACGATCAAACTAGATATATTTTTGAAACCAGAACTATTGGAGTAGAAAATATTAACGATACTTTTAAAATTGATGACATTGCTGAAACTGTAAATCACTTCACAATGATTGATAGAGTGATTGATTTTGCCAATTATGAATTAAGTGAGGCATTTATTAAGGAACTACATAGGATTTTAAAAACTGGAACATCTGATTCTAGACTGCCTTGGTTTAAAGTTGGTGACTATAAAAGAAGAGCAAACGCTGTTGGTGATATAGAAACCACACTCCCTAGATTAGTACCTCAGGAAATGAAAAAACTTGTTGATGAATACAATGAAAAAGAAAACCACACTCTTGAAGAAATCGTTGAATTCCATGTTAAATTTGAAAGAATTCATCCGTTCCAAGACGGCAATGGAAGAGTAGGACGGATGATTGCATTCAAAGAATGCCTTAAAAACAATATTGTTCCATTTATCATTTTGGATAGTAAAAAGATGTTCTATTATCGTGGACTTAAGAATTGGAACAAGGAACGTGGTTGGCTTATCGACACATGTTTAGATGGACAAGACACAGTTAAATCATATTTAGATTACTTTGGAATTCGATATTAACTAACAAGAAATACACACAATTCAAAGCTGCCTAAAAGGTAGCTTTTTAAATATTGTGTTTCTTCTTTGTGGCAGTTCTGTGACAAGGCTTGTGATAGATTAATACCAACAAAGGAGAACTTTGAAATGAAAAAAGAATTATTAAAAGGTTTAACTGATGAACAAATCGCTAAAGTTAAAGAATGTAAAAACCACAAAGACCTATTAGCCTTAGCAAAAGATGAGGGAATCGAACTTACAGACGAACAACTCACCGCTATTAGTGGTGGAGGAGCCTGTAGCGTTGTTTCAGATATTGGAGATTTTATCAATCCGTTTGATTGCCCTGAATGCGGAAGCAACAAAGTTGAAGCAGTGAAAGGCAAAGGTAATCTATTCCAATGCCAAAGTTGCGGATTTAAATGGAGAGAGTAAGAGATTCTGTGAAAAAAGAATTATTAAAAGGTTTAAGTGAAGAACAAGTTGCCAAAGTTAAAGCTTGCAAGAGCCATGAAGAACTCTTAGCGCTAGCTAAAAAAGAAGGCATTGAATTAACTGACGAGCAACTTGAAACTATTTCAGGTGGTGGTTTATGCACGAGCGCCCCAGCATTTACTTGCCCAAAATGTGATTCCGGTTACGTTAAATGGAAACGGGATGTCAATGGCTATATGTGCGAATGCAAACACTGCGGCTATGAATGGATGGAAGATTAATTTAAGAAACAATTAGTTTAAATATTACAAAGATAAAAGGTTGGAATTGCCAACCTTTTTTGATGCGCTATTGCACTTTTAGTCTTAGACTCACTACAGTCTCAATATGTACCTAAATTAGATATGTATAGCCTTTTACTGGTGAAAATAACAAATGATATCCTTTTTCCACTACCCGAAACAAAGTATGGCAAGCCTATTCAGGCGTTTGGAAACAGATTTTACAAATCAAGACTATTTTGGTTTAGTAAGAACTCCTCTAATGAAATTATTAGAATGCCATCTTTGTTTGTGTAGCTTAACAATGGTTTATTAATGACTGCTATTTTCTTAAAAGAACCAGGAACGGCTAGTAAGGCATCGTATTCATTAACAAGATGTTTGCCAACAGGTACTTCATCCATTACTTGGATGTAATACTCTTTGCTCCCCCTCCTCACTATAAAATCTACTTCAAGTTGAGCGTAAACCCATTTGCCAATTTTATTTTTAACTTTTGTCTCAACGAAACCAACATCGACAAGATATTCGCGCGTTTTTAATTCGTTGTATATAGCGTTTTCGATAAGAAATCCTTCATTTGGTTCTCTAAAATTAATTCTTACATTCCTTAAACCAATATCCTGACAATAGAACTTGCTAGGAGTGTTGAGATAAGCCATTCCTTTGATGTTGTAACGTTTAACTTCATCAAATAAAAACGCATCTTTCATGCCTTCAAGAAATTTTGCGACCGTTTCATTATCAATTTTAATTTGTCTTTCACTTTTTAAGTAATTTGTCATATTAAGTGGATTTGTCAAATTGCCTGTAACAGAACATAAGGCATCAACGGTCGCACTCAATTCATCAATCAGAGATGTATTGATATTTTTCCTAATATCATCTATATAAACTTTTTTCATTAAGTTATCTAAATATTTAATTTTGCCTTGTTCATTACTCTCTTCAAATAAACCAGGCATTCCACCAAATCTTAAATATTCTTGCAACGCAAATCTTTTATCTCCCTCGTATGCAGAATAATATTCCGAGAAAGAAAGAGGTCTGACATTAATCTCTGTTCCCCTATCTTTAAATTCGTCGTTTATGTCTTTTGACAAAAATTTTGAATTGCTTCCAGTGATATATAAATCGTAATTTTTGTGTTTATTTAATGAGTTAACCGATCGAACAAAATCATCTACGAGCTGTATTTCATCAAGAATAATGTAATATTGTTTATCTTCATCATTGGCGATTTTTTCGATATATTCTCTAAGTTTTCCTTTTTCTAATAAGCTATCATTTTTCTCATCATCTAGTTCAACATCGATAATTTGTTCTTCTTTTACTCCATTATCAATTAAGTGTTGCCTGAAAATTACACCGAGCAAATACGATTTGCCCGATCTCCTTAAACCAGTCACAATTTTAATCTTTGATGAATGTTTTTTTTCAATAAGCTGTTTTAAATAATAATCCCTTTTAATCATATGTTCTTTCGCAATTTCCTGACATTTTCCGGTTTTTTGCGATTTCATTATAACATTAGATGATCTTTTTTCAAACATTGATTCTTTTTTTATTCTGTTTTGCACAAGTTCTTTCATAAATGATCATATCGCGTAAAGATAGTGTTGCGAGCCGTCGAAACTATTTTTTGTGTTTATAAAATGTGTGACACTTGCATATACAGGTATTTTTCAACGTTATATGTCCCAGTATTTATAATTCAAAGCATCTTCTAAATCTATATAGAGAATATTGTCTG
>CAMOEQ010000032.1 GCA_946612405.1 uncultured Erysipelotrichaceae bacterium | reverse complement strand
TACAATCAACTTCTCCGTATTGAAGAAGAACTTGGTCCAAAAGCCAAATATGCTGGTTTAGGCGCATTTAAATTCCGTAAATAATCAAACTCAATTTACATTAAGAGGCTCGATTTAGAGTCTCTTTTTGTTTACAATTATTTTTATGAGAAAAGTTGTTCATCATATTCCTTATAAAGGATTCATTACATATTGTTATACTTTTGGTGATGTAGGTCGTGGAACGCCTCTAATCATCCTTCATGGTGGTCCTGGTGGATGTGATGAGCGTTATGAACCACTTGAACAATTGGCAGATAAAGGTATTCCATTAATTTTTTATGATCAATTAGGTTGTGGATATTCTAGAGTTCCTAAAGGAAACGAATCTCTTTGGGATTTCGATTTATATTTAGATGAATTAGAAAATGTAATCAAATATTTTAAATTGACCAAATTCCATATTTTAGGTCACTCCTGGGGTGGGATGCTTGCTTTAGAATGGGTAACATCTAGAAAACATGATGGATTAGATAAACTAATTTTGTTTTCAACTTTACCTTCAACCAAAATTTGGAATGATGAACATTTTAAAATGATCGATAATTACCCAGAGTTAGAAAAGAAAGCAATTATTGATGATTATAATGGGCAAGAGGCCGATAAGAAATATTTGAGGCTGGGAGTGAGACGTTTTTATAACGAACATCTTGGAAAAAAGAAAGATAAAAAATGGGTCTATAATCGTAAAAGATTTCCAAAAACTAACAAGGAAATTTATGAAAAAATGTGGGGCAAATCCGAATTATTTGGCACCGGAACATTAAAAGATTGGGATACAATTCCAAAGCTTAAAAACATCAATAACGAAACATTAATTATTTCTGGAAGACTAGATGAATCAACTCCTTTAATGAATGAATTGATGAATAAAGAAATTAATAATTCGAAGTGGGTTGTATTAGAAAAATCTCATCATGGCGGTTATGCTGAGGAACCAGAGAAAACCGTGGATGAGATATATAAATTTATAAAATAAATTTCTTAAGATATTCTTTAGTATCTAAATCTGTAAAAGAAGCTTCGATAGTATTAAGAGCAAACTGTTGAAGCTCTTTTTCATTAAAACCAAGTTTTGCTAAAGTCTCATATTCTTTTTTGACCGAAGTTTTGCTAACAGTCATATCATCAGAGTTAATTGAGACCTTAATTCCGAGATTTAAAAACTCTTTTACCGGAAGCTCATCATAATTAGAAATGGCTTTAGTATCTAAATTTGATTTTGGACAAATTTCCAAGCAAATCCCAAGTTTTTTCAATAATTTGCATAGATTTTTATCTTCGATTGCGTGGATTCCATGACCTATGCGATCTGCTCCAAATTGGATAGCGGATTTGACTGATTTATAGTCACTTGCTTCTCCAGCATGAATTGTTAAATTGAGACCATATTTTTTGATTAATGCGAATTCAAAATCAAACAATTCATTTGGGAAAATCGCCTCTGCTCCTGCAATATCTACCGCAACTACTTTATCATTGCGATATTTTTTAGCGAGTTCAATTGTTTCGATATTTTTTTCTTTGAGGTTTTCGCCTCTCATCATACAAACAATTAAGTTGGATTTTATACCAAATTGTTTTTCACCATCTTTAAGAGTTCGAATTAAGGTTTTGATAACTTGCTCTTGAGTTAATCCTTTAGCAGTCGATAGCTGTGGAGCCATTCTAATTTCAGCATATTTAACTCCATCTGTAGCGAGTCTTTCTAATAGGTCTAAAGTACAATGACTTAATCCGTATTCGCTTTGAAGCACTAAATTAGGCAAATCAAAACGTTTAAGATATTCATTTAATGATTCGCAATTTGATGGGACTTCTAAATAGTTATTTAGTTCCTCTTCTTTATAAGTAGGAAGTTTAATATTTTCTTTATTTGCAACTTCGATAATTGCTTTCGAAGATAACGATCCATCTAAATGGAGATGGATGTCTGCTATTGCATATTTTTCAAAATTCATCATGTCTAAATTATAATAAATTTATCGTTTTGGTGGAAAATTAATTATTTTATATTTAAAATACCTATTGCTAAAGGAGATACTTATGAAGGAAATCAAAATAGAACAATTAGATAAATACCTCGAAGAGTATAAGCAAGATAAGAATTGCACGATTGCTCGTCATGCTTTATCTAATCAAGATATTGCTGTCGCGGCAGCATCCAAAGATACTGTTTCTGGAATGGATTTTAACTTTGATATTAATATTAAGACAATGTCGGTTAATAACCAAAAAGCTTCTGGTAGATGTTGGATTTTTGCTGCATGTAACGGCATCAGAGAATTAATCGGCAAAAAGATTGGTGTCGGTTCATTCAAATTATCACAAAGTTATATCGCATTTTACGATAAACTTGAAAAACTTAATTACACATTAGAAGCATTAATTGAAACTATCGATTTAGATTATGATGATCGTACAGTTCAATTCCTAGTTCAAAACGGAATTGGTGATGGTGGTCAATGGGATATGCTTGTTAATGTTGTAAAAAAATATGGCATTTGCCCAAAGAATGCTTTTGTTGAAACATATACTTCTAATAACACAAGAATATTGAATTCATTATTAAATGCCGAAGTTAGAAGATTTGCTTCCGAAGCCAGAATTGTTAAAGCCAAAAAAGGAATGGAAGCTGTTCAAGAACTTAAAGAATCATATATTAAGAGATTCTATCGTGCACTTGTAAGCTGCTATGGAATTCCACCAAAACAATTTGATCTCAAATACACAGACGATAAAGGTAATTTCCAAATCGTTCGTGGATTTACTCCAAAATCTTTCTACGAAAAATATGTTGGTGATAGATTAGATGAATTTGTTAGCTGTATTAATGCTCCAACAAAATCTAAACCATTTTATAAATCATATACCGTCAAATATTTAGGCAATGTAGCGGGTGGTAAAATTGTTAAACACCTCAATCTTCCTATGGAAAGACTTAAAGAAGTTATTATTGCTCAATTAAAGGATAATAAGATTGTTTGGTTTGGTAGTGATGTCTCATCATATGGTGATCGTCAAAGAGGCGTTTGGGATGATAGAGAATTCGATTTTAAATCTTTATTAGATTTAGACATCAAGATGGAAAAAGGCGAGTCTTTAGATTTCCGTTCCTCCGCTATGAATCATGCAATGTGCATCACAGGTGTTGCATTTGATGAAAATGGCAAACCAACCAAATGGAAAATCGAAAACTCCTGGGGCAATGATAGAGGAAAAGAAGGTTATTTCATCATGTCAGATTCTTGGTTTGATCAATTCACATATCAAGCAGTTGTTGATAAAAAATATCTCACCAAGGAAGAACTTGATGCATATAATGCTCAACCAATTGAATTAAAACCATGGGATCCAATGGGTTCTTTAGCAGACTAATTAAAAGGAGAAAAACAATGCATAAATTAGTTTTGATTAGACATGGCGAATCTGAATGGAATAAATTAAATTTATTTACTGGATGGACCGATGTCGAATTATCTGAAAAAGGCGTTTCCGAAGCTCATAGAGCTGGTAAGACCTTAAAAGAAGAAGGTTATGACTTTGATGTTGTTTATACCTCACTTCTTAAAAGAGCTATTCATACAATGAACAACGTCTTATTTGAACTTGATAGAGAATGGCTTCCAGTTTATAAAACCTGGAGACTTAATGAACGACATTATGGTGCCCTTCAAGGATTAAATAAAGCTGAAACCGCTGAAAAATATGGTGAAGATCAAGTTAAAATCTGGAGAAGAAGCTATGATTGCCCACCTCCAGCTTTAAAAGAAGATGATCCAAGAAATCCAGCTTTACAAGCTCAATTTAGAGATGTTCCAAAAGAGGATTTACCACTTCATGAATCTCTTGAAATGACCGTTGCTCGTGCTGTTCCATATTTTGAAGAAGTTATTAAACCTGCTATGAAAAGCGGCAAACGCTGTTTAGTTGTTGCCCATGGCAATTCACTTCGTGCTTTAGTTAAATATTTCGACAATATGGCTGATGAAGAAATCGTTGGTGTTAATATTCCAACTGGTGTCCCATTAGTTTATGAATTCGATGACAATATGAAAGCTGTCAAACATTATTATTTAATGGATGAAGCTGCTTTAAAGGCCGAAATGGAAGCGGTTGCTAACCAAGGTAAAGCCAAGAAATAATGAAAGAAGAAACCTATAACCGTTTAATGAAATTTCGTGATGATCGAGATTGGTCTCAGTTTCATACTGGAGAAAATTTAGCAAAATCTTTAGTTATAGAAGCCGGCGAACTTCTCGAAGTCTTTCAATATAGTGATAAAGAAAAATCGGTTGACAAAGTCAAAGAAGAACTCGCTGATGTCTTTATGTATGCGATGTTACTTGCTGATAGATATCACTTAGACATTGATCAAATTATCAACGAAAAGATGGATTCTAATGAAAAGAAATATCCAGCCGAAATGGTTAAAGGTTCATCCAAAAAATACAACGAATATAAAAACAAATGAAAGACGCTTTAATATTTTCTTTAACTACGAGCAAAGAACTCGCTAAAAAGATTTCGGAAAAATCAAACATTCCGATGGGCGAGAGTTCTGTTTTCAGATTTGCCGATGGCGAAATAATGGCGCGTTGTTTAAGTAATGTTAAAGGCAAAACATGTTATATTGTTCAATCGACAATTGCTCCATCATCAGACTCTTTGTTTGAAATTTTTATTTTTGTTGATTCTTTAAAAAATGCTGGGGCAAAAGAGATCAATTTGATTACGCCTTATTATGGCTATTCTCGACAAGATAGAGTGGCTCAAAAAGGAGAACCAATTACTGCAAAAATCGTGGCCAATCTCCTACAAAGTTCAGGAATTAGTCAATTAATTAGTGTTGATTTACACACCCAACAAATACAAGGGTTTTTCTCTATTCCAGTTCTAAATGTTGAGACTTCAGAATTGTTTGGAGAATATTTTGTAAATCGTTTTAATGAACTAGGTATTAAACATGAAGATGTTGTAGTAGTTTCTCCCGATCATGGCTCTGCTAATAGAGGTAGAGATGTCTGCTCAGCATTCAATAATGCTTCATTGGCAGTTATCGATAAAAGAAGACCTGCTCCAAATAAATCCGAAGTTACAAATGTTGTTGGAGATTGTAAGAATAAAATTTGTCTTATCGTCGATGACATTGTAGATACAGGCGGAACAATTAATAATGCAGTTGATGCTTTATTCAAAAAAGGCGCAAAAGAAGTTTATGTTGCTGCTACTCATGCGATTTTATCTTCTCAAAAGCTCGACCCTAGAATTAAAGAATTTGTTACAACTGATACAGTTGAAAAAGCTATTTCAAATTTAAAAGTATTATCTGTTGCTGATCTTATTGCTAAAGCAATTTG
>CAMOEQ010000031.1 GCA_946612405.1 uncultured Erysipelotrichaceae bacterium | reverse complement strand
CCGACCAAACCAATGATTAAATAAGATTTTTTCTCTCTATTTGCTGCATAAATAAGGACGTGTGGAACGCTACTTAATATTATTAAAGCGCTCAATAAAGGAGTGCGTTCAGAAAAATCAAAATGAGAAATGGTTAAAACACTTACGCCAATAACCAAATAAAAAATAATAGAAAAAGAATATACAATATTCGTAAATAAATTTTTCTTTTCAATACTCATACTGCAAATATTATATAGAATGAAATTGAAAAATAGAATTGTAGAAATAAATTATTGTTTTATAATAATTTCACTGCCTTAATTATGTGGAAAAAGATCAAATTAATTCTTTCATCAGTTAGAGAATATAAAAAATATGCTCTTATAACGCCTATTTTTATGATTTTCGAGGCATTAATCGAATGTGTCATGCCTTTTATCATGTCGGCTTTGATTGACTCGGTTAATGATAATGTGACTAAACTCAACAACTTTTCTGATATTTTTAAAGTAATTACATATACAAACAAAGGATTGGGTTTTTCGATCAATGTAACTATTTTTGCAATAATGATTACTCTTATTCTGATGGCTGGTCTTTCTCTCACTTGCGGAATTTTAGGTGGAAGGACTGCTGCTAAAGCTTCGGTTGGTATGGCTACTAATTTAAGAGGCGATTTATATAAAAAGATTCAATCATTTTCATTTTCTAATATAGATAAATTTTCATCAGCATCACTTGTCACGAGAATGACAACAGATGTTTCAAGTGTTCAAATGTCATTCCAGATGTTAATTAGAATTGTTATTAGAGCACCGCTTATGATGATCTTCTCAGCTATAATGGCTTTCCTCGCTGGTGGAATTATGGCTCTTATCTTTGTTGTATTGGTTCCAATAATTGCTTTTGGTTTATTTTTAATTGTTCGTCATGCCATGGGTATCTTCTTAAGGGTCTTTAAACGTTACGATAAATTAAATGAATCAGTCGAAGAAAACGTTTCTGGTATTAGAGTTGTCAAATCATATGTTCGTGAAGATTATGAAAAACAAAAATTCAACAGTGCATCTGACGCAATGACCGGTGACTTTGTCAAAGCTGAAAAGATTGTTGCTTTGAATAACCCACTGCTTAATACCACTATTCATTTATCAAATATTTTAGTTATTGGTTTAGGCACATATTTTATTTATAGAAGCACTGTCAATGCTGATTATTGGACTACATTATCAATTGGTCAAATGTCATCATTAATCACTTATGGAATTCAAATCTTAATGTCGGTATTAATGATTTCTATGATTATGGTAATGCTTGTTATGTCTATCGAAGCAATTAGACGTATTTCGGAAGTGTTAGAAGAAGAGCCATCACTCACTAATCCGGACAATCCAGTTATGGAAGTTAAAAATGGAGATGTTACATTTAAAAATGTCTCATTCAAATACAAAGAAACAGCTGAAAGATACGCTCTTAAAAATATTAATTTAAAGATAAAATCCGGGCAATTTGTGGGTATTTTAGGTTCAACTGGTTCTGGAAAAACCTCATTAGTTAATCTTATATCTAGATTATATGATGTCAGTGAAGGAAGTGTTGAAGTTGGCGATGTCGATGTCCGTAATTATGATTTAAAACAACTTAGAGATAATGTCTCGGTCGTCCTTCAAAAGAATGTTTTATTCTCTGGAACTATAGCCTCAAATTTACGTTGGGGAAATAAAAATGCAACTGAAGAAGAAATGACCAAAGCTTGTGAGATATGCCAAGCTCTTGAAATAGTAAAAGCCAAACCTGAAGGATTTGATTCTGTCGTTGAACAAGGTGGCGCTAATTTCTCAGGCGGACAAAAACAAAGATTATGTATCGCAAGGGCCATTTTAAGAAAACCAAAAATCATGATTCTTGATGATTCAACATCCGCTGTTGATACCAAAACCGATAAATTAATTAGATCTGGTCTAAAAAAGGATTTACCCGATATGACCAAAATTGTTATTGCTCAACGTATTTCTTCAATTGAAGACGCAGATTTAATTGTTGTTTTAGATGATGGAAGCATCGATTCTATCGGAACTCATAAAGAACTTCTTAAAACTTGTAAGATTTATCAAGAAGTTTATTATTCTCAAAATCGAGTTGGAGGTACTAACTAATGCCACCGGTTAGGATAAGAGAAAGAGGCAAAGCTAAAAAAGGTACGATTAAGAGACTGCTTAAGACGCTTTTTAAGCTTTATCCAATTCGTTTATCGATTGCTCTTTTCTGTATTATCTTTAACGTGTTCGCAAATTTATCATCATCTATATTCGCTAACTTTGTTACAGTTTGTATCACTAAAGCTGTAATGACTCCAGGGTTAAAACCTCAAAATCCATTTATTGGTAGTTATGATGTTACCGCGATGGGCATAACCATTTATGGAACAAATGTTACTTATTTATTAATTGCGATGGCTTCAATATATACCGTTGGTATTTTCGCTGCTTGGTGGTGGAACCGCACAATGGCGATTGTTACCCAATTATTTATGAATCGTTTCCGTAAGGAAATGTTCAATCATTTACAAGATTTACCAATCAAATATTTCGATACTCATAAAAAAGGTGAAATCATGTCTTTATTCACCAATGATATCGATACAATTAGGCAATTCATTTCTCAAGCATTACCAATGACTTTACAAGCCGGTTTAGCAGTTGCTTTCTGCTTCACCGCAATGCTTATGAATTCAATTTGGTTAACTTTAGTTACAATTGCTTGTTCAGTTGCAATGTTCTATTCAATAAAAGTAATTGGAGGAAGAGCAGCAAAATATTTCGTCAAACAACAAATGCAAGTTGGTCAAGTTGAAGGAAATATTCAAGAAACAATTAATGGCTTAAAAGTAATTAAAGTATTTACTCATGAAGAAGAATCAATTGAGCAATTTGATCAAACCAATCAGATTCTCAAAGAATATTCTACTGAAGCGAATATACATGGTAATGTTACCGGTCCTATCAATATGAATATTGGTAACTTTATGTATATCTTAACCGCCATTGTTGCCTTCTTAATGCTCGTTATTCCTGGTTTTGATAATTTATCCGCTAGTGGATGGATGGCTATTACAAATGAAAATCTATCAACATTCTGGGGAATCGTTATCTCTTTCTTAATGATGTCAAGAATGTTTGCTAATAATGTCAATAACTTCTCACAGCAAGTTACCTTCGTTGTTATGGGTATGGCAGGCGCATCGCGTTGCTTTGATTTACTTGATGAAAAACCTGAGATGGATAATGGTTATGTTACTTTGGTTCACATCAAGAAAAATAAAGATGGATCATTTGCTGAAACCGATGAAAGAACGAGAGATTTTGCTTGGAAACATCCTCATCAAGATGGCACGATTACTTATACCGAACTTAAAGGCGATATCTTATTAGATAATGTTGATTTCTCATACGATGGAAAGAAATTGGTTTTAGAGGATGTATTCATTTATGCTCATCCAGGGCAACAAATTGCTTTAGTTGGTGCGACAGGTGCAGGTAAAACCACCATCACAAACTTAATCAATAGATTCTATCCAATCAGCGATGGAAAAGTTAGATACGATGGAATCAATATTAACAAGATTAAAAAAGATGATTTAAGACGTTCATTAGGTGTTGTTTTACAAGATGTTAATTTATTCACCGGAACAGTTATGGATAACATTCGTTATGGTCGATTAGATGCGACCGATGAAGAATGTATTAAAGCGGCCGAAATTGCGAATGCTCATGATTTTATAACTAGATTGCCTGAAGGATATAACACAATGCTTTCTGGCGATGGAGCCAATTTGTCTCAAGGACAAAGACAATTATTATCTATTGCTCGTGCTGCGGTTGCTGATGCACCTGTAATGATATTAGATGAAGCTACTTCATCAATTGATACTCGTACCGAAAAAATTGTCCAACAAGGTATGGACCAATTAATGAAAGGTAGAACTGTTTTTGTCATCGCACATAGATTATCAACAATTCAAAATTCTGAAGCTATTATGGTCTTAGACCATGGTAAAATTATAGAACGTGGTAACCATAATGATTTAATCGCTAAGAAAGGTTATTATTATCAACTTTATACTGGAGCCTTTGAATTAGAATAAAAATATGAAAAAGTCGTTATTATTTTTGTTTGTTCCATCTTTGTTGTTAAGTAGTTGTATGCTTATGCCTTCTAAAAAGTCTTCGAGTGATACAAATACTAGTGATAATCCAACAAGCACATCGACAACAAATACTTCAACAAACACTTCTACTGATACTGGAACAGATTCAAGTGATACTGAATCAAGCGGAGATGTTCCTCCAACTCCACCGGTTGTAATTAAACAAACAATTTCACAAATTAAAACTGATAGCAAAATTGGCGAAACAGTTAAATTTGATGCTACATATTTAAGAACTTTAACTTGGACCAATGAGGATCTTATGTATTTTGCTGATGCAAATGACTATATTTGGTTAAGAGTTCCTTATGCTAATTACACTGGTTACCTAGCAAATCTTTATACGATGAAGGAATATACAGTTACTGGCAAATTAGCAAAAGTTAATAATGTTTTCGAAGTTCAATTTGATAGCGAAATTACTAACAAAGGAAGTGTTGTTACTTTAGGAGAAACTTATCCACTTTCTTATAATCCAAACAATATCGCTACAAATGTGACTGGAATAGCAGAAATCAAGGCAAAATCCGAACAAATTATCTTAAACAACAAAGGACATGGGGCTGGTGAAATCGTCAAATTTACTTCACAGCTTGTTCAAACTGAATACGAAGACGCAAATAAAAAAGCGATGGTTTTAGATAGTGATGGAAACACAATCACTGTCATTGCTGATAAACAAAAAATGGTAAATAAAGAAGATATCGGCAAATATTACACTTGGATTGGTATCATTTCGATTAAAACTTCGATTCCAGCTATTATGGGGTTGTCTTGCGAATATGTCTCTCACTCTAGCGAGGAAGAATCCCATATTAATGTAGAAGCCGCTCAAGAAGTATCACCTGATTATTTTAAGAACTGGAATTTAACTTCTTCAAAATATAACCCTGCCCCAAACAATACTTATTTCCAATTATTTAAATCAACAGGCTATATTGTTGATAATGCTGATATAACAACCACTTATAATTTGGGAATGGTTTCTAATTATGGTGACTCATTATCCGATGCCGGATCAACTAATACTGTTAAAGGATTCTATTTAGTTAATTGCACCGGTTTAGATGATAACGATTTAAAGTATTGTCCTGTTAAAGATTATTTTGGTAAAAATATTGCTGTTACCCTTTATTACGCAATCAGACAATACGATACAACCAACCATCTATGGCAGATGTTTGTAATTGAAAGTTTGATTGAAACAGCATAAAGAAAAGTCCACTTAA
>CAMOEQ010000030.1 GCA_946612405.1 uncultured Erysipelotrichaceae bacterium | reverse complement strand
ATTTTTCGGTATTATTGCCAAATTCTTTAGTTAATTTAACCATCTCTTTTGCCATGACAACTTCAACGGTTTTCTCAACCTGTCTATCTATGTTATCTATCTTAGCTTTTACTTCACCCAATGCTTGTTGATCGTCTTTGGTTAAACCGTCATTATGGTTTTTGTTTTTCTTTAAAATGACAATTAATAAAACAACTACTCCAATTAGCAACAAAGAAGTTAAAGCAATCAAAATATATCCAACATAATCTGGCATAAGTAAATCCTCCGCGATTAGTATAGCATATTTTAGAAATATTTTTGCCATTTATGACAAAAATTTTAAGAAAATAATTTTTAATAATGTCAAGACTATATTTTTATTTTTTTATATGTAAAATTGTATCAATGGAAAAGGCAATCGCTGTTATTGATATGAAAGCTTTTTATGCATTTGAAGAATGCGTAGAAAGAAAGCTAAATCCTTTTACTACACCTTTGGTGGTTTGCGATCCAACTAGAGGAAATTGGACTATTGTTTTATCTGTGACTCCATATCTAAAAAATATGGGTGTTCCATCTAGATGTAGAAGAAACGAACTACCAAAGATAGATGGCCTAATTTTTGCTCAACCACGAATGGAACATTATGTTCAAAAGAGTGCCGAAATCATTTCAATTGTAACCGACATAATTGGTCCAGATGATATTCACATTTATTCAATCGATGAATTCTTTGTTAATTTAGGACCTTATTTAAAAATGTATAAATGCACTCCATATCAATTGGTTAGAAAAATCCAAAAAACAATTAATGAGAAAACCGGATTAATTACTACTGCTGGTCTTTCCTACAACATGCTTATGGCAAAAGTTGCTTTAGATAACGATGCTAAAAATAAACCACCATATATTGCAAACTGGACTAAAAAGGATGTTCAAAATAAATTATGGAAAATTAAACCATTATCTAAAATGTGGGGTATCTCGAGTGGTTATGAAAAGAAGTTAAATACTCTAGGAATAAATGATGTCGGACAATTAGCCAATACCGATAAAGATTTTCTAAAAAATAGATTTGGTATTATGGGCGAACAACTTTGGGAACACGCTAACGGAATTGATAACACAAATATTAGAGAAAAATATGTTGCCAAAGATACATCATTCTCAATTGGTCAAGTTTTGTTCAAAGATTATAAATCCGAAGACGCTAGATTAATCATCAAAGAAATGGCTGATGATTTATGTATGAGACTTAGGAACCACGAAAGACTTACTCAAAAAGTTGGTTTAGCAGTGCGTTACTCCTCACAATATGGAGGGGGATTTTCTCATCAAGTTGCACTAGATTATCCAACCGATGATACCAAACTTATAACAAATGACTTATTAAAGTTATTTAATAAATATAATGAAAACATCCCTATTAGAGGAATATGGTTGTCACTTGGTAAGTTATCAGGAAACGAACATAGACAACTCTCTTTATTTGATGATGAAAAAGATGAAAAGGAAAGAAGAGCCTTAACAAAAGTGCTCGATTTGATTAAAAATAAATATGGTAAAAATATGGTTCTAAGAGGATCATCGTTATTAGAAAACAGCACCGCCAAAGAAAGACACAACCAAATAGGAGGCCACCATAAATGAGTGACCGTGGAATGAAGAAGTGGGCTCCTTTCTCTTCGCTTATAGAACAAAGTACAATTCTTGAAGAGATGTTTTATGAAAAGAATAAAAAAGTAAAACCATCAATTTCAAATGAAAGAGCGAATAAGATAAATCAAATACTCATCAATTATCATGGCGGACCATTAAAAATAAAATATTATTATGATGGATATATCTACGAAATTGTCTGTCAGATTAAAAGAGTGGACACTTTAAATCGGAAGTTGATTTTAGAAGATGGAGAAATACCATTTTCGGAGCTTATCGACCTCTCAATTGATTATGATATTTAAATAAAAATACGCGGTATTTCCCGCGTATTTTGATATTTTAGATATAAATTAGAAAGCCCAGTTTCCGTCTTTAAAGATAGACACCTTTTTGCCATCTCTAGTTGTACCAATGATGTTTAAATCTTTTGAGCCAATCATAAAGTCAACATGGATAGTAGAATCGTTAACACCGATTTTGTGAATTTCATCTAAAGTATATTTCTCAAAATCCTTAATAACTTGTGGGAAGCCAATGCCTAATGCTAAATGGCAAGCGGCATTTTCATCATAAAGAGTGTTATAGAACAAAATACCTGTTTTATTAATTGGAGAATCATATGGAACAAGTGCAACTTCACCTAATTTACAAGCACCTTCATCCATAGCAATCATTTCTTTTAAGAGATTCTCGCCTTTTTCAGCGTGTACTTCTACAGCTTTACCATCTTTAAATCTAATTGAGAAATTTTCAATCAATTCTCCTTGATAAGAAAGTGGCTTGGTTGAATAAACGATGCCTTCGGCCTTACCAGAAATAGGAGAGGTAAAACATTCTTCGGTTGGAATATTAGGATTGAAGAAAATATTTTTTCCTAATGTTTCTTCTCCTCCAGCAACAAATTTAGAATCTTTGATTAACCAAACTTTAAAATCTGTTCCATTATTCGATTTATATTCAAGATAGTCTAAATTCAAAGAATTTAAATATTCAGTTCTTTTCTTTAAATCTTTGTTATGTTCATCCCATGATTTAATTGGATCATCAGTGACTCTAGATGTTTTTAAAATTGCATCCCATAAAGCTTCAACAGCTTTTTTAGTAGATAATTCAGGAAATACTTTCTTCGCCCATTCTTTAGAGGGAATACCTGCTATTACCCATTGATATTTATTTTCTCTTTCATCTCTCAATGGCTTCATAATAGGAGCAACATTTTTTCTTACTTGAGCAAATTTAGATTGATCAACACCTTTTAAAGCGTCTGGATCACTAGATTCTAAATAGATGTAGCAAGGCAAAGTTCTGTTCGTTTCTTTTTCTCTTTCAATTTGCCATTGTGGAACATAAGAAAGAGATTTAACAGAGGCTTTTTTATAAGAAATTTTAGTTACTTTATCCGATAACCATCTTACAGTAACCGAATTAGCTTTTTGTCTATAACAATCCTCAACTACATATGAAGCAAATTCTTCTTGATCAACATTTGCAAAAACAATAACATCTTGGCCTTTTTGAACATTCGCTCCAACTTTAACAATTAGATGAGCATATTTTTTAAGAATTGATTTTTTCATAAACATTCCCTCCTGGGACATAATAGAATATCACAACTGAAAGAAAAGAAAAAGAACGCATAAGCGTTCTCTTCATTTTTATCTATTCTTATTGGATACTTGCAATAACGACTGCTAAGAACATGAAGGCTGCAACGAAGATGAATGTAAGAATCGTAATAGCCTTTTCAGAACCACGTTCTTTAGTCTTAACGAAGATGTTCATTCCACCACCAGTAATAGCACCGGAAGCACCTTCAGATTTACCACCTTGAAGCAAAGACAAAACAATGATGATTAATCCGATTATTAAGAATACGATGTCATACCACTGCATTTTAAGTCTTCCTTTCTAAGGTGCTTTTATATGTTCTCACATTCAATTTTATAAAGCAACCGCTTTATTTAAAAGATTAGAATTTCGGCAAGCTACCAGCACTTATCGAAAATACGATAAGAAGAAGCAAAACAATAACAATTGGATGGATGATATAAATAATAAATGTTTTTGCACCTAACCAATTGATAAACCATGTCGATTGAATTGCTTTACGATTAAATTCGATGTTTCTATTTTCATCTTTTCTAAAGAAAATCGATTTTCTAATTGAATATACATGCTCTCCAATAAAGCCACCAATAAATGTGAAACCAGTAAAAGGCAATATACCCATCCAGTCATTTCCCCATTTATAAAAACCAATAATTGTTAATAAGGCCTTTCCAAATGTTAATGGTTCTAATGAATTAAAATTGCCTGGATTAAAATGGCCAAACATTGATAACAATATATGACCAAATCTTAAGTCGGTTGAAATACAAAGATTTGTAATAAAACCGGCAAGTGTCATCGCACAGCCAATACCAAGTGACCACCATTTCCAATTGTTTTCACTTTTATGAATTTTGACATATAAAGCTTTAACGCCCCAATATGCAAACATTGAAAAACCAAGGCAAGTTATAATGCCAAATAAAACATACATGCTTTGGCCGCTTATCAAAGAAAAAGCCATGTATCCAAGTGCTAGCAAAAAACCAAAACCCATGCAAATTATGGATCTTTTCAAATTGGACTTGCTAAATTTGGATGAAACACCAGTTAACAAAAAGAAGAGAGCAACACCAAAAAATCTTACAACGACTTTGAATTCGTTGAGCCAATATGCATTAGCAAATGCAGATACATTTAAAAGCCATATTGGTAATGATCCGCTTTCATATAAAGATGAGAACATTCCGATAAAAAACATTAGATGATCAATGACCATTCCAATGATTAAAACACCACGAAGGAAATCGATTTCCCAAATGCGTTTATCTGCTTTTTCAATAGTAGCTACTTTTGGATTTTTCATCGGTATTAATTCTAATCTAAAGATGCTTTCAACTCAAAGATTATATCTCTGAGTTCGGCTGCTCTTTCAAAATCATATGCTTTAGCAGCTGCTTTCATATCTGATTCCAACATTTTAATTTCACGTTGGATTTCATTTCTACTTGAATGTTTGTCAAATTTCTTAATACGATCTTTCTCGGTTTCCATATTCTTGATTGGAGGTCTAACTTCCTTAATAATCGTTTCTGGAATAATACCGTTTTCATCGTTGTATCGTTTTTGAATTTCACGACGTCTATTGGTTTCAGAAATTGCTTCTTGCATTGAGTCAGTAACATGGTCAGCATACATGATAACTTTGCCATTTTTATTTCTAGCGGCACGACCAATTACTTGAATAAGAGAGCGTGTGCTTCTTAAGAAACCTTCTTTATCTGCATCTAAAATTGCAATCAAAGAAACTTCTGGAATATCTAGACCTTCTCTTAAAAGATTAATACCAACTAAAACATCGTATTTACCTTTACGTAATTGATAAATGATTTCGCTTCTTTCAAGAGTTTTAGTTTCGTTATGAAGATATGCAACTTTTATTCCTCTTTCTTTTAGGAATTCGGTCAAGTCTTCGGCCATGCGAATTGTTAAAGTGACAATCATTGTTCTTTCACCCTTTTCAATTCGATTCTTTATTTCATAAATTAAATCATCTATTTGGCCTAATGTTCTTCTAACTTCTATTTCAGGATCAAGAAGTCCGGTAGGACGAATAATTTGTTCAGTGACTTTGCCGCCACATCTATTTAATTCATAATCTCCTGGAGTAGCAGATGTACAAATTACTTGAGGCATAAGTGATTCAAATTCTTCAAAATTAAGTGGTCTATTATCAAGAGCACTTGGAAGTCTAAATCCATATTCCACTAGAACTTCTTTTCTTGAACGATCACCATTATACATTCCTCTAACTTGTGGGAGAGAAACGTGTGATTCATCAATGATGAGAAGAAAATCTTTTGGGAAATAATCTATAAGAGTAAAAGGTCTTTGACCAGGCAAACGTTTATCGATGTGTCTAGAATAATTTTCAATACCAGG
>CAMOEQ010000029.1 GCA_946612405.1 uncultured Erysipelotrichaceae bacterium | reverse complement strand
AAAAACACGCACTTTTACGTACGTGTTTTGACAATCAATCGTGGCGGAGGATTAGGGATTTGAACCCTAGCGCAGCTTTCACCACCTACGAGCTTTCCAAGCCCGCCCCTTCAGCCTCTTGGGTAATCCTCCGTGCTTTTAGTATTATACAAGAAAATAAATTAAAGTATAATCATATTTGTATGATTTTGCTTAAGGTTACTTCTAAAGATGCCAATCAACGAGTTGATAAGTATTTAAAAAAGTACTTAAACGAAGCTCCATTATCTTTCATCTATAAACTTTTTCGTAAGAAAGATGTGAAAATTAATAAACATTGGGTCAAAGAAAACTACATTTTGCAAGAAGGCGACGAATTAGCAATTTATATTAGTGATTCTCAACTTGAAGAATTTAATAAACCTAAAGAACTTAAAAAAGCTAATCTAAATCATCAAATTATTTATGAAGATGAAAATATTCTGATTGTCAATAAACCACGTGGATTATTGGTTCATGGTGATCAAAATGAAAAAACAGTCACACTCGCTAATGATGTGATGTCTTATTTATATTTCAAAGGAGAATATGATCCAGAAGAAAAAGGTTTTATTCCTGCTCCTGCTCATAGGCTTGATCGAAACACTTCTGGTTTAGTGGTCTTTGCTAAAAATCTCATTTCTTTGCAAGAACTTGAGGAACTATTCAAAAATAAAGATGATATTGAAAAAGAATACCTGGCTTTGGTCAAAGGAAAAGTTGATCAAAAATTAGAAATAAATTCGCCACTTTTAAAAGATGAAAATACTGGAATTGTTAAAATTTCAAAAAATGGCAAATCTGCACTAACTTTTGTTGAAAAAGTTAAGTTTTACAAGGATTTTACCTTGGTTAAAGTTGTGATTTTAACCGGCAGAACCCATCAAATTCGCGTTCATTTATCTTCGGTTAATCATCCTGTTATTGGCGATTCAAAATATGGCGATTTTAAGCTTAATAAAGAATTCAAAGATCGCTATAATTTTGAAAATCAATTTTTGCACGCTTATCGACTATCATTTAAAAATATTAAAGGTCAACTTTCATATTTATCTAATAAAGAATTTTGTGCTCCTCTTCCAAAACAAGAGGAAGATTTGTTATTAAAATTATGAAGGAAGACAAAAGTAAAATAATCGAAACTAAAGAACTCCCAATTATTGGCTTTTGTTCAATATGTGAAAAACCAATTTATATTGGTGATGAATATGAAGAAATTTTTTATTATGGTAATTCAGATAAAAAGCGAATTAATAAAAAAGATATTGTTAGAGGCTTAGCTCATAAAGGTTGTGCTTTAGAAAAACAAGACGAAATTAATAAATTAGTTAATAAAGACAATAAACATAATCAGATAGTTTTAACTTTTAGCATTGTCTCTGGTTTTATTGTCGCTTTAACATTAATGTTAATTTTATTATTTTTAACCAAACTAATTGTTGTTTTGTCCATTATCATCCCTTTAAGCGTTGGTTACTTAATTACTTCCCAACTTTACGTAACTTTTACCGATAACAAAGTTGGTAATTTTTGTAAATTAATCTTTTTAAAATTAATTCGATTTCCTTTAATGGTTAATGATACAAATATTGGTTTACCTCTAAAAATTATTTTATGGATTCTAGGCACTCCATTTTGCTATCTATTTTTGGCTTTGATTTTTGTTTTATTAATGCCAATTTCGATGTTCGTTTTCTTGTTCCTTTTACTTTATAGAAAGAAATAAAAACTTTTCTTTATAAAGAAAGTAAAGTAATTTATAATTTTAAACATTGAGGTGAAGTTATGAAAAAACTGAGATTAATTGGATTATTACCTTTTATGTGCCTTTCTTCTTGTTCTAAATCTTCAATTGCTGGTCTTTATGAATTTAGATTAGGTAAGACTGATGGTGCCCATATTGGCATAAGCGTTGAACTTAAAGATGATGCCTATGAAAAACGTGAAGGCATGAAACAAATGTTTTTAAGTGCCGATTTAGGATCTGAATATTCTGTTGAAGCTTTTGCTGAACAATATGAAGAAGAATATCCATTTGTTGCAGACATTGTCTCTAAAGTGTTAGATGTTCTTCCAGAAGACAAGAGAATCGATGCTTATTATCAAGTAACAGAAATTAAAAATCCGAAATATGGAAATAGAGTAAAAATTGGTTCTGATTTTATTGAGGAAGTATTAAATAAAGCTTTCCCCGAAGTAATTTCAATTATTGAAGAATTTATCCAACTTATTTTCCCAGAAAAAACAATATCCTCATTAACCGAACCAGAAATGGTTCAATTAATTGCTTGCGCTTATGGCGATGGTAAAAACTTTACCTTCCAAATCCCTGTTTCATCTGAAGATTTATTCCAGCAATTAGCTTGGTATGGATTTTTAATCGATCAAAACTCATATTCTGTTTTTAGAAAACTTGATCCAAATAAACTCCCTGGAATTAAAGGTGAAGAAAGATTTGGCAATCACCCTGCAAGTGTAAAAGATGAGCAAGGAAATATTGTTTCAACCGAAGTTGATGCGATGAATGAAGCTTTTGAATATGATTTTTCTCGCACATATTTGTATGAAGTTGATGAATATGGCAATGAAACTGCAATTGGTAGTTTTATTGCTAAAACAAATGAATCAGATCGCAAAGGATTATATTTCTCTCCATTTGATTCTTCATCAACCATCACCTCTTTTAGCGGTAGAGTCAAATTGAATGTCGGAACTCTTAGCGAAAAGAAAATTGATGTTAATTTTGGTGTTAGTCCAAACGCTAAAGAAGTTACTGTTGAGCCAAATGGCAAGACAGGTAATGACGAAGGTTTCTTCTTCCACACCAGTGGTGAAGATGTTGAAGTTCGCTTCAAAGACTTCATTGTTGAACCATTTGAATTTAGAGATTTCCATGATGTTAAAGTAGGTTTATCTAAGGTTTAATATGAGTAAAGATTTTTCAAAAGAACCTGTCATTATTGATGTTGATCATTTAACGAAGGATTATGGATATCATCGTGGAGTTTTCGACGTTTCAATAAAAGTTCATAAAGGCGAATGCTATGGCTATCTTGGTCCAAATGGAGCAGGTAAATCAACAACCATTCGTCATATTATGGGTTTTTCAAAACCTCAAAAAGGCTCTATTAAAATCATGGGAATAGATACCTTTGGAAATACTGATAAAATCCTTGGTAAAGTTGGTTATCTTCCAGGAGAACCATCAATTCCGGCTGGTTTAACTGGTTGGGGTTTTATCAAAATGATGCAAGATATGAGAGGTGAAGAGAACAACGAACGTCTCGATTATCTTCTTAAATTATTTAAATTAGATCCTTCTCCAAACGTCAAAGAAATGTCGCTTGGTGATAAAAGAAAATTAGCAGTTGTAACTGCCTTTATGAACGATCCAGAAGTTCTTATTTTAGATGAACCAACTTCTGGTCTTGATCCAGTCATGCAACTAGTTTTCATTAAATTTATCGTCGAAGAAAAGAAGAGAGGAAAAACTATCCTTTTATCAAGTCACATCTTTTCTGAGGTTGAGGCTACTTGCGATAAAATCTCCATCATAAAAGATGGAGTTCACGTTTCTACATTCGATGCTGAAGAAGTTAAAAACATTGACACTAAAGTTTACGTTTTAACGTTCAAAGATAAAGAAAATATGGATAAATATTTAGAAAAATGTCCTTTTGAAATTGAACGTAAAAATGAAACTAGATTAATTGTTGGAGTTAAATTCAAACAATCTGAGTATAAACAATTCCTCGATTCGGTTATGGGAATTAAGATTACAACATTTGCTGAGAAACCATTTACTCTTCAAGATTATTTCATGTCCTTTTATAAAGAAGAAAAAACGTTTGGTGGTCTTGGTGGAGTTGTTGGCAATGAGAAATAGGAGGTATAGCTATGGGAAAAGATATTTATGAACATGCTCAAAGCTTAAAAAAGACGCCTCAAAAAGACATTGCTATTTCTGTTTCTCATTTAACAAAAGATTATGGTAAGGGCCGAGGAATATTTGATATTACTTTTGTTGTTCCTAAAGGAAAAACATTTGGTTATTGTGGCACAAACGGTGCCGGCAAAACAACAACTCTAAGACATATCATGGGCTTTTTAAAACCTGATAGTGGTTCTGTTCAAGTTCTTGGTTTAGATGCTTGGAAAGATGCTGAAGAGATAAAAAAACATATCGGTTATCTTCCAGGTGAAATTGCTTTTCCACCATTTGAAACTGGTTCCGCTTTCTTGGAAGCCCAGGCTGAAATGCTTGGTGTAAGTGATATGTCTAAAGCTGAAAGAATAATTAATGCTTTACAACTTGATCCAACCGCTAATTTAAAAAGAATGTCTAAAGGCATGAAACAAAAGACAGCCTTAGTTGCAGCTTTTATGCATTCTCCAGACATCATTTTGCTTGATGAACCTACTACAGGTCTTGATCCATTAATGAGGGATGCTTTTATCAATTTAATCAAAGAAGAAAAAGCTCGTGGAGCAACAATCATCATGTCAAACCACATGTTTGATGAACTCGAAGAAACTTGTGATTATGTTGGTTTCATCAAAGATGGTCACTTAATTGATATTGTTGATTTAGAAGAAATACATAATCGTCCATTCCACGAATATGTTATTTCATTTTCCGATAAGGAAGGATATGAAAAAGTCGATACATCTCAAGTTGAAGTATTGGACAAATATCCTGATTACAATGCCTATTTAGTTAGAGTTCCTAACGAAAAGACAGATGGCATGTTTAGGGAACTACATAAATTCAACATCAAATTAATTAGAGAAGTTCAATATACATTAGAAAAATATTTCATGGAAAAGGTTATAGGAGGGAACGAAGATGGTAGCGAAAACACAAAATCTAACTAAGAAAAAAGAATTCATTTCTAAGCCATTATTCAAACAATCAATCAAAGCAAATTTATTGTTCTGGTTGATATTATCTTTGGGTTCTGCCGCGATTTTTGTCATTATTAATCTTGTTGTTGGCACGAAAGCAATCTTCACAAACATCGATATGGGTGTTGTCCAAACATACGTTAAAGATGAAGGCTTAAGTTGGCTACAAATCCTTGGTTTACTTGAGAATATGGGATTCTCTTTATCAAGAATTCAAACCATGTCTCAAATCGACTTAAATTCAGTAATGAATGATCTTATTTATAAAATTGCTGGTGTTCTCCTCCCAATGATTTATGTCATGATTACCTGCAATAAACTTATCGCTGCTCAAGTTAGTGATGGCTCAATGGCTTACACTTTGTCTACTCCTACAAATCGTAAAACCGTTGTTCGCACTCAATATATTTTTATGATTTCATCTTTATTCTTAATGTATGTGATTATCACATTAGGCGCCTATGTTTCTGGTTCAATCGCTTATTTTATTACCAAACCTGGAAATATTAATTTTGGAACATTAACTTTAAGAACCTTCTTATATTGTTTTGGTAGTTTTGTTGCTATGTTTGGTTTAACCGGTGTTTGCTTTGGAGCAAGTTGCTGGTTTAACAAATCATCCAACTCAGTCGCCATCGGTGGTGGTGCCTGTGTCTTAGCCTTCCTTTGCTGTATTTTAGGTTTGTTTGGTAATAAAGTGTTCGTCAGTGTTGGTGTTGGTGTTCAAGCGATGAATGTCTTTAATTATTTAACCATTTATACCCTTATCGATACCGAATCGATGTCTAATTTTGCTAAGGCAGTTACCGGAGCTTATGGTGGAGT
>CAMOEQ010000028.1 GCA_946612405.1 uncultured Erysipelotrichaceae bacterium | reverse complement strand
AATATCATTCTTTATCAGTTATTGATGGAATTAGAAATTCTAAATCTAAGATTTATATCGTCCATTCAAGCGATGATAAAACCGTCCCAATAGAGATTGGTTTAGATCTATATCAAAAAACCTTTAACAATAATGAAAGAATAATTTATAAAAGATTTACTGATCGTGGACATGGAACTGTCTATTATTCTCAAAAAGGAAGAGATTATTACGAATATATTTCCAAAGAATATCGTCGTTATTTAAAAAACAAAAAGAATATTTCTTTAGAAGACAAAAAACATCTATTTAATTTAATTGTTAATCTTGATCAATGGCTAGATATGCTTAATTATCCATTAATGGATTCAATTAATGATTTTATAAATAATTAACGTTTACCTTTATCGTAAGCTTGACCTAAGCCTTTTGGCCCAACATTTTTCTTTGATGTAAAGACTAAAACAATCAAGCATACTATGTATGGTAACGCTAAATAGAAGTAAGATGATATTCCTAAATTCGCTAAAAAATCGATCGATGGGAAGATGACTGAGATAGTTTTAAATCCGGAGAAAATGAACGCTCCTAGGAAGATATATAAAGGTTTCCATTGGCCAAAGATTAAAACGGCTAATGCTAAGAAGCCAAAACCGTTCGCCCCATTAGCGAATTCCCATTCAGCGTTCATCGTAATTAAAAGAAGTCCACCAAAACCAGCAAATACACCAGAAAGAATAACACCAATGTATCTTGTCTTATTGACATTTATTCCAAGTGAATCAGCGCTCGATGGATTTTCTCCACAGCTTGCAAGCCTTAATCCATATTGAGTTTTATAAATGACAAAATATACGATTGGAATTAAAACTAAAACAATGAGAACTAGCCAATTAAATTTGACACCTTGTAGACCAAATAAATCGATATTAAACATCTCATAAAATCTCGTGAAATTTAGACGTGATTGACCAACGGGTAAAGCATCAGTTTTAGTAATCAATTTAATTAGAACTACTGCTAAAGCAGTACTTAAAATATTTAAGGCGGTTCCGGCTAAAGTTTGATCAGCTTTAAATGTTATGGAAGCGACCGCTAAAAGAAGAGCGTAGAGTCCACCACTAACTAAGGCAGTTATTATAACGATTAATAAAGCTAATGGATTAGGCATCGATTCAGGAAGAAGATGCATTACAATTCCTGAACAAAGTGCTCCAATTGCCATACATCCTTCAAGTGATAAAGCAATGGTTCCACTCTTTTCAGAAAGCATGCCACCTAAAGCAGTAATCGTTAAAATGCAAGCGTAGGCTAATAAAAATGAGACGGTTGATAAAGCAATAATCATTTTTTAGCCTCCTTATCTCGAGATATTTCTCTAATCTCTAATTTAATCTCGTTTTTATGAATAACTTCTTTAATGAAAGCGACAAAACCTGCTAGATAAATGATGGTAGATGTAATTATCGAAGAAACTTCAGGAGCAAAACCTAAATCGGTAATCATCGAACCACCATCACTAATATGCTGGACAAAATAAGAAGAAAAGATAATTCCGATTGGATGAAGTCCACCTAAAAAGGCGGATGATATGCCTTGAAAGCCGATGGCCGGAATCGTTGAAGAAAGTCGCCAAGAGGTGAAACCGTTTTGCAAATTAAGCGAAGCAGCTAAACCAGCTAATGCACCAGAAATAGCGGTTGCAATTAAGATGTTTTTAACTTTGTTAATACCAGCATAATTAGCAGCATCTCCATTTAAACCTGTCGCTTTAAGTTCATAACCGATTGTTGTCTTTTTAAAAAGAATGAAAATAATGGCGACAACGATTAAAACAAGAATCATTCCAAAGCCCACAATTGAATTACCTGCAAATAATTTATCTAATCCGATTTGAGGAATAAATGAATTAGAATCACTGTTTATTTTAAAAGCTTCAGAATGCGATGAATCCCAAACGGATGGGCTAGATGTTAATACTCCGTTAACGATATATAAAGCAATCCAGTTAAGCATGATACCTGAAATAACTTCGTTAACATTAAAATATGCTTTTAAAGCACCAGAGATCATTGACCAAAGCGCTCCAGATATCATTGCTACTATCATTACTAAAAACCATGGTAGATTAGCTCCAACACCCATAAATGTAATAACTAAAGCGGCAATCGAATATTGTCCTGAAGCACCTAAATTAAATAAACCAGCTTTATAACAAACTAAAATTGATAAGCTCATCGCGATTAAAGGCGCGCTTTTAGCAAGCGTTTGACCAAAATAATTAAGTCTATCGCTGGAACTAGAAAAGATTAAGAAATTGCCCATTATCGAAGCCATTCCATGAGCAGCTTCATGAATATTTATGCATAATAGGATTATAAATCCTAAAACCAAGCCAATAAGAGCGCACCACAAAGATGTAACCACCGTTTTAGTAGCGTCTTTTTTTATCAAAGAGGATAAAAAGGCCTTAATTTTGGACATGTTTATTCTCCCTAATTGCATTTACTTTATCTTTTTTAGCGCCAGACATATATAAACCTAATGTTTCTCTATTAATTGTTTTTGGAGTGAATTCACCGACGATTTCTCCTTCATACATAACTAAAATTCGATCTGATAAAGTGAATACTTGATCAAGTTCTAATGAAACGAGTAGGATGGCTTTATTTTCTTCCCTTTGCTTAAGCAAAAGTTCATGAATATTTTCAATAGCCCCAATATCTAAACCGCGAGTAGGTTGAACAGCAATTAATAAATCGGTGTCACGCTCAATTTCACGAGCAATGATAATCTTTTGTTGATTGCCACCCGACATGCTTCTAACAATCGTATTGCCATCGCCGCTTGAACGAATATCGTATTTAGTAATCAATTCATCACCATATTTATTGATTGATTTTTGATTTAAAAATAAACATTTTGAAAATTGCTTTTCATAATATCTATCCAAAACAGTGTTTTCATAAATTGAATAATCTAAAACTAAGCCATATTTATGTCTATCTTCTGGAATATGAGAAAGACCTGCTTTAATCTTTTCTCTTATAGAGAACGATGAGATATCTTTGTTATTTAATAAAATCTTACCATCATGAGTTTTCTTTAGACCAGTGATGCCATAGATGACTTCTTGTTGTCCATTACCATCAATACCTGCTAAAGTGACGATTTCACCTTTTCTAACATTGAATGAAACATCATTAACAATTATCTTTTTACTATCAGGGTCAATCATCGTTAAATGTTCGACTCTTAAGACTTCTCCTTTGGTCCTGTTATATTCTTTAACACTATTTAAATTGATTTTTCTTCCGACCATTAAAGCAGAGATTTCTTCTTTGTTTGTATCTTTAATTTCGAAAGTGTCGATATATTCGCCTTTTCTAATAACCGTAATTTCATCACAAACAGCGAATAATTCATTTAATTTATGAGAAATAAAGATGATGGATTTACCTTCTTTTTTCAAATTTAAAAGGATTTGGAGGAAATCTTGGATTTCTTGCTCAGTTAAAACTGCAGTTGGTTCATCAAATATTAAAATATCATTCTTTCGATAAAGCATCTTGATGATTTCAACTTTTTGTTGCATTTCCACCGAAATATCTTTGACTTTTTTATCTAAATCAACATGTAAATCATAACGTTCAATTATCTTATTTACTTCTTCACGAGCTTTTTTATAATCGATAATTTTTAAAACCTTTTTATTTAAATAATTGAAACATTTCTTAAATACATTTAAGTTCTCTTTATATTCTTTTAAGGTTTCATCTCCTAAAATAATGTTTTGAAGCACGCTAAAGGTGTCGATTAATTTAAAGTGTTGATGAACCATTCCAATATTTAATTTAGTCGCATCGTTTGGATTAGAAATCTTAACTTCTTTTCCATCTTTTTTTATTATTCCTTCATCTGGTTCATATAGACCAAAAAGAATGGACATTAAAGTAGATTTACCAGCCCCATTTTCCCCGCAAAGCGCCAATATATGACCTTTTTTAAGGCGAATATTAATATGATCGTTTGCTAAAATATTCCCAAATCTTTTGGTGATATTAAGCATTTCAATCGCATAGGTTTCGTTCATAATTATTTAATCGAGCCTTTATATTCAAAATTGGTATATTCGCTTACTTCGATGTTAGGGAAACTAGAAATATCAGAAGAGACAGTTTTACTTCCATCCATAATCTCACGAACCAATTCTTTATAATCTTCGATTGTGAAATTTTTCATTCTCCAAGTTTCAAGAGGAAGTTGAACGTAATTAAGTTCAGGATTTTCACTAGAAACTAAACCTAGATAATAAATGCCATTATCTAAATAATCATTTTTATATAATTCTTCAAGTTTATCGATGACAGTTTGTTTAATTCCTTTCATCGCACTTGTGATGCATATTCCTTCTTTATAATCTTTGTCGATAATGTAAGATTGATCGCTATCAACGCCAATCATATAACCATTATTTTCTTTGGCGGATAAGGCTACTGAAGTATATATACTTCCACCACAAGAAAAAACGACTTCGGTCTTATTTACTTTATACCAGTTATCAATGTATTTATATATTTCGCTATCGCCAAAGAATTGACCGCCATAAACATATTGAATATCGATATTGGTTTTAGTCTCTTTAGCGGCTTCATCTATTCCTTGGACATAGCCATAACCAAAACGAATGACAGCAGAGCCAGGTATTCCACCTAAATATCCTAGTCTTGTAAAACCTTCTTTTACGATTCCATAACCCGCTAAATAGCCAGCGATTTCTTCATGATAATTATAAACAACGACGTTACTAGGAAGAGTAAAGTCACTTGGGAAATCATCTGGAGAAATATCTAAGCCAATGAATTGAACATCAGGATGTTTTGGGGCGACTTCTGCTATTGGTTCACCAAGAGCATAACCAGGACACAAAATAACGTTATAACCTCTATCGATTGCTAAATTAATAGATTTTATACGTTCTGCTAAAGAAATATCGCTTGGCTTATAATAATTGAATTTTGCATTATTTTTAGAAGCCCATTCTTTCGCGCCTTCATAACAAGCTTGATTAAAAGAGGCATCGTTAACATCAGAAAAGTCAGTCACCATCGCCACTTTAAAAACGTCATCTTTATCACTTGGTATAGCATTTAAACCAAAAACGACACTAAAAAAGGCTAACGTGGTTAGAAGAAAGGCAATGACTATTTTCTTCATGAATATATTGTAAAACAATATAACAATAATTGATAGTCAAAATATTATGTTATAAAAAAGGCACAGAATTTCCGTGCCCATTATCTTTATTCTTTTCGATATTTAGCGACATTTTCTAAAGACTATTTTGATCTAATAAATGATCATTCTTTTTAGTAACCAATTTAAAGATATAGAAACCTGCTATTACTAAAGTAATAGAAATACCAACAATAACCGAGACATTATATGGAATGTATCGACCTAAAGCGAGTTTTGGCTCTGCTAATAAATAAGTTGTAACTACTGCGGTCATAAATATAGCTGGAATTGCCGTAAATAGAGATATGAATCTACTCTTCTTCGTATCATAAAGATATCCAGTTGCCACCCATAGACTAATGGCCGCTAAAGCTTGATTTGACCAAGCGAACCAACGCCACAAAACATTAAAATTATTTGGCGATAAGAAATTCCAAAGACTTATTCCGATAACTGCTGCGAATAATGGAGCGGTTAAAATTAATCTATTCTTAATCTTTGCTTGATCTACTTTAAACCATTCACCAATAATGAGTCGACAGCTTCTTAAAGCAGTATCTCCACTAGTGATAGGACATATGACAACACCGACAATTGCTAAAACTGTACCAACAGGTCCTAAAACGCCTTTAGCAATTTCGTTAACTGAACTTGAGTTACCTCCAAGTGAATTTAACTGTCCCCATCCGTCGGTGGTATTAACTTTAAAATAAGCCATTGCCGCAGCAGCCCAAATTAAAGCGATTATTCCTTCAGCAACCATTGCTCCATAAAAGACTTGTCTTCCTTCTTTTTCACTTTT
>CAMOEQ010000027.1 GCA_946612405.1 uncultured Erysipelotrichaceae bacterium | reverse complement strand
GAAAAGACAGACTAATAACTGATCGATTATTTCTTCGTAGATTAAGAAAAGATGATGCTGAGCCAATGTTTAGAAATTGGGACAGTGATCCTGAAGTTGCTAAATACACTCTCTGGATTACTCACGAAAATGTCGAGACTACTAAAAAAGCTCGTTGATATGTGGTTAGAAGAAAAAAAGACGGCAAAACCCAAAGATTTGTCATACTTTGAAAGAAAATGATGAGCCAATTGGTTCCATTGACACTGTCCATTTTATTGGTAATTTTCCTGAGATTGGTTATTGTCTATCACGAAAATATTGGAATAAGGATTACATGTCTAAAGCGCGTAAAGCTTTTATGAATTATCTTTTTGAACTCGGCTATCCAAAACTTCTTATTCGGGCTGACGTAAGAAATATCGGAAGTAATCGAGTTATCGAAAAATGTGGTTTTAATTTACTCATCAAGAATTTGTTGAACATCGATCAATACTTAGACCAAAATCGGTTACTGTCGATTGGTACGAATTAGAAAAAACTAATTAGGTGGATTGCCTAATTTCACACATATTAAAAAATAATAATTGTAGAAATATTGCCGAATTCTATATAGAATGTGTTAAATATAGAAGTCGTTATGAAAAAAATCTGGGTAATAATAGTTAACGTATTCATCATGCTTTCGATGTTAACTTTTGTTTTCATCTATGCAAATTATGAAAATAACGAGAAAACCACTCGACAAATTGAACATTTTGAAAACAATACAATTGCCATGGAACTCGTCATCGAGAATTATCTTGAAGGCGAACAACATATTTGTGATGTTTGGTCCCATTACATTAATAGTGAAACTATGACTATTGAAAAAGCCAGATCATTCATTGCATCTTCCCACGTCTCTGGATTCATTTCTGCTCATCTAGTTTATGTAGACACCCTTACTGGTTTATCTACCAGAGCAAGAATCGATAATCCAGATGATTATACCGTTTCTTATGAACGTATAGGCTTATTAAACGATTTAAGTTTCATACACGAAATAAATACATCAATTAACATTACTCGTTCTTATACAAATCCAGTCAATGGAGAGCAATCAATTGCATTTTGTAATTATATAAATCTTGATGATTCAGGTAATACTAGACAAGCAATTTTACTTCGAGTTATACCTACTTCTAAACTTGTTGAGAAATGGGTTTTTCCTCAAGAAGAATTACAAAATGCTGAATTATCAATTATCGACGCTGATGGAGACTACATTATTAAAGACCATTCTTTTAAGAATTCTAATTTCTTTGAATTCTATCAATCATATAACACCATCCAAAGTGCTTCTGCCGAGCAGTTATTTGATACGATAACTTCTTCAACTGGTTCATTAATTATGTCCAACTCTCATCATGAAAGTTGCATTCTTTCATACGCTCCGTTTGATGCAACTGGTGGTTGGACACTTTTAAGTATGATGCCAACCGCTTATTTAAACGTTAATGCTGAGAACTGGTTATTGATTGGAGTTATATCTTCTGGATTATTAGTTTTATTCTTTTTTGACTTATTCGTTATGCTTCGTTTTAACAAGCAACTTCAAGCAACTGCTGAAGAAGCTAATTCGGCAAGTAAAGCCAAGACCGCCTTCCTTTCGACTATGTCTCATGACATTCGTACTCCAATGAACGCAATCATTGGTTTAACAACTATTACCGAACGAAATCTTGATGATAAAAAATCTGTCAGCGAAAATCTTCGTAAAATCTCTCTTGCTAGTAATCACCTATTAACACTGATTAACGATATTTTAGATATTTCTAAAGTTGAAAGTGGCAAATTCACTCTTTGCCCACAAAGATTTTCTATTGTTGAAACAGTCGAGAATTTAATGAATTTATCCCAACCTATGGTTAAAGAGAAAAATATCGACTTTAGTTTTCATGTTAATCATGTCGATAAAGAATATCTTTATGCTGATCAACTTAGATTAAATCAAATCTTTATTAATATTCTTTCTAATGCGACTAAATATACAGAAAAAGATGGAAAAGTATCTGTTGATTTAACTCAATCAGAAAGCGAAAAACCTGGTTGTGTGAAATTAACTTATATCGTTTCTGATACTGGTATTGGTATGTCTAAAGAATTCATGGCTAATATGTATCAGGCTTTCTCTAGACAAACCGACAGCCGCCTCAATAGCATTCAAGGTACCGGATTAGGTTTAGCAATCACTAAACAAATGGTCGATTTGATGGAAGGTAGCATCGAATGCCAAAGTGAACAAGGAAAAGGTACAACATTCACTGTTGTTTTAGATATTCCTGTTGCTGAAGAACAATCGCCAGTTTTAAAACTTAAACCAATGGATGTTTTAATTGTCGATGATGATGAAGTGCTTTTAGCGACCGCGAAGGACACTTTACAATCGCTTGGTTTAAGAGTTGAACTAGCCCAAAGTGGACTTGAAGCTTTAGGCATGATTAAGCATCGAAATGAAACAAATAAAGATTACGATATTGTCATCATTGATTTAAAGATGCCTGACATCGATGGAATAGAAACAGTTCGTCGAATTCGTTCGGAAATTACCAGCAATACCCCAATATTATTGATATCAGCATACGATTATTCTGATATTGAAAAAGTTGCTAAAGAAGCTGGTGCTAATGGCTTCTTATCTAAACCATTATTCCGTTCAACATTATATGAAAAGATAAACGAAATCTTTGGTAATGATGCTAAAGTAGACGAACAAGAAAATGCTGATGCTGATTTAGCAGGTCTAAATATTCTTGTTACCGAAGATAATGATATTAACTGGGAAATTATTTCTACATTACTTTCAATGTATGGAATCACAACTGAAAGAGCTGAAAATGGTCGCGTTTGTTTAGAAAAGATGAAACAAGCTGAAAAAGGTAAATATTTACTTATCTTCATGGATATTCAAATGCCAGAGATGAATGGCTTAGATGCGACTAGAGCCATCCGTAAATTGGAAGATCCATATGCTGCTAATATTCCTATTATCGCAATGACCTCAGATGCATTCTCAGAAAATATTGCTGAATGTTTGGAAGCCGGTATGAATGGACATATCGCTAAACCAATTGATATAAAACTTGTTATAAAAGAGATCCGTAGAATTAAAGAGGAATCAAAATGATGAAAAAATTATTTTGCATTGTTTCAAACATCTTAATGATTACCTCTCTTACTTCTTGCTCAGGCGAAGGCGATACATTTAAACCTGCTTTAGATGTTCAAACCTCTTGCAACATCAAAGTAGTTGGAGACTATGGCAACTTCGAAGCGTTAGAATCCGAATTTGATAGATTTAATGAATATTATCCAAATGTTAAGCTCGAGTACACAAAAATTGATGATTATAAAAACACTCTTGCAACCGTTCTAGAAGGAAGAGATAAACCAAATATTTTCTTCTCATATACTTGGATGATGGGCGATGATAAATATGATTCGGTTGTTGCTCATATGGAAAACATCTCTGAATCAGTTTTAAAAAACAACTTAAACTACATTCGTTCAAGTTTAATTAACAAAGACAAGGACGGCAACGTATTGATGGTTCCTGTTTTCTCAAGAACATATGGAACATTGGTTAACGAAAAGATTTTTAAAAAAGAAGGTTTAAGCGTTCCAAAAAAATGGTCAGAACTTCTTTCAACCTGTGCTACATTAAAAGAAAAAGGATATTCTAATCCAATGATGGGTTATAGCTTGAAAAATTCAAGTAGTTTAATGAACACGATTGCCTATCCACAATTTATTGCTGAATTAGCAGATAATCCTGAAGCTTTAAAAAAGGCCAATGATTTAGATCCTTCTGCTGGTGAATATATGCGTTCAGCCCTCACAAGCGTTAAATCAATCATTGATAATGGCTGTGTTGATTTAAATCAATGTGATCAAATTTTAGATAATTACAACCTAGTCATCTTGCGTTTCTTTGAAGGCGATGTTCCAATGATGATTTGCGCTGGTGATACCGTTTCTGGCACTAAAAAACGTGAAAGCCAATCTGAAGCATTTATAAATTCACCATTTGATTATTCCTTCCATCCAATTCCAGTAACTGAACAAGGTGGATATTTCATTGACAGTCCATCGGTCGAATTCTCTGTTAATAAGAATTGTAATAATTTAGAAATGACAAATGAATTCATGAGATTCCTTCTTTCAGACAAAGAATTAAATGAAATGGCTCGTTCAAAAGGTCTTGTTACTCCAACAAAACAAATGTCAGTTGAATCAGTTTATTCTCCATTTATGGATGTTCCATCTGAACGCGTTATTTCTCCTGAAGTTATTGGAGTCAAAGACTCTTTAGCCACTCAAATTAGAATCGCTTCATTTGAAGTTGGTCGAGGCAATATGAGCATCGATGAAGCCATCAGTAAATATGGCACTTTTAAATAATAAAATTGTAGGTTTGTTAAGATGATTGAAAATAAAAAAGTAACTCATTCTAATCGCGGAAATTTCTTTGTTAAGAAGACTGTTTTAATTGTTGATGATGAAGAAATCAACGTCGAAATAATGAGTGCAATTTTAGAAGAGAATTTTAACGTTTTATCCGCAAATGACGGGAAAAATGCGTTAGATTTGCTTTTAAAAGAAGACCATAAAATCGATTTAGTGCTCCTCGATGTCTTCATGCCTTTTGATGGCCGAGAAGTTTTAAAAGTTAGGCAAAACGATCCTAAACTAAAAAGAATTCCATTCATCGTTTGTACCAGTGATAAAAATATTGAGAATGAATGCTTCCGTCTTGGGGTAAATGATTTTATTAAAAAACCATATGAAAACCCTGACATCATCGTCGCTAGAGTTAAAAGGATGATTGAATTATATGAAGATAGATCGATTTTAAAAGAAGTTGAAAGAGATAAACTTACAAATTTATATAACTTTAATTTCTTTAAGAAATATTCTAAACAATTCGATGTTAATTTTCCTAAACTAGAAAAAGATATGATTTCTATTTCTATCAATCATTTTAGATTGATTAATGAAATGCATGGAAGAGAATTCGTTAATAATATTCTTTCTTTGCTTGCTAATAAATTAATTCAATATACAGATGATTGTAATGGTTTACTTGGAAAAGACGCTGAAGCTGATTTCTTAATTTATTGTGAACATCACGATAATTATGATGATCTTCCAACGCTGTTACATGATGCGATTGAACATTTATCTAATGATATCGATATCTCCTTTAGAATTGGCATTTATCCATGCGTTGATTTAAATATTGATAAAGATATTGTTATTGACCGTACCAAATCTACGGCCGATACATTAAATAACGATTACACAAAATCAATCGCGATATATAGTCATGAAGATCAAGAAAAGATTTTGCATAAAGAAGAATTAATTAACGCTTTCCCTCAAGCTTTAAAAGAGGGTCAATTTAAATTATTCTTCCAACCTAAATATTCTATTCAAGGCAATGAGCCAGTCTTCGCAAGCGCAGAAGTTTTAATTAGATGGATCAGCCCTAAATTTGGCTTTGTTTCTCCTGGTGAATTTATTAACCTTTTCGAAGAAAATGGTCTTATTGGTAAATTAGATGCTTACATAATGGAAAAGGCTGCCGAATATATGCGTCAATGGAAAGAAAAATTTAATGTCTATATTCCTTTGTCAGTCAATTTATCTAGAGTTGATATTTATCGACCGAATCTAGTTGAAGAAATTGTTAATTATGTCGACTCAAACAAAGTTCCACATGATAAATATTTTATAGAAATAACCGAATCTGCTTTCGTTGAAGATTCAAAAGAAGTTATTCCAGTTATTGAAAAGATGAGAAATCATGGCTTTAAAATTGAAATTGATGATTTCGGTAGTGGTTATTCTTCCTTCAACGCTTTAGTAAATCTTCCATTTGATGTTTTAAAAATTGACATGGCCTTTATTCGTTCTATGGAAAATAATCCAAAGGTTAAAGATGTCATTAAGATGATTATCAATTTAGCAAAGATGATGAACGCTGTCACAGTTTCTGAAGGCGTTGAAACCAAAGATCAATATATGTTCTTAAAAGAAAATGGATGCGACATTATCCAAGGTTATTATTTATCTAAACCGTTAAGCATCAATGAATTCGAAGACCTAATTCAAAAGGAGATTGTTAAAAATGAATGTTAAGCAATTCTATCTTGATACAAAAGGTAATTATGAAAATGCCTTAGCAATTATGATG
>CAMOEQ010000026.1 GCA_946612405.1 uncultured Erysipelotrichaceae bacterium | reverse complement strand
TGAACAGATTTTTCAATTTTAATTGAAATACGTGAATTAGCAAATCCTTTTGTAGTGTTAATTAATAATAATCCGGTGGCTGCAGCGACAACATAAATCGAGAATATAATAAATTCATTCATCGACCTACTGCCAGTAGCAACAGCGGTTAATTTTTGAGTGAGGAATGGGACTAATAAACCAACTCCGGAAGCAATTGCGGAAACTAAAATTACAAGGATAATATCAATAGGTCTAATCGATTGCCTAATATATTTTGCATATTCCTTTACTGAAATTTTGGCATTTGGTAAAGGACGATAAAAACTAATAGCGTCTTTTTCAAACTTCGAAAGGATTTCCTCGGTTAGTTTAACTTTCTTACCTGTATGATGAGAAATGAAATAATATCCTTTATTTCCTTTAGGAAGGAAGACAACTGGGGTGTGATGGGCAAGAGTAAACGCTAAGATTGGACATCCGGATTCATTCAAATTGTTTTCTTTTAAATCAAACTTATGGTACGAGATATCAAACGACTTTAATGCGTAATTGATTTTATCTTTAAAAACCTCAATGGTTACTGGGATATCAACCATCGAATAATGGAAGAATGAAAGGATTTGCTTAATAGCAAAATTTTCCCTAATGGCTGCTTCGCTAAGGTTATGTTCATTATTAATACGAATTCCAGCAAGGGACAAGAAAGATTCCTCGAAGGTTTTTTCATCGAGTTTTTGTCTTTGCTTTACTTGCTCTTCAAACCAGCCCATACTTCTCCTTTCTATTCATTACTGACAAGGTCAAAATAGGCACCTTTTCGTTTCATTAACTGATCGTGTGTACCTTGTTCGGTGATAGTACCTTTTTCTAAAACGACGATTAAATCTGCATCGCGAATAGTAGATAATCTATGTGCGATAACAATAGTCGTAATTCCTCTAGCTTTAATCGCGTTAACAACTTCATATTCAGTTTTAGCGTCTAACGCACTTGTTGCTTCATCTAAAATAATGATGCTTGGATCACTTGCCAAAGAACGAGCAATTTCAAGTCTTTGTCTTTCTCCTCCAGAGAAGTTTTTGCCGCCCTCTAATATCGGAGCGTTATATCCACCATCTCTAGACATGATTTGTTTATGAATTTGAGCGTCATTACAAGCGATAATTACCTCGTAATCAGCGATTGAATTGTCCCACATTTTAATATTATTTGCGATCGTATCTTCATATAGAGTAATATCCTGATCAACAACTGCGATTGAAGAAGTAAAGATTTCGTGGTCAATCTCTTCCATTTTTTGACCGTTAAAAATGATTTCTCCGCTCCAAGGAGAATATAATCCAGAAATCAATTTAGATAATGTTGATTTACCGCTTCCAGTAGATCCGACGATAGCAATTTTTTGGCCTTGTTTAATTTCGAGATTAAATCCTTTTAAGATCGGTTGATCTAATCTTGAATATCCAAAGGTTACATCTTTTAAAACAAGATTTCCTTTAATCTTAGAAATGTTTTCTGCCGGGATTGATCTAGTGACATTTTCATCAAGCGGATATTCTAATACATCATCCACTCTTTCCATTTGAGTTCTCATCTCTTGAAGAGTTTGTCCGCTGGTGATAATAGTCATCGCCGGAGACATAAACATACTTAATAATCCTTGGAAGGCGACGATAGAACCGATTGTAAAATCATATTTAATAGTTAAATAAACACCAAGAATTAGAACAGAATAATTTGCAATTAACGAGAAAAACGCAGGCAAAATCCCAATAAATTGGTTAGTTTTTGCCATTTTCATTTTGCCTTTAACAGCTTCATCTTGGGCGGCGGACCAGCTAGTAAAATAAGCTGATTCAGCACCATTAGATTTGATAGTTTCAATCATCTCAATTCCTTTAGAGGTCATACCAGCGAGTTTCGCGTTATCACGAGCTTGAACTCTAGAAATATTCACTCTGATCTTCGAAATATATTGAGAAATAAGGGCGTTAAAGACAACTGTCGCTACTCCGATTAAAGTTAAAATCCAGCTCTTATAAATCATGAAGACTAAATAAACGATAATCATTATTGTGTTAAATAATAACGGAGCAAAAACATTGACCAAAGTTTCAGCAATGGAGGCGTTTTCGCTTTGTCTAGACTGTAAGTCACCAACCATTCTTTGAGAGAAAAATTCAATTGGTAGTCTTAAGATAGTCCACATATAGGAAGATGAACCGATGAGGTCTAATTTTCCTCTAATCTTATATTGATATAAAGATTGAACGACATTTACGACGACTTGTAATAATCCAACTCCAGCAAAAATGAAGATAAATGGTAATAGCCAATCAGGGTTATTTCCACCTAATAAATAATCCACAAAGAATTGTTGCATTACTGGATTAATTATTCCAAAAACATAAAAGATAATTGTTGTAATAGCGAAGAAAGCAATTAAAGGAATCGCGCCTTTTAATCTTTTCTTAGCGAAATCAAAAATTGATTTTCTTTTTCCGCTTGGAACAAATCCTTCATCAGGAATGATTTCTAAATAAATTCCAGTAAAGAATTGATCAAATGTTTTTAAATCAACTTTCACTAAACCTTTTGCAGGATCGTTAATAATAGCCTTATTTCCTCTAAAGCCATTTAACACGACAAAGTGCCCTCCACCCCAGTGGATAATTGCAGGGAATGTTCCCTGTTTTCTAAGTTTATCAATGTTATAGGCAAAACCTTTGGTTTTAAAGCCATATTTTTCCGCTGCTTTAAGAATGTTTTTAGCGTTACTACCATTTCTAGAAACGCCACAATCAACTCTAACTTGTTCAAGCGGAATCCATTTATTGTAATAAGCCATGACCATCGCTAAAGAAGCCGCCCCACATTCAAGGACTTCTAATTGCATAATGATTGGAGTGTTTGCAACTCCTTTAGTTTTTGGTTTTCTAATATCCTTATTCATCTTATTTGCCAATTAAAAAATCCACAGGTCTCATCTGTTTAATAACGATGTAACATGTATATTCATCATTTTTTAAATCAAACTCACTAACGACAGGGTTGTTATTTTCATCAAAAGAAAGAATTTTTCCTTCTTTCCCTGAAATATAGACTTTTTGATTTACTTTTAATTTATTTAAATCGCTATCATCGACATGCAAAGTAACATTCTTATCAATAACAGTGGCTTTAGCAAAAAGTCGAATGTTAATTTTATGAATGATAGACCAAGCAAAAAATGACGCAAGGATAGCGATAACAATTCCTAAAATAATCCAAGTCAATGGAGAAGTTTTTTGCAATCTTTTATTTAATTCGTCTGGATTTGATATACCTTGGTAATTATTTTTACTCATAATTAATATAATTATACTTACTTTTTTAGATTGTGTAAACGCAATCTAAAATAAAAAAACACCGAATTAATTTCGATGCTTTCTAGCTTATTTATATTTAGATATCTAGTGGCTTAGTTAATCGCCAGCCCTCTAGTTCTTTATTTATTATATCATACCAACCATTTTCAAAGAAAATGCATTTTGTAATATCTTCGTGATAGAAGTCATTATTGGTGGAATATAATAAACCTAAAGCTGGGCAGCCACCTGTACAAGCTTTGTAATATTTGCAGTTGCCACATTTATCATTTTCAATAATTTGTTTAAATAAAGGAGCAATTGCTAAATTTAAATAATCGCTTTCAATAGTTAACTGTTTTAACGGGGTTTTAAAGATGTTTCCTAAACTGATTCCTTTTTCTAGGAAATAGCCAGACATTTGTAAACAAGGAACGACTTCTCCACTGCTACTAACAGCGATCATTCCACGGTTACCTTTACACATTGGAATCCTGATATTGAATTCATCTTTATTACAAGCAATAGGTACTAACTCATATGCGTGGTAGGCTGGATATAATCTAACGAGTTGCCAGATATCGACAATCATCTGCATACCAGAATTTTTATATTCATTAGCAAATTCAGTCATACTCTTATAGTATTCTTCGATTGTCAAACTAGATTGAGGAGAATTCTTTTCCCATCTAGGGGCTTCAGTAGTTCTAATAATTCTCATCTCGTAAACGCCCATCTCATTAAGTAGTTTAGCGGTAGGTAACATCGAAGAAACATTCTTACGGTTAACTTGGACTTGAGCTTTAACTTTAAATCCGTTTTTAATACATAATTCAATAGCTTTGAGGGTTAACTCTTCCGCTTTTGGATGTTGTCTAATCCAGTTATGATATCCAATTCCATCAAAAGAAATTTTAATTAGTGGATTGCAACCAATTTCCTTAAAGAAATCAAGCATTTTTTGTGTAATTAATAGGCCATTTGTGTTTAATTCAAAAATAAACATGCCTCTTTCATATATCGCCTTAACAATATCTAAAAAGCGATGATGGACCAATGGCTCTCCACCAGTTAAGGTAAAAGCGTGAACCCCAATATCACGAGCTTGATCTAAGATATCAATAATTTGTTCGTAGGATAATTCAGTATTTAGAGGAGCATTATCTTTAGCATTAAAACAATGCAGGCAATTCAAATTGCATTTTCCAGTGACCATGAGGTTCATTTTTGGAAAATAAAAATTCTCATAAGTTTTAAGTAAGGACCATTCAGATGGATGATGACCTTTTTCACATTGTTCAATATAATTCTTAGTTAATAAATTAGATAGATAAACGGATGGTTCGATATCGTGTTCTCCATCACATAATAAAAGGAGTTCGAATTCTTTCTCTGGAATTCCAACTGCGTTTTCTTCTCCTTTTATATATATCGCGCGATCGACATATTTCCATTTTCTAAGCGCGATATTATCTTTTATTCGATAAAACATATTAGTCTTCTATTTTTTTCTGATTTTGATTTTTCTCGGTAGGAGTGCACGCTCCACCACTTATGGCATTAAGTTGTTCATCCGATAACTCAACTCCCTCATCTTTAGCGAGTTGTAGTAAATCATTAAAATCATCGCATGCTTTAACTTTGGCGATTTGATCATCTGTTAAACCATTAAGTAACTCTTTTCTCATAAATATGTTCCTCGTGAACTAATAGCATAATAGCAAATCACTTGTCACAGATGTGCCACACATTATTTATTAGCCATCTCATCTAAAGATGATTTTTGAATATTAAATATTTTTATGACGTTATCAATAATCTCTGGAGTGTAGAATTCACTCTTGGATAGATAAAACCTAATAACCTCTTCCGCATCAATCAATCTAGTTGGGTCATACCATGAATAATCCCAATCTTTATCGATTTGAGAGAAGAAGAAATAAATAAGCATTAAAGAACCTTCGTTGATATTTGAGATAAATTCTCTTCCGCTTCTTGAACTACCAAACGCTCCACCTAAATCATATAAAGGAGAGATTCTAATTTCTCCTGTTTTGATATTTCTAATCATCGATAAATTATCAAAATGTAAATCGCTGACGAAGCAAATGGATTTAAGACATGCTATTTTGACAAAACGTTTATATAAATCCACATAACCTTCCGCTAATAATTTATCTAAAAATTCTTTGTTCTTATTTCTATCGCCATTTTTATTTCTGTATAAAAAATAATAATTAAATGGTAAATACACTGATAATGGAATTAATTCTTCATCAACTCCAATTAATAAATTGGAAACTGATGCATATCTATTTCCAATGGTCTTTAACTCATAATCAATAACTTCAGAAGGTTCTAATAATCTTTTAGCGATTTTAGATGATAAAACTTCAGCGATAACTTCTTCTGGATGTTCTACATCAATTCCTAACTTATATAGTTTAGGAGAAACATCATAGATCCATCCTTTAACCGCCCAACCAGGAGTAACGATATCTGGAACATTTAAATCTGCGGTTTTTAAAGCCTCATAATCTCCTAGTAATACCGCTTTAGCGAAGGTATCATCCCATTTGTTAGTGAAGAAATTAATATCGCCGTATTTAAGGTCTTCACCTTCTTTTTTATACCAATAATGATTAGTTAAAGATAATCCGTGTCCTTTAAAAGATAGTTCAAATGAATCTTTAACTCCAGTTGCCTCAATTATCTTATTGTAGTCAATTCTATTTCCTGAGATTGTTCTTGAATTAAAAAAACGAAATAACGCCATATTCATCGCTTTTTCATCTTTCGCGTTAGCCACTCCATAAGGAGCTTTGTCAAAATGTTCTAATTTATTAATTAGTTGAACACTATTCTCTTCTCCAAAAGTAACTGAAAAAGAAAGGACCTCTAAGTCCTTAAGCATTAAAATGTATTGTTCTTCTTTTTTCATAAATTTATTCGTCTTGGAAATACGCCCAAGAATATTGAATCATATATTCCCCGCGATAACTTCTAATCGCATTTGGATTACCTTTTTTATATTCGTAGGCATCACAGCT
>CAMOEQ010000025.1 GCA_946612405.1 uncultured Erysipelotrichaceae bacterium | reverse complement strand
TTTTATTATGGAAATCACAAAAGAATTTAATCGATGGCTTTCTAAAGCCACGCAAGACATTGATTTGCAAAAAGAGCTCAAATCAATGAATGAAGAAGATAAGCTCGATGCCTTTTATAAAGATTTAGAATTTGGTACTGGTGGCTTAAGAGGAATCATTGGAGCGGGCACTAATAGATTAAATGTCTATACTGTTTCAAAAGCTACTCAAGGATTAGCAAATTATATTAACGAAAACTTTAAAAGAGAAGATCGAAAAGTTGCTATTTCTCGTGATTCAAGAATTAAATCCGATGTTTTTGCCAATGTTGCTGCCTCAGTTTTAGCTGCAAATGGTATTAAAGTTTATATTTATCCAAGAATTGAACCAGTTCCAGCTCTTTCATTCGCAACACGTTATTTAAAATGCTGTTCAGGCATCATGATTACCGCTAGCCATAATCCATCAAAATATAATGGCTATAAAGTCTATGGAAGCGATGGTTGCCAAATCACTACTGAAGCCGCTAAAGAAATATTATCTTACATTTCTAAAATCGATGTCTTTGATGGTTATAAATCAATGAATTTAGATGATGCTTTTGAAAAAGGCTTAGTCGAATATATTAAACCAATTGTTTTAACAAAATTTATTGAAGAAGTTAAAAAACAATCATTCTTAGGTGATGAAAAGATCGATAAGAATATCGCAATTGTTTATTCGCCACTTTATGGTTCTGGTTTAGAACCTGTTAAAAGAGCGTTAACCGAACTTGGTTATACAAATGTTAACATTGTTAAAGATCAAGAAATGCCAAATGGTTATTTCCCAACATGTCCATATCCAAATCCAGAAATAAAAGAAGCTTTAAAAGTTGGCCTAGAATATTGTAAACAATATGATGCCGATTTAATGCTTGCAACCGATCCAGATTGCGACCGTGTTGGTATTGCAATTAAAAATAAAAATGGTGAACACGTTTTATTAACCGGTAACCAAGTTGGTGTTCTATTACTGGATTATATTTGTTCAAGAAGAGTCGCTCTTAAGAAAATGCCAAAAAATCCATTGCTAATTAAGACGATTGTTTCAACCGATTTAGCGGATCGAGTTGCCGCTAATTATGGAGTTCAAACCATCAATGTTTTAACCGGTTTTAAATTTATTGGTGAACAAATTAAATTGCTTGAAAACAAAAATGAAGCTGATAGATACATCTTTGGTTTTGAAGAATCATATGGCTATTTAAGTGGAACTTATGTTCGTGATAAAGACGCCGTTAATGGTTCGGTCTTAATTTGTGAGATGTTTGCATATTATAAATCCAAAGGATTATCTCTCCTTGATAAATTAGATGAAATCTTTAAAAAATATGGTTATTGTCTAAATCAAACTCAATCTTATGAATATAGTGGTCCAAGTGGGCAAGATAAAATGAAATCAATTATGGATCTTTACCGCAAAGGTGTCGATTCATTTGCTGGATTAAAAGTATTAGAATGCCAAGATTATTCATTAGGACTTAATGGCTTACCAAAATCAAATGTTCTTAAATTCATTTTAGAAAACAATTGTTCTGTTGTCTTAAGACCATCTGGTACTGAACCAAAACTCAAAGTTTATACTTCAATAAGCGCAAATGATGAAACTAGCGCAAAAATAAAAGTAAAAGAGATTCTTGAAGAATTCGAAAATAAGACAAGATAAAAAGAGATGGACAATAGTCCATCTTTCTTTATTTCTTTATAACTTCTTCGCGATATGTATCGTGAGTTTCAGGATTATATATTTCACTAATCCACATTATCGTATGTGAATTTTCTTTTCCAATGTTTGTAATTTGATGAGTATAGCCAACTCGAATATTTATTGGATTAGGTTTATCTCCGCTTACTTTATCAATTATTAGTTGATCATCACCAACTTTTCTTTGAACAATTTCACATTGTCCGATAACGGTATAAAAGATTTCCTTTTTATAAGTGTGATAATGTCCACCTTTGGTGATTCCAGGGAATGAAACATTATCGCTAATTTGACCCCATTTTTCAGATTTATATAATTCCTCAAATGATCCTCTATTATCTTCAGCAAAATTATATGTATAACCTTCATCGGAAAGATAATCACAAAATGTTTTAAACAATTTTAATTCAAATTCATTATGAATTAGAGGCAAGTGTCTATCTGATTCAATCTCACCTTTATAATAATAAAGAAGATCGGCCAATTTACCTAAAGAACAATCATGAATTGGTAAAATAGATAATACTTCTTTTGAACCTTTATGTTCATTTAAACTAATAACTCTAACAAATTCATTGACTATGTCATCGATATAATTGAAATGAACTACATATTCTCTATCCCTAATAGAAATTGGTAGATCATGAGCGATGTTATAGCAAAATGTTGCACAGGCAGAATTATAATTTGGCCTACACCACTTACCAAAAGCATTTGCTAAGCGATAAACATAAACTGGTAAATTAGAAGCAAATAAATAATCTTCTGCTAATTTCTTTGATTTACCATAATCATTATCTAAAGCAGCTTGAATCGAACTAGAAATTAAAATTGGAGTGTTTCGTTTAGATTGTAAAACTAAATCCACTAATTTTTTGGTGAAATTTGTGTTTCCATCATAGAATTCTTCGGTTGTTAATGGTCGATTAATTCCTGCTAAATGAACAATAAAATCCGCGCAATTCACGAATTTTCTTAGCGAATCCTCACTATTTTCAATATCGTATTCTAAAACCTCATGTCCTAATCTTTTTAATTTAAGACAAATATGTTTTCCAATGAATCCTTTTGCTCCAGTAACAAGTACCTTCATTATTTTCTCCAAACCATTTTATTAACTATTCCAGTATATGATTGGATAATTTTAACTACTTTATCTGAGACGTTTTCATCGACATAAACATCGACTGGTTTACAGCCTTCTTTATTTAATAAAGCTACTTCTACAGCTTGAAGTAATGAAACTTCATCGATACCTGCTAAAACAAAGCAAGCAGCATCTAAGGCTTCTGGTCTTTCAGTTGAAGTCCTAATTGAAACAGCAGCGATTGGTTTTTTAATGCTAGCATAATAGCTTGATTCTTCTGGAAGAGTGCCTGAATCAGAGACGGTACAGAAAGCTTCCATTTGAAGTTTGTTATAATCGATAAAACCCAAAGGTTCATGCATCACAACTCTCTTATCTAATTTAAATCCACTACTTTCAAGTTTCTTTTTGCTTCTTGGATGGCAAGAATACAAAACTGGCATATCGTATTTTTGAGCAAGTTTATTAATTGCGTTAAATAAGGAATTGAAATTCTTATCTGTATCAATATTTTCTTCACGATGTGCACTTAAAAGAATGTATTTGCCTTTTTGAAGTTTTAATTTATTAAGAATATCACTATTTTCGATTTCTTTGATGTGTTTTGAAAGTACTTCAGCCATTGGTGAACCAGTGACATAAGTTCTTTCTTTTGGAAGGCCACATTCTGCTAAATATCTTCTCGCATGCTCGCTATAAGCAAGATTTACATCAGCGATGATATCGACAATACGACGATTTGTTTCTTCTGGGAGGCATTCGTCTTTACATCTATTTCCTGCTTCCATATGGAATACTGGAATGTGGAGACGTTTCGCTCCAATAACTGAAAGGCAACTATTTGTATCACCAAGTACTAAGACAGCATCTGGTTTTTCTTTGACAAAGATATCGTAGCTTTTCGCGATGATATTGCCCATCGTCTCGCCCAAATCTTTACCGACAGCGTCTAGATAGATATCCGGATCTTTTATTCCTAAATCTTTAAAAAAGATTCCGTTTAATGTGTAATCATAATTTTGACCAGTATGAACAAGAAGTGTATCAAAATAATCACGACATTTATTAATAACTGCTGATAATCTAATAATTTCTGGTCTAGTACCAACCACTATCATTAGTTTTAATTTGCCATTATTTTTAAAGCTCATGGATTTTCCTCCTAGTCGTGTTGACGAACTGGTCCACCAAAAAGTTCGAGTTTCTTTAGAAGTTTTTTCATTCCTTCTACATCTAGTCTAACAGTATTGTGAGAAGTATACGACTCTCCAAGATTAAGTTTTTTATTTCCTTTAGAGAAATATTTATCATAATTTAAGTCACGATTATCTGCGCATACTCTAAAGAAGTTACCACAATCGATTGATTTAATCATTTCTTCTTGGGTAACTAATGTTTCATATAATTTCTCACCATGACGAGTGCCAATATAAGAAATACCAGTTTTACTTCCGGTTAATTCGATGACTGCTTTAGCAAGTGTTTCAATTGTAGCAGCTGGTGCTTTTTGAACGAAGAGATCTCCTTGTTCACCATGTTCAAAAGCATATAAAACTAAATCGACAGCATCATCAAGGGTCATCATAAATCTTGTCATATCAGGATTAGTGATTGTAATTGGACGACCTTCATGAATTTGATTTAAGAATAATGGAATGACGCTTCCTCTAGAAGCCATAACATTTCCATATCTAGTTAGGCATAGAACAGTATCACCCGGAAGAAGTTGTCTACTTCTAGCAATAACATTCTTTTCCATTAAAGCTTTTGAAATACCCATTGCATTAATTGGATAAGCCGCTTTATCTGTAGATAAGAAGATAGCTTTTTTAACGTGATTGCGAACACAGGCGGTAATGACGTTATCTGAACCAATAACATTAGTTCTAACAGCTTCCATTGGATAGAATTCACAAGATGGGACTTGCTTTAAAGCAGCAGCTGAGAATACATAATCAACGCCTTTAAAGGCATCAATTATTGAATCAAGATTACGAACATCACCAATATAAAATTTCAATTTTGAATTTTGATAGAATTTACGCATATCATCTTGTTTTTTCTCATCACGAGACAAAATGCGGATTTCTTTAATATCAGTATCTAAAAAACGATCAACAACAGCGTGACCAAATGAACCGGTTCCTCCGGTAATAAGAAGAACTTTGTCATTTAATATAGAAGTATCTTTAGCAGCATACTCCATAAGTCTATCCTTGATACCTTCTAATTTAATTTGATCAGAATGTTTCTCATCGCTTTCATAAGAAACATAAGTTCTAAGTGGCATGCCAACAGCATCGGCAGCTTTTTTTTGAGTTAATTTGCAATTTTTGCGTAATTCTTTAAGTGTCATATTTGCACCTCTTTGTATCTATATAATATAGAATAATAAATAAAAGTAAAAGAAAAAATGCAATACTTGCACTTTTCTAAATTAATAATGGATTATTTACCAGAACAAACTTTTTCGAGGTTTGCAATCGTATTTTCGATTGAATATTTTTTAGAAATTTCGATAGCATTCTCTCTCATTTGAAGTACTTTGTCTTCATTTAAAGAATTGATTGTATTTTCAAGTTCACTAAGTGAATTAAGAATAATACCACCACGACCATTTTCTAAAATTTCAGGAAGAGAACCTTTATTATTTGTAATGCAAAGAAGGCCTTTAGCCATCGCTTCAAGAATTGAAATTCCAAAACCTTCATTTGCTAATGGGAAATGAACGAAGATATCATGAGTTGATAATAATTTTGAAGCATTAGCTCTTTGACCGATAAAATTAACTTTTTCATTAGCAAGTTTTTGACATTCTTCAAATACATCGCCCATGCCTACAACAGTCAACGTAGCATTTTGGAATTTATTGAAAGCAACAACGAGATTTAATAAACCTTTATCTTGGGAAATTCTACCAACATAAATGCAGCGAACTGGCTCATGGAATTTATTGAGCTTTTTGCAGCAAAATTCTGTAAGGTCTACGCCATTATGAACAACGTGAATTCTATCTTCTAATTTAGGCTTAATTTCAATGATTTTTTGCTTAATATAATCGGAAATTGCAATGATTCCGTCGCAGTTTTCGACTGCGCGAATAAGCTTTCTTCGACGATGTCTAAAGCCAGTTTGATCATCGGCTAATAGTTGATAAGTATCAGAATGAATGTAAATAAAAACTTTCATCCAAGAATAGAATCTCTTGATATATTTTGCTAATGCCCATAAGAAATATGAGCCATGATGAAAAACGATTGCATCATAATGATTAAAATAAATCATTTTATCTAAACGTTTTTTAGCAATTCTAAGTTTGCGGAAAGATAATTTCTCATCTGGAAATAATTTATAAACCTTATTACCAAGACTTTTTATTTCTTCAGGTATTGTTCCAGAATCTTTTATAAATAAAAATTCATAATCAGGACATTTTTTTGCCATGTCCAAACACATCTTTTCAACTCCACCGATGTATCCAGATTTTAAAACATGAAGAATACGCATTATTCAGCACCTTCCTTTTTAAAAACAGCAATAAATGTTTTAAAGAATATTTTAGTATCGTACCAAAGAGAACGTTTCGCACAATAATGGATGTCCATTTCAATCATTTCTTTAAATGTTGTATTGGATCTACCATTAACTTGCCATTCACCAGTTAAACCTTGTTTAACAGCTAAACGTTGCTGATCTCTTTCATTATATAAATGGAATTCTCTAACGGTGCATGGTCTAGGTCCAATAAGAGACATTTGGCCTAAAAAAATATTTAACATTTGAGGTAATTCATCTAAAGATGTTTTTCGAATGAATTTACCAAATCTAGTAACACGTGGATCATCTTCCATTTTGAAGGTGACACCGCCTTCGACTTCGTTCTTCTTTAATAATTTGATTAATTGTTCATCGGCATCAACAACCATCGATCTAAATTTGTAAAATTTAAAAGTGTAGCCATATCGACCAATACG
>CAMOEQ010000024.1 GCA_946612405.1 uncultured Erysipelotrichaceae bacterium | reverse complement strand
ATAACTCCGACTTCGGTTGCTTTAAAGGTTGGCGCTAGTGTTGGCGGTAGCACGATTACTTCGACATCCTCTTCTTGGTCATCATCTATTACTTTTACTAGACCCGCTGATACTAGTTGGGCAAGTCGTTATTTTGAAATCGATTTTGTAATGCCTCAAAATAACACGACCACAAATAAATTTATTCAAATTAATTCGATTCAATTTTATTACGATACCCCAGTTGAAAGGGGCGAAGTCAGCGTTAATGATTTATCAGATAAAGTTATGTTTGTTGGTGATAGTGGCCAATTTACTTACGCTTGGGATCCACTAAATTCTGGTGCAACCGTAAAATCAGTTTCTTGGACATCAAGCAATACCGATGCATTAACAATTGATAATTCTGGCAATTATTCAGTCGTTGGCGTCGGCGCTGCAAAAGTGACCTTGCATCTTACCGATTCTAATGATCAAACCTATGAAGAATCGAGTTCATCATTTTATACATCAAATGAATATTCATTTGAATTAGATGATCAAGTAGCTATTGTAGATCCAATTACATCAATGGAACTTACATCATTCTTTGTTAATGGTTCCACTAAATATGGCGTTGGTTCATTATATGAAGATAAACCAAATGGCACATATGCTTTCACGGTTGAAAATGGTGACACAACATGTCCTGGATCTTTAACATTTAATAAAAGTGGAAATTATTTAAGCTGGTCAAGTGGCAATACAATCGTAGTTAGCAATACAAAGAACGTAAACTCATCTTGGTATGTTGTTTCTAGCAGCGTTGGTATTTATTTAATAAATGCTGCCAACGAATCATATCAATTGTGGTGGAACAATACATCAACCTCCTTAAGATTTGCTTGTTATGAAAATAAAACCCCTGGGAATTCATACCATTTAATTGATTTAGTGGTTGTTGAGGAGATTCCAGTTAGAGGAACTATTGCCATTACATCTCCAACTGCAAAAATAATGAAACAAAACGAAACTGGAGATTTAACATTTGATTGGACTCCAGCTGAAGGAACATTAACTCAAATTACTTCTCATACATGGACTTCTAGTCACAATGATATTATCTCCATTAATGGAGATTCTTATACGGCCGTTGCTCCAGGCAAAGCTCGTATAACCTTAAATGCAACCGATGGTATTGGACAAAATTACACGGAAATGACCGCTGAAATCACTGTCGTTGAAGTAGTCAGCGGCAATTATGAAAAAGTCACATCCGTTAAAGATGGAGACGTTGTAGCGATTGTTCACGATGAAGCAGAAGCACAATTCTCTGGAATCACAAGTAATGCTGGAACCTATGTATTTTATGATGGTGCTCCTGGAAATATTTTCGATTTCACTTTAGTTGCTAGTGGTGATTATTTTGCATTCTTATCTAAAGATAATAAATATTTATCTTGGAAAGAAGAGGCCAAAATTGAATTCGTTGATCCAGAAGGAGCAACTGATAATGCTTATTGGTCAATTTCTTTTGATGAAAGTGGCAATGCAAACATCTTTAATAAAGCTTTAGATGGCGAAGATCATAGATATATTGCCTGGAATAGTTCTTCACCAAGATTTTCAGCTTATAAAACCGGACAAAGCCCTGTTCAACTCTACGCCCCGGTAATTAGTTATTCAGAAGCAGTAGTTAATTTTGCTGTTTCCTTCTTAGAATATGATTGCGATGAAAATGGCCAAACTAGACCAGATCCAATCGATTGGTTAGCTTATAAAGGCGATTTCGATGGCACAGATTTAACCAATACCGACCGCGAAGATTTAAGAAAAGCAAAAGCGATTGAATATGAAAACCCATCAACCGATGTTGAAAAAGTTCAAGCCGCTATGGCTAAATATGACTATATAATAGTCAAATATAATAAGATTCAAGGATTGAGCGATTTATTCCCAGATTTTATTAACCGTGATCCTTCCGTTGGTAGAGTCATTAGTGTTCCAACAAGAATCGTTGATATTGATGATTCAATGTTAATGATGATTGTTGTCATCTATAGTGTGGTTTCGATTTCTTCAATCTCAGCCTTAATTATTATCAAACGTAAAAAACATTTGAATTAAGAAAAGAAAAATCCGGCACTTTGCCGGATTATTTCTTATTGTGAACGAATTTTTGGAAGCGACTTGCTTCATCCATATTATCAAATAAAGCAATATAGAATTCGTCTCCCATCGCATCTCTAAATGACTTAGGATAATGGGAATGTTCAATGATGTTATCTTTATAGAAGTTATAGATGTCTTCGTTAGATTCAACATATTTGAAATCATTTTTACGATTAACTGACATTGATATTTTTTGAGTCTGATTATCAATCTTACCAATTTGCTCAGTTATCATTTGAGCGTAAGTATCGTAATAATCAACTTTAGACACTAAATTAAGAAGCTCTGGAGTGTCTCCTCCTGGAGAACGTAAATTAGCTTCTAAGGCGACGATTTCACCTTTTTTGGCTAAGCCATCTTTATCCTTGGTGAGTTTAAAAAACTCAATATGGAAACATCGCGATTTTAAATTAAAGGCTTTAACAACTTTTTCACCCATTTTTCTAAATGAATCATCCATTTCTGATTTAGCAAAATAATAAACATCTTTGTTTTCCCTTACGACATCAGCAATAGGAGTGGGGAATGTTTCGTTAAAGGAAATGACAGCTTCTGATTTTTCATTAGCAATGCCATCAAAAGTAACGATATAGCCTTCTAAATATTCTTCCATAATATATGGTTCATGGAAGGCATGTGAATGAAATTCTTCTAATTCTTTTTCATTTGAAATTTTAAAAGTGGAAGAGGCTCCAACTCCAGCATCAGGTTTAGCAAAAACTGGATAGCCAACTTTCTTAACAAACTTCTTAGATTCTTCTAAAGAAGAAACGATGATATATCTCGCGGTTTTAACTCCCGCTTCATTAAAATATTTCTTCATTGAAGATTTACATTTATATCCGAGAAGTTCTTGGTAACGATAACCATTTTTAACTCCGAAATCTTCTCTTAATTTCGCATCATTTTCCATCCAATATTCATTGTTGGATTCAATATAATCGATTTGACCATATTTATAAGAGAGATATCCTAAAGTATTTTTCATCCAATCATAACGATTCATGTCGGATACATAACAATATTCGATAAGATATTGTTTTAGTTCTTGATTCAGAGAATCAAATGGTTCGTCACCAATTCCTAAAACTCTCACTCCTCGTAGAGCGAGACATTTAACGAATTTGGAATATATTTTGGGAAAATTTGGGGAAATAAATACAAAGTTCATAGGTATTGATTATATGATTTATTTTTTGAAAATAAAGAGATTTTTATTATCAATGGTAAATTAACAATTTTAAATAAGGAAGTTTTCACATAAAATAATGGTGATGATTGATATTATTTACGCTGGCAATGATTTGATGTTTGATGGACTTCTTTTGTCTCTTTTATCGATGCTTAGAAGAACTAAAGAAGACATTTTTGTCCATTTCTTAACGATGGATTTTACTCATAAAAATGAAAAGTTTAAACCATTCAGAATTGATCAAGCAGATTTCCTTAGAAAAGAGTTGAGAAAATATAATCCTAATTTCGATATCGAAATTATTGATTGTGCGAAAGAATATAATAAACTACTTGCAAATAATGCGAATGAAAAGCCAGTTTATTCACCTTATTGCACTCTTCGATTATTAGCGGATCAATATGATGTATTCAAAGGAAAAGTAATTTATTTAGATATCGATACGATGGTTTATGGCGATATTAAAGAATTATATGATATCGATATGACTGATCTTGAATTTAGAGCCTCTCATGATTATTTAGGTCGAACATGGATTAAAAAAGATTATTTTAATTCTGGAATCATGCTTTTGAATATGGATAAGATTAGAGAGACAAAACTCCTTGAAAAAGCACGTCATTTAGTTAAAACTAAAAAGATGTATTTTACCGATCAAACTGCTCTATATTTATCGAAAGTTAATTTTGAATTTTTTCCTGATGAATATCGCTTTAACGAACAAAGAAGCGTTAAAGAAAATACAGTTGTAAAACATTTCTGTAAAGGCATTCGCTGGTTTCCATTTAAAGTTTATAACGTTAAACAATGGGAAATTGAAAAAGTGCAGAATTATTTAAAAATCCGCGAATTTGACACGGATTTTGAAATATATAAAGAAATTAAAAATCGTTACAAAAACTGATTATTTTTTATTCTTACGAATTTCAGCGATGCGGAGCGCCGCTTCTTTATCTATGACTTCAATTCCTTCTTTTTCAGCAATCTCAGCTATTTGAAGAAGAGCAGCTTTCATAAATGGACGAGGAATTTTCACATACATTTCGCATGCTTCTTTTGTGAATTTGACTTTAGTATCTAATCGTTCAGCGCAGTACATGACCGATTCAACGCTTCCAGCGTTACTAGAGGCGATTGGATATGATTTTGGTCCTTTTTTAAATGGAGTGTACCAGAAGTTTTTGGAATCGTGATAACCATAATCGACAGGAACTTTTGGGAAGGAATTTTTCTTTAATCCATTCTTAAGATTATTAGCAAATTTTTCCTTCATTAAAATCTTATCGATTTTTAAGATGAAGTGACATCCGAATTTCGAGGTTATGCCATTGAAATTGTTGTATGGTCCTTCAACTCCTTCAAGTTCTCCAATGTGCTTTTTAGCTTTAAATCCATCTTCTAAAGAATCGTCCCAAGTGCATTCAATAACTTGATAAGCATCCTTAAGGATGAGTGGACGTTCTCCTTCAGCTTCTCCTTTTTCTAATTCGAAGATGCAATCTTTCATTTTTTCTTCAGGTGTTTTGCCTGGGAAACCTAATCTAACTAACTCTTTAAACGCTTTTTTATCATCGGTGATGAAATTGAGAGCGCATTTTCCGTTTCTTAATATGTTTTGAGCGGTGTTGCTTGAATTACGACATTCTAAAATCATCGCATAATATTCTTTTCCGGCGATGTAATAAGGAAAAACAAGTGAATAAGATCCAATCGTAGTTTTTCCATCTTTAGTTAAAGTGGTAATTGCCACGGTTGGCATAGGAAAAAATAGATTATTTTGATAAAAATTATCAACAACCTTAATTTCTTTAAACGACGACATATGTATAAACTCCTAAATGACTATTTAAATTTTACTCTTTTAAAATGTCTTGAACAAGTTGACTATCTAATTATGAAAACGCTTTATTAATAATAAAATATTGCGAGTTTTAAGAATATTATTATAATAATATACGATATTTTATATTTTGGAGGATATTTATGGCCAAATTACAAGGACATGCTGTTAAGCAAATTACAGACATCGTCAATCGCTATAAAGATGAAGAGACTCCTTTAATGATGATTCTTGAAGCCATTCAGACAGAATATGGCTACATTCCTTTGGAAGTTCAAGAACTCGTTTCAAGTCTCACAGGTATTCCAGTTGCTGAAATTTATGGAGTAGTTACTTTCTATTCATTTTTCAGTTTAACCCCAAAAGGCAAATATGTTATCGGTGTTTGCCTCGGAACCGCTTGCTACGTTAAAGGCGGTCAACAAGTCATGGATAAATTCTCAGAAATCCTTGGTATTAAACCAGGTGAAACAACTGCTGATGGTTTATTCACTTTAGACGCTTTACGTTGCATTGGAGCATGTGGTATCGCTCCAGCCATTTCCATTGATGGAAAAGTTTATCCAAAGATGGAAGTCAACAAAGTTGGCCCAATTATTAAACAATATCACGATTTAGCAGAAAAGGAGGCCGCATAATGGAGAAGATTACATCTGAAAAGCAATTAAATGAAAAGATTGCTCATTGTTCGAGCTGCTTAGAAACTAAATTTGGTGGTAAAGATGGTAAAAAACATCTCGTCGTTTGTGGTGGTACAGGTTGTATCTCTTCAAATTCAAATGAGATTTTAGAAAAATTACAACAATTAATTAAAGAAAAAGGTCTTGAAGATAAAGCAACAGTAAACCGCGTTGGTTGCTTTGGATTCTGTTCTCAAGGCCCATTCGTCAAAGTCTTCCCAGAAGATAGATTATATCGCGCTGTTAAAGTTAGCGATGTTGAAAGAATCATCGAAGAAGATGTCATCGGTGGTAAATGCATCGAAGATTTACTTTATGTCGATCCATCCACCCATGAAAAAGTTGAAAGACAAGACGATATCAATTTCTATAAGAAACAAAAACGTATTGCCCTTCATGGTTGCTCGATGATTAATCCTGAACAATTAGACGAAGCCTTTGGCTTTGGAGCATTCCAAGGTTTAAAAAGAGCTCTTGGTATGTCCCAACAAGAAGTTGTTGATGAAGTGCTCAAATCCGGCCTTAGAGGTCGTGGAGGAGCCGGCTTCCCAACTGGTCGTAAATGGCAATTTGCTTTAAATCAAGATAGCAAAGATAAATACGTTATTTGTAATGGTGATGAAGGCGATCCAGGTGCATTTATGGACCGTTCAATCCTTGAAGGTAACCCAGTAGGCGTTATCGAAGGTATGATGATCGCTGGCTATGCCATCGGTGCTCAAAACGGCTATTTCTATGTCCGTGCTGAATATCCAATCGCCGTTGAAAGATTAAGAATTGCGATTAAAGAACTCGAAGAAGTTGGTTTATTAGGCGATAACATCCTTGGTTCCAATTTCTCATTTAGATGTCATATTAGATTAGGTGCAGGCGCCTTCGTTTGTGGTGAAGAAACTGCTTTATTAAATTCAATCGAAGGAAAACGTGGTATGCCTAGACCTCGTCCTCCATTCCCAGCTGTTAAAGGTTTATGGGGTAAACCATCAATTATCAATAACGTTGAAACATTAGCTTCTGTCTCTTGGATTTTAAGAGAAGGTGCTGATAAATTTGCCTCTATTGGTACTGAAAAATCTAAAGGAACAAAAGTTTTCGCTTTAGGTGGCAAAGTCAATAATGTCGGCTTAGTTGAAGTTCCAATGGGTACAACACTAAGAGAACTTATCTATGATATCGGTGGCGGAATTCCAAATGGCAAAAAATTCAAAGCCATTCAAACCGGTGGTCCTTCTGGCGGATGTTTAACCGAAAAAGATCTCGATGTTGAAATCGATTTTGATTCATTGGTCGCTAGAGGCTCAATGATGGGTTCTGGTGGTGCGATTGTCATGGATGAAGATAACTGTATGGTTGACGTTGCTAAATTCTATATGGAATTTATTTG
>CAMOEQ010000023.1 GCA_946612405.1 uncultured Erysipelotrichaceae bacterium | reverse complement strand
CTATCGTTAAAAATGAAGGAGCTGCTTCTAGAAAAAAGATTACTGGTTTATATTTTTCTGAAGCCCCATTAACAGTTATTTATAATTAATAATTAGAAAAACATTTTGTCATTCGAATTTGAACAAAATGCTAACAAAAAAGAAAAGCATTAGCTTTTCTTTTATTTAAACAAATTAGCATCTTTGCCTATTTATTTTTGCTATTGCAAACCTAAGTTATATGAAAAACAAAGATCAATAATACAAAAATAATAATTATTATTGCTGTATATACAATAGTTGGAGCAATAGTTGTTCGAATTATTTTACCTTCTTTTCCGTTTGTTCCTACTGTTGCACAAACAGCTACAGTGTTATTAACACAAATCATGTTACCTACAGCTCCACCTATTACTTGTAAAGCAACAATAAGGACTGTCGGTAAACCCAAGTTTAGCGCCGACTGATATTGAAGATTTGTAAACAAAGAATTTGATACGGTGTTGCTTCCTGAAACAAATGCTCCCAGTACACCAATTATTGGAGCAATGATTACATATAGAACACTTCCGACTTTGCTTAATGCTTCTGCCATATAAAAAATCATACTTTTTGTTTCTTCTGATCCTACGACATTTGAACCAGAATAACGCATGATTTGAACTAGAGCTAACCCACTAATAATAGCGGCAGCAGCGCCAAGCATTTGTTTTCCAGTTGTTTTCCAAGCTTTGCCTACGCTTTTGCGATTCATTTTGTGAAGCGGAATAATCAAGAATGAAACAAGAATAAAAATAGTTCCTGGGAGCCAAGCCCATTTAAATGTGTATGAAGTGTTTGGAACGCCAAATAATGCTGGAATTTTAATTGCAAAGAAATCTGCTAAAACTCCATTTCCGGTCAAAATAGATTTAATAGGTAAAAATGGTAACCTAGTAATGACCAGAATTAAAGCTATTACTATGTAAGGGACCCAAGCTTTGATAAGCGATAATTTTGATTCTTTCGGTTGAGGAGTTTCAACTGTTGATTTCCAAGAATCATCCCATTCTTGTTGGTTGGGGAAATTCCATTGATTTTTTGGGACAAGAAAGCCTTTTTTCGCACAAAAAAGAACAATAGGTAAACCAATCAAAGCGCCAACTAATGATGGGAATTCAGGACCTAAGAAACAAGCAATTAAAGTATAAGGAATTGTGAAGCATAGACCAGCAAATATAGCGAATGGCAAAACTTCAAATGCAGGTTTAAACGATTTTTCTTTTGAAAAGAATTTACACATTACTGCAACCGCAATAAATGGAATAAATGTTCCGACAATTGCATGAGGAATAGCAACCCACATCGATAATGATTGAGTATATGATTCAGTAGCTATTTCTTCACCTAAACAAGTTAATGATTGTATTGTTGGAGTACCGATTGCTCCAAAGCTTACTGCTGTACTATCACAAATCAACGCAACTACAGCGGCAGCAACAGGCGGAAAGCCTAAACTAACTAATAATGGTCCAGCTAAAGCGGCGGGGGTTCCAAAACCAGCAGCACCTTCAATGAAAGAAGAGAACATCCAGCCAATAATGATTGCTTGAATTCTTGCATCTTTAGAAATTAATCTAAAACCATTATTTATTGAATGTGTTCCTCCGCTTTCTTTTAGCATATTCATAACTATGATTGCGCCAGTAATGGTAATTAAAACGTCGAAAGAATTAAGAACGCCACTTAATGAATAAGCAAACACAGACAGGAAATCCATCTTCCAAAAAATAAGACCAAAAATACAAGCTAATAGCCACGCAATCGGAAGCGAAAATTTTGCAGGCACATTAAATGCCATCATTAAAATAAGACTAATTAATATTGGCAAAAAAGCTAGAATTGATAATACTATAGATTCCATCAAATAAAACCTGTAAAATATTTTATCATATTTTATAACAATTTTGAAAAATCTTATAAATAAGATAAACTCTAATTATGAGAATAAAAATCATCGCAGTTGGTAAAATCAAAGAGAATTATTTAAAAGATGGTATTAGTGAATATCTAACGAGACTTTCTCCATACGCAAAAACTGAAATAGTCGAAGTAATTGATTCGAAAGTTAAAGATAATCCTAATCAAGCAGACATTACAAAAGTAATCAATGAAGAAGGCGACAGGATTTTATCAAAGATAAAGAGCAATGAATTAGTTATTACTCTAGATTTGAATAAAAAAGAATTTGATAGCGTTGAATTCTCTAAATTTGTTGAACAAAAAATGATTGAAGGTGGATCTTCTTTAACATTTGTAATAGGTGGATCTTATGGTTTATCTGATGCAGTTAAACAAAGAGCAAATTATTCGATTTCATTATCAAAGATGACTTTTCTTCATCAAATGACAAGATTAATTCTTTTAGAACAGTTATATCGAAGTTTTAAAATTTTGAATAACGAAACTTATCATAAATAATTATAATATTTATATGGCTAAAAAAACTTTCAGTGAAGAATATGAATCAATAGGGGCATTTTTGGTCCTTGAATTATTAGCTTTAGTTGGCTTTGGACTTGGCGGTGTTTCTGTTATATTCCAATACGCTGGTTTTATCGTTGCATTAATCGCAACTTTCTTTGCTTTTAAAAATTATACAAAAGAGGATCTTAAACCTATTCTATTAGTTGGCGCTCCTCTTTTATTGATGTCTATTTTTACCTCATTTGGAAAATTCTTTGAATCATACGATTTCCTGGCAAAACTCGGTTCTTTTTTATCTTTAATCTCATTTTTAGCTGTTGGATTATCAGCTAGAAGAATGAAGTCTTTTTCCTCTAGAAATGCCATTTTATGCATCGGTGGTGGACTTGCATTAATCGTCTTAATTTCGACATTTGCCACTTGGATAAATTATGGATTATTCTATCCATTAATTCATAAGAGTGCTGGAAACTATTATTATGATGGCAACTTATATTCGATTTTAAATGAAATGAGTTGGCTTAATGGTTTCAAGTTCGTTGAAATCTCTCAACATTATGGTGGACTATTCGCTTTATTGTGTGCATGCATGCTCTCAGGCTTGTTCTTCTTAAAACCAAAAGAAAATAAAATTGAATTCATTTCTTTGTGTGTTATTGGTGGCATCGGCTTTATTTCAATTATTTCTATTCCTAACCTTCCAGCATTGATCTTCTTTGCTATTTCGATTGGAGTGGCTTGCTTTTATAAATATCTACGTAACAACAAGCTCGCGATTAATATTCTTAAATATGCTTTATTGGTAGTTGTTGGCGTAGTTATGGTTATGGTTTTAGTAGCCTTACTTAATGTAAGTGTGTCTGGAGTTCGTAATTTTATCGCTAATGCTGGTTTCTTAGATAGGATTTTCAATTCTAATGGAATTATGATTAAAGTTAATCCGATTTTAGAGGCTGCTTTAAAACCATTTAATTTATTTGGTATCAACACTTTAGAATACATCAATGGTTATAAGATTTCTGATGCCGCGATATTAACAAGTACCGGAGTGTTTGAAGTTGAAATTATCAAAGAAGGCGGAATTCTTGCATTCATCCTCTTCTTGTTATTTGGCTTCTTTGCCTTTGAATCATTTAGCAATTATCTCAATCGTTCAAAAGACAAAGATTACGTTAAAGTTATATTCTTAACATTCATTATTGGATTTGTTTTATATTCAACATTCTTTAATGATGTTTTCCCAATCACTCATTCATCGCGTTCTTATTATCCATTTACTAGATCACTTCCATTCTTTATTGTTCTCTTTATTATTGGTTATACCATTCTTCCTAGCGGAAAAGATGAAGTTGTATTTAAAGAAGTGGTTTCTAAGGAAACAAAACAAAACAAAAACACCATCGATGATGATTATTCTTTTGATGATGTAAAGGAGGAAGAATTAATATGAAAAAACAATCGCTAGTTTTATTGATGCTTTTTCCTTTATTAGCTAGTTGTTCAAAGACTAGTGAGCTTTATGTTGATTACGCTTATAACTCTCCTAATTTTATGGAGAATTATTATACCGAAACCAAAGGTATAAGAGATCTTGAGGTTGCATCATATGTTTCTAAAACGATGGTTCCAGGATTAGATTACACATCTTCCAATTCTTTAAACGGAATCCGCGCCGAAGATAATACTGAAGGTTATTTATGGTCTTCCCCAATGGATTTAAATAAAGAATTTGGTCGAAATAATAATTTAACTAAAATCGATGAATCATTCGCATATGGATACCTTTCAAAATTGTATGACGGAAGAGTTCGTTGTGAAGGCAAATTTCAATTATCGCGCGTTCAACTTGACAAACACGGATACGCGACATATTTCCCAAAGAAACTTGTTAATTATAAATATTTCTCATTTTCATTACGTGGTGCGACCGATTATGAAAATAGTGCTGTACATCCTTCTCCATTAAGTGGCACAGTTTATGTTGATATTAATGTCACATTCTATAAACATATTACAAATTCGAGTTCATACGATGTTGTTAATTTCTTCTTTAGTGAAGTTCCAATTCCTTGCGATAGCGGTGGTGATACAAATCTCGTAACTGTCTATTTAGCAAATGATTATGTTGAAAACGGAACTTTGGAACGTGCTTATTATGAGCCGCGTATTAATGATGCGGTTGCAATGAGTATGGATTTTACTCTTAAAACAACTCGTGAAGATTTAAGCGATGATGCTCAAGAAGAAAAAGATCACCATTTCGCGGTGATGCTTTACGAAGTATTATTACCAAAATCTAGTTGGCAATAATTATTTATTAATATCTAGCCATTCTCCGATTTCAAAGTCGGCTTTATCATCATCAAATATCAAAGTACCTTTTGCAGGTGTGAAAGTTAATTCTGAGAAATATATTTTTCCATTGATGTTATATAAATCAACTCTCACAAACGGGAAATCTTTTGCCATCGCTTCGGCAACTTTGATCATTTCATTCCAATTATTTGGTATTGGGACGCCTTCTTCTCTTTTATGCCAACCATTGAATTGAGCCCCATCAAATGGAGTCCAATCAATGTAATAATTGTTGTAACGAATATCAACCCCACGACCAGTGACAACATACATATATTTAGCTTTTCCATTAAAGACATGAATTTTATATTCTACCGGTAAATCCTCGGCAAAACCCATATATTTTTCGATGATGATTTGAGGTTTTATTGGAGAATAATGTCTCTCCATAGTCTTTTTACCATAGTTAGTTTTTAACCATTTTTTAAATTTCTTTTTTGATGCTTCTTTATCGAATTTTGATTTATCTCTTACGATTTCGTTAAAAGCACAAGCATGAGTACATTTCATTACAAATTGATTGGGAAGTTTATCAAAATCGATATCTTCAAATCTATCATAGACTCCATAGATAGGAATTAAATATTCTTCAAAACCTTTTTCGGTTAAATATTCTCTTACTCCAGCTCTACCAGCAGCTTTACTTACTAAGGGATTTTTAGGGTAAGTGTATAAACGTAAATATTGAAGTTTTTCGGTATATCTAACTGGATTTTTTAAATTAAGTTTATGATGGGTGATGTATTTATATTGATGTTTAACATAACTTGTTGGAAAAAGTTTAAAAAACGGCTTGAGTGGTAAGACAAGCATTCTTTTTAGTTTATTTTCTTTTAAATTTGGATTCATCTTTAATTAGTATAGTATAGCAAATGCCCAAATTATATTTTATTATTTTCCTATGAAAAAAGCGTTATCAAAATGGTACAACTATTTATATGCGTTCAGTTTAGTTGTTCTTGTAGCTATAGTTGCTATTGTTCCATATTTTGCAATTAACAATTCTGATATTTGGCCTAAAGTTTACATTTCTTATATTTCCTTATTTTCTGCGGTGATATATGTTGGTGGAGGATTTATCGCTCAAGATATCTACCGTGGAGTGATAAGAAAGAAAACAAATAATTGGGATTTTCCTTTGGAAGATGAATATATTGAAAAAGCTTGGAAAATATATCTTCCATTCCTTTTAGCGGGTGCTCTTTTATTGCTCGCAGGATTGATTTCCTATTTATTTTTAAAATAAAAAATAGTTTTCTAAATTTACATTATTTACTTTAAGTAATATAATAATTTCACAAGTATGATTTTCGAACTTGTCCTATTAAAAAACTTAGAAGCCTAAGGCTTATTGGTTTTAAATAGGATTTTTCTTTTATCTGCTTGGAAAATCAAAAAGTAAAGGAAGGAAAAAATTATGAAGAGAAAAATCTTAGTATTCACTCCATTCATCGCACTTCTTCTTGCTGGTTGTAATTTTTTAGGTCCTAGAACGCCACTTCCACCTACCAGTGGTCAATCTACTTCTACTAAACCAACTTCTACAACCACCCCAACACCTGTTGATGATACGTATGGTACTCTAGACAATCCAATTAGTGTTGCTCGTGCAATTGAAATTGGTAATGCTATTGCAGGTGCTTCTAGCGAAGGTACAGTCTATGAAACAAAAGACGCCTACATTAAAGGTTATGTACAAAGTGAACCTGAGCGCGGTGATACAACTGAATATCGCTTCAACATAGCTGATTCTTATGAAGCTACAACCAATATTCAATTCTATTGGGGCTTTATGGAATCTGGTGTTAGTGTCCCAATAGTCGGTGATGAAGTCGTCGTCTTTGGTAGACTTGCTAATTACAAAACTCGAACAATCGAATTAGCTGGCAAAAAAATAGAAGGTGAAGCTGGCTATGAAATTGAACCTCCATCTGTTTTAAAATCAAATCATGTTGATTGCACAATTACTTTAGGTTCATATTCACATGGTACTGTTACTGGTGCTCCAGCCACAGCAGTTCAAAATGGCACTAAAGTTGAATTAGTCGCTACTCCTGATGAAGGCTATTATGTTGGCTCAATTAAAGTTTATGGCCAAACATTAGTCGAAGAAGGTGGTAAATATTCATTCACTGCATATTCTTCAACAACCGTTTCGGTTGAATTCGTTGCTGGACAAAAATCAGCTCTTCAAGAAGCTTATGAAGCCGCAATCGCAGCTGGTACAGCTGGTACAACCGAGGAATACACATTTACTGGTGTAGTCGTGGCAATTACAAAGAACGCTTTCTATGTTCAAGATGGAAAATATGGTATTTACGTCTATAGTTCCAGTGCAATTGCTGGAATTGAAGTCGGAAAATCCGTCACCGTCAAAGCCACAATGAAACTTTATTATGGCCAAGTTGAGACTGCTTCATTAAAAGATGTTACAGTTGGTTCAGATGCCGATTTACCTGCTTCTGTTCAAGTTACATCTCAATCACAATTAAGTGGATTGAATCAAAATATTCGTGCCCATTTAACAGATGCTGTTCTTGCAACAAAACAAGAATGGAGCGCAAGTAAAAACTGTATTGCAACCTTTACAGTTGGTACAGATACAATCACTGTTAAATTTGATAAAAATGCTTATAAGACCGATGATCCACGTGGCGCAGTTTTAGCTAGCGCAAACGCTGGCGATAAGATCGATTTAAGCGATATTACTCCTGTTCCATATAATGACAATATGCAATTAGTCTTTACCGGAACATCTACAATCGTTAATAAAACCACTCCATCAGTTGTCCCAGTTACTGGTGTAAAACTCAATACCGATAAATTAGACTTTGTACTTGGTGGTTCTGCTCAAACATTAACTGCTACTGTTGAACCAACCAATGCAACTAATAAGAAAGTTAGCTGGTCAGTTAACCCAACTGGCATCGTTACAGTTAATAATGGTTCTGTTAGTCCAGAAGCTGCTGGTGATGCAGTCGTCACCGTTGCAACTGAAGATGGTAAAAAAACTGCTACATGTAATGTACACGTTGGTTATCCAGAAGTTTCTTCTGTTACCGTCTCTCCAAAAACTGAATCATTAATTATTGGAGAAGGTACAAAGACATTAACCGCTACAGTTCTTCCGGAACAAGCAAAAGATAGATCGGTTACATGGTCTGTCACTTCTGGCGGAGACTATGTCTCAGTCGATCAACAGGGCGTTATTACTCCTAAAGCCGTTGGTACAGCTGTTGTTACCGCTACATCCAACGCCAAAAATACACTTTCAGATTCTTGTACAGTTACAGTTACTTCAAACAAAGTTGAAGTCACATCCGTTACTGTTTCTCCAAAATCATTAGATTTAACAACCGAATCTCAAGATACTCAATTAACTGCCACTGTCGAACCAAACAATGCTTCAGTTAAAACAGTTTCATGGTCGGTTAATCCAACTGGTGTTGTCACAGTTGAAAATGGTTTAGTCCATGTTGTTGCTGCTGGTACAGCGGTCGTTACCGTTGCTTCAACCGACAACCCACAAAAGAGTGATACCTGTAATGTTACAGTTACAGAAGTCCAAAAATCTTCACTACAATTAGCTTATGAA
>CAMOEQ010000022.1 GCA_946612405.1 uncultured Erysipelotrichaceae bacterium | reverse complement strand
ATCCAAGCTAAGAATGATGCAATTCGTGCAAAAGCTCTTGAAGAATATTACAAGAAACACCCAGAAGAAAGACCTGTTGAACCAGAACCAGGCGTTCCAGCTCCAACAACCGAAGAATTGTTAACTCAAATTCGCGATTTACTTGCTGAAAAGAAAAAATAGTTAGTTTATGACGCTTCTTGAAAAGTTAGAATTTTTAGCAAAATCCTATGGATTAACCGAGCACAAATTTCTGCAAAAATACCACGCTCATTATGGTTTGATGAAGAAATTAAGAACCGGTTATAAAGCAGGTGCTAAAGATGTTAAGAAATTGTGCAAAATATTAGATTTTGATATAAACGATTTCTTAGATGATACTTCAACCGTATCGAGCGAAATAAAAAACGGTGAGCACTTTGTTAAAAAAGCTTCACCTATCAGCATTTCAAAAGACACGGTACTTGAAGATTATCCGCCAGAAGACAATTCAAGATACGAAGAAAAAGACTAAAATAAAGGCACATCCAATCAATCAATTGATGTGCCTTTTTCTTTTTAAGCTTGTGTATTTGCCTTCCAATCTGGATGGGCTTCGTATACTTTCTTAAGAGCGTTCTCATAGAGAAGTTTTTCAGTTTCGGCTCTAGATGGAGCTGCTCTTTTTAATGCTCTATCTTTTCTAGATATAGCGAATTCAACTTCGCCATTAGACTCGTCTAATAATCCAGCAATAAGAATATATGTTCTTAATGATTCGATTGATAAATCGTTAGCAATGAATTTACGCACACTATCATCGATTTGTTTATCGTAATAAACTTTAACTTCTTCCAAAGGAAGGGTCATAATTTTGATATATAGTTTTTGAGATAATAAACGGTTATATGTTTGTGAAGAAACTTTCTTTGGATCAACGATAATCATGTCGATTAATTCTTCGGCACGAGCATAATTATTCTTTTTATATTCTTCGTATACGGACATTAAATTGATACTAGCGGTGAATTCAGTTATATCAGAGAACACTTTAATTTTGCCGATTTCTTTGCCTTCAAGTTGTAAGGCTTCGATTCTCATTAATTCGTTATAAGCGTCCATATTTTCTTTTTTAGAAATAAGAGTTAAACGATAACCATCGGTCATAGAATCTAATTTAATTGGCACTAAATTATAAAGGGCGATCATTGATGAAACAACGATGAACAAAATCGCAGCAACTGCCATCCAATGAAGTGGTGATTCGGTAGGAGCGATATTTTTATCGCCAGCTAATGTATAAATAACAATGCAAGCAATTAATTCAACAAAATAAGCTAATACCGGAAGCCAAACATATAATCCTAATTTAGATTTTTCATCTTTAGGAGCAACTTTAGTTTCACCAGTTAAACCATCGAAATCTTTTAAGCCTAATTTCCATTTTCCTTCTTTTTTTCTAAGGCAAAGCCACAAAACATTAACAGATAAAATTTTGTAATGCCCCGCTTTAGCGCCTAAGACATGGAACACTTCTAATCCAACAATGTTAACGATTAAAGCGGCAAGTATTGCTAAAATAGCAAAAACGTAATTGTTTAGTGAAAAATGATAATGCGCTAAAAATACATCTCTAACCGCAGTTAAGCCAACAACTACGGCAGCGCCAATCATTAATAAATAAACAATAATACTTACGATATCTTCTTTTTTCATAATAGCCTCCTAAAGAACTGAGATTAATAATTTAGTTATCTCGTCTTTGTTAAGTGGGTTGATTGATTTTAGACCAACCGTAAGTGCGCCATTATCGGTCATCAAATCCACTATTTTGGAAACATCTTTTTGAGATATCTCGACTTCTTTAAGGTTAATAGGCATACCTATTGACTTAAAATATTCTCTCAATAAATTGATTCCTTTTAAAGCACATTTTTCTTTATTTGCGTCTTTTATATCAAAAACGTATTCAGAAAAACGAACAAATTTATCTAAATCTTTTTGATAAGAAGCTTCCATCCATAAAGGAATTAAAATTGATAATCCGGCTCCATGAGCAATTCTTATATCATATGCGCTTAAAGCGTGTTCCATTTTATGGATTGGCATTTGTTTTTCTTTTCCTAATGAGGTTAAGCCATTATGAGAATAAGAACCTAAAAGCATTAATGCAGCTCTTGCATCATAGTTTTGAGGATCACTCATTACTACTTTTCCTGCTTCAATTGTGTCTTTAATAATGGTTAAAGCTAAACTGTCGCAGACTTCTAAATTTTCGCTTGGAGAAAAATATCTTTCTAATGAGTGAGAAATAATATCAACAATTCCACATGCAGTTTGATATTTAGAAACTGAATAAGTATATTCTGGATTCATAATAGCAAACAAAGGACGAACAACATCAGAATTAAAACCTTGTTTAATCTTTGTTTTATCATCCATTACAACACAAGAATCGGATAATTCAGAACCAGAAGCTGATATCGTTAAAACAACACCTAACGGCAAGGCTTTTGTTGGTTTGGCTTTATGTAAATTTAAATCAAATGGATCGCCATCATAATAAAATGAAGCAGCAATTGATTTTGCAGTGTCGATAACTGACCCGCCACCAACAGCCAATATCAAATCAATGTTATGTTCGCGAATGATTTTGAGGCCTTCTTTTACTTTTGAAATTTCAGGATTTGGTCTTATTCCTGATAATTCAAAATATTCGGTTTTTGCCGAAGATAATTGTTTAATTACCTCATTATAAAGACCTATTTTCTTAATTGAATTTTGGCCATAAACTATAAGAACTTTTTTATATTTTTTAGCTTCAATAGATAAATAGGAAAGCGAATTCTTCCCAAAATAGATTTTTGTGGGTGAAATAAAATTGAAATCTTTCATTAAAATCTATCCCTCTTTAAATCTGATTGATATTGATTGACGAAATAAATAAAAATTGTATTTAATCTTTTTATCAAGGAAGGGGTCTTTTCTTTTCTTTTGTTTCCAACCCAATATACGAGTTCGTGGGCAGACAATGTAGACATGTATCGAGTAATTTCTATTCCATCTACATTATGATTCTTAAGAAGCATTCCGATTCGTGAATAGAAATATGAAAACATAAATGAATATAATTTTTCTTGAGAATAACTTTTATTAATAGCTGATACAAAATTGTAATTAACATTAATATAATTAATCATCTCTTTTAAAATCGGTTCATAATCAAGTAACTTTTTTGCATAGCCAACTTTAGCTTTTAAAAATATAGATTCAACAACATCCGAAATATCTCGAAAATGATAATAAAAAGTTTGCCTGTTGGAATTGCATTCTTCACAAAGCATCACGACATTGATTTCGTCGAGTGGCTTTTCTTTTATTAACTTTTTTAATCCTTCTTGATATGCGGTTTCAATTTTCATAATTTCGTTAATTCTTTTGCAATCTCAGAACCTAATGCGGCGTTATTTAAAACTAATCGAATATTCGATTCTAAAGAATCGCCACCAGTTAAATCGACAATGGTTTTTAGCAAGAACGGGGTAATATCTTTGCCTTTTACTCCGGCTTCTTCTGCCATCTCTAAAGCTTTATCAATTGCACCATTTATAACTATAGGATCCATAGCATATTTTTCTGGTATAGGATTAGCAACAAGGATTCCCCCGTCAAGTTTGTTGTCTCTTTTTGCTTTTATGATTTTGGCAATTTCTTCAGGAGAATTAACAACGTTCTCCATCTTTATGCCTGAATGACGTGTATAAAAATCAGCGAATTCATCAGTTTGATAACTTAATACAGGCACACCTTTTGTTTCCAAAATTTCTAACGTTAATTCAAGGTCTAATATTGCTTTAACTCCAGCAGATACAACAGTAACATTGGTTTTACCAAGTTCTTCTAAATCAGCCGAAATATCAAAATTGTTTTGAGCACCTCTATGAGCTCCACCAACGCCACCAGTAACAAATACTTCTATACCAGCTTGATTGGCTAAAATCATTGTGGCTGCAACAGTTGTAGCTCCCCACATCTTTTTAGCGTATATAACAGGTAAATCTCTACGAGATGCTTTAGCAACACCTTTCCTTTTACCAAATTGTTCGATTTCTTTTTCTGACATACCAATAATTGGCTCACCATCGATAATGCCGATTGTAGCAGGGACGGCCCCATGATCACGGATAACCTTTTCTACTTTAAGTGCTGTTTCAACGTTTTTTGGATAAGGCATTCCGTGAGAAATAATTGTTGATTCTAAAGCAACAACAGGTTTGTTGTTTGCTAATGCCTCTTGAACTTCTTTAGAGATTTTCATTATCAGTTAACCTTCTTTCATTTTTTGGTTTAATAAGCTTATCGTAAATACGGACAAATATTGTTTCTAAACCCATATAAGTAGGAATTGAAACAAGTGACATAGTTACAAATATCCACCAATTTTTAGTGGTTAATAACATATAGTTAATATTGAAGAATCCTGAGCCATTTAGGTTTGGATAGAAAACAAATATATCGATTGCAAAAACAATCAAAGCAATCATAATAACGGCAGATAATAACGCTCCACGGTAAATATCAATCGGCATACAAACTCTAAATAAAATAACGAAACTAAAGAATGAAAATGTTAATACTGCCATAGCAGTTGCAGTTTCAAAATCGAATGCGAACGATCCTGTGTCGAAAAATGAAATAATGAAATAGACCATTGTTATAAGAACGATTGTTATAGCGGCAGGAACAGATCTGGTTAATATATTGGCCAAGAAACCATGATGCAATTTTTCGTTATTTGGTTGTAGCGATAAGAACAAACCACCAACACCAATAGCAAGTAATTCCCAAACATACATATTGTTAGGAGTAAACGGATATTGGGCGTTAGGATTGCTCCACATTATAATCAATGTTAAGAAAGTAAAGAAGGCAGCAAATATAGTTTTAACAAGAAACAATGAACACGTTCTTTGAAGGTTGTTAACAACTCGGCGCCCTTCAGCAACAACATCAGGGAGAGTTGAGAAATTAGAATTCATAGCAACCAAGTGAGATACGTTTTTAGCAGCATCAGAACCAGAAGCCATAGCAATAGAACAATCAGCAACCTTAAGCGCTAAAATGTCATTAACACCATCACCAGTCATTGCAACTATATGACCATTTTCTTTCAAGGATTCGATTATGGCTTGTTTTTGTTCTGGAGAAACTCTACCAAAAACAATGTAGTCGTTTGCAATTTGTTTAACTTCTTCAACGCTCATACCCTCTAATGAGATAAATTTTTCGGCTTCATTGATGCCTACTCTATCAGCGATTGCGCTAACAGATATCGGGGAATCGCCGGAAATAATGCGAATTTTAACGCCATTATCTTGAAACCATTTAATGTTAGAAATTGCATCATCTCTAATGTGGTCTTCAAGAACTAAAATACCAATGATTTGGCAATCTGAAAGCTCGGTTTCCGGAGTAACAATTTTCTTATATGAAGCAATAACTAATACTCTTAATCCTTTAGCTTCTATTTCTTCGCAACGTTTATCAATCGATTTATCTTTATGAGGAACAAATTCTCTTGCTCCTAAAATGATTGAGCGTCCGTCTTTTAGCATTACAGCAGAAATCTTTCTTTCGGAATTAAATGGTAGTGAAGAATGATATGGAATTTCTTCTAAACCATCATAAGCATTCTTTATTGCAAGAGCGGTAACGTTGGTGTCGCCGGTTGAAACAACTAAGGTATTCAATATTTGTTTTAATTTCTCTGAATCTTCTCCAAGAGCGATTAAATCGTGAACCTTCATCGAACCGTCGGTGATAGTTCCGGTTTTATCTAAACAAAGAACATCTGCTCTAGCTAAAGATTCAATGCAATATAATTCTTGAACAAGCATTCCTCTATTTGCCAAACGAATTGCTCCGACAGCCAATGTTAAAGAAACAAGAAGATACATTCCGCTTGGAATCATTGAAACTAATGAGCCGGCAATGGTTCCAACGAAAATAGTGAACTCTTGAGTGTTTGAAGGATTTAGTTTTCCTCTAGCGATATAGGTAATAATCAAAGCTAAACCAAGAACGATAACACCAATACCAATAATTTTAAAAATTAAATTTATTGTCCTCAAAATCTCAGATTTTGGCTTTTTAAAATATTTAGCAGATGCTTGAAGTTTTTCAGCGTAATTTGCTTTTCCTAAATGATCTACTCTAACTTTTGCTTTTCCAGATGTAACATATGTTCCTGATAAAACTTGCCCATCGATTGTTTTCTTAACGTTAATAGATTCGCCAGTAAGTATAGATTCATTAACTTCAACCATGCCTGATAAAACTGTGCCATCAGCAACGATTTGATCGCCAAGGGAAAGAACAACGATATCGGAAAGAACTAATTCGTTTGCAGGTATTTGATATTCTCTTCCGCTTCTTAAAACTGTGACCATCGGATAAGAAGCTACTCTTAATTTGTCTGTTAAGCGACGAGCTTTAATATCTTGGAAAAGTCCAATTACGGTATTGATTATTAAAACCACTAAAAATGCAAAGCTAGTAAAAGGAACTTTGGCAATAATCATCAATATTGCTATTGTGATTAATAAGATATTGAAAAAATTAACTACGTTATCGTAAAAAATTCGGCCATATGATTTTGATACGTGCTTAGGAATACGGTTAACGAGGCCATCATCGATTCGCGATTGAACTTGCTCTTCGTTTAAACCAATATCAAGGTCAACGTTAAAATGTTCAACGTTATCAATCTTCTTTTCAATTCCACTAATTTTAGCCATATACTAAATTTCAAAAGTATAACTTTTCATATAAAGTATAAAATAAAATTCATACAGTGTAAAAACTATTTATTTCTTTTACTTTTAAAGTAAGAAGTAATTATAGATGAACATTCGTCCTTTAATACACCTTTAGTGATTTGGGGATGATGGTTAATATTCTTAGCATTGAATAATTCTAATGATGATTCAATCGCCCCACCTTTTGGATCGTTTGCCCCATAGACGATACGAGCTATTCTTGATTGTAATATTGCTCCAGCGCACATTGAGCATGGTTCAACAGTCACATAAATAGTCGCACCTTCAAGTCGCCAGGAATTAAGTTTTTTGCTCGCTTTACGAATAGCGTTAATTTCAGCATGACTTGTAGGGTCATTACTTTTTTCTCTAAGATTATGGCCTCGAGCAATAATTTTATCGTCTTTAACAATGATTGCTCCAACAGGAACTTCATCTAAAATAACCGCTTTTTGCGCTTCTTTTAGAGCAATTCGCATATATTTTTCATCATTATTCATACTTATAAAACAAACCATCGCACATAACTTAGGTTACTTAAGGCTGCTATATTCCTATCCTGACCTGGTTCGTAGTAAGCTATCGCGATGGCTTAATCATTATAACAAAAGAAAACAAAAAAGCGACTATTAAAGTCGCCTTATTGTTTGTTAGATATTTCTATTTCTTTGGTTTGATAAATTCCATACCACCAATCCAAGGACGGAGAACTTCTGGAATTTTTACTGAACCATCTGCTTGTTGATATTGCTCAATGATTGCAGGGAAGACACGAGAAGTAGCAAGACCAGAACCATTAAGTGTTCTAGCGTATTTGGTTTTACCAGTTGCTTTATCACGATATCTGATCATACCTCTACGAGCTTGATAATCATGAGCGGTACTGACAGAGCTAACTTCTTTATAAATACCAACGCTTGGAAGATAAACTTCAATATCATATGTTCTGGCCATTGAAGCAGAGATATCTTCAGCAGCAAGTTTTGATACACGGAATGTTAATCCTAATTTTTCCATTAAAGAAATTGCTTTTTTAACCAATTCTTCAAAGGCAGGCATATCACCTTCTTCGGTAGTATATTGGAACATTTCAATTTTATTAAATTGATACCCTCTAATCATTCCTCTTTCTTCAGTACGATATGCTCCTGCTTCTTTTCGATAACATGGAGTATAAGCAAAATATTTCTTTGGCAATTCATCTTCACTTAAGATTTCATTACGGTGGAAATTGACAAGTGCTGTTTCTGCGGTTGGAAGAATAAATTTCTTTGGTTCAACATCTTTCAACGAGAAGACATCATCAATGAATTTTGGGAATTGACCAGCCACATAGCCTGATTCGTAATTAAGGATGTGTGGTGGAAGAATAAATTGATAACCATCTTTAAGATGTTCAGAAATGAAGAAGTTTAATAAAGCCCATTCGAGTTGAGCGCCTAATCCTGTATAAACCCATGTGCCGTGTCCTGACATCTTTGCCCCACGAACATAATCGATGAGGCCTAAAGATTCACATAATGTAACGTGATCTTTAAATGGAAAATCGAATTTGTTTGGTTTTCCATATTCATGAATAACTTTGTTGTTTTCTTTTCCGCCAGGAAGTAAATCGTCGTCAGGTAAATTAGGAAGTGGAAGAAGGAAATTCTTAATATCTTCTTCAATCTTTTCTAATTCTTTTTCATCAGCAGCAGATTTTGCAGATATTTCTTTTACCTTTGCAAAGATTGCGTTAACATCGCCACCTTCTTTTTTAACTTGTGGAACTGAGGCAGACAATTTGTTTCTTTCACTCTTTGCGTTCTCAACCGAAACAAGCAATTCTTTTCTTCTTTCGTTAAGTTTTAATAAAGGAGCAAAATCAACGACACAACCTTTTTTAGCTAATTTAGCTGCGATATCGTTAGGATTTTCAATGATTAATTTTATGTCTAGCATAACTAATCCTCTTTTCTTTTATTTTAATGCGCGTGTGTACGTAAAGAATATCTACGCAAATCGCGGTTATTCTTGAGTGTTTTCGGTGGTTTCTTCAACCGGGGTTTCAACTACTTCTTCGCCTTCAATTTCATCTTCGTGAGGAACTACAGTGATAGAAGAAACTCTTTGTTTTTCATCTTCAAGTCTAATAACCCTAACACCTTGGGTATTACGATCAGAGACTTTGACTTGATCAAGAGGGATTCTAATAACGGTTCCGCCATTGGTAACCATCATTAAATCTTCGTCTCCATTAACCGCTCTCATGGCAACAAGTTTGCCGTTTTTTGGAGTGGCGTTAAGAGTTGTAACACCTTTGGCGCCACGTTTGGTTTGACGATATCTTTCGATTTCGCTCATCTTGCCATAACCTTT
>CAMOEQ010000021.1 GCA_946612405.1 uncultured Erysipelotrichaceae bacterium | reverse complement strand
ATGCCTAAATGTTTAGACAAGCATTTTGAAGGTTTATATTATAAGGCTTTAAGTGTTAACAAAGTTAATGTTCGCTCTCCAGAAGGTAAAATAACTCGTTTATGGACGACACCTGATAGAGTTCCTCATAGACATATGTGGATGTGGGATAGTGCTTTTCACGCGATGGCAATGTCTTTATATAATAAAAAAGTTGCTCAAGAAATCTTGTTAGCGATGCTTGAGCAAATGCGTGAAAACGGCTTCATGCCTCATATGGCAAATCCAACTGATTGCAGCGATATAACCCAGCCTTGCGTAATGTCTTATGCAACATTCTTTGTTTATAAACAAAGTGGTGATAAACAATTCTTAGCTCAATGTGCTCCGTATTTAGATAAATATTTAACTTTCGATTTAAATAATCGAGATAAGAATAAAAATGGTCTTTTAGAATGGAAGACCGAACCAGATTATGAAGAATGTAAGTGCGGTGAATCTGGTTTAGATAATTCCCCTAGATTTGATTTCGATGAAGAAATGGATTGCATCGACTTCTCTTCATACTTTGCTTTAGATAGCAAATATCTTTCGCTTATTTATAAAGAATTAAATAACCAAGAACTTTCCAATAAGTGGGATGAAATTTCTAATAATGTTAAAGATAAAATTCAAACCTTATTATGGGATGAAAAAGATGGTGTTTACTACGATAGATTGTTCTCTGGAAAGTTGACTCACGTTTTAACTCCATCATCATTTCTCCCGTTATTTGCAGGTATTTCTAATAAAGAACAAGCAAAGAAAATGGTCAAAGTATTAAAAGACAAATCGCTTTTATGGAGTGAAGCGCCCTTATCTTCTATCTCTCAAAAAGACCCACGTTTTAGTAATGACATGTGGCGTGGTGGAGTATGGGTCAACATCAACTATATGATCATTAAAGGCTTATTAGATTATGGATATGAGAAATTAGCAGAAGAATTAAGAGTTTCAACTCTTAATATGATTAATAAATGGTATAAGAAAACTGGATGTATTTTTGAATTCTTTGATCCAAAAGATGATGTATCTCCATTCATGTGCCATCGTAAAGGTGAGCCAACTAAAGTTCCAGATTATCGTCGACATGTTCATAGCATCTCCGATTATAACTGGACAGCTTGCTTTGCTATCTTATTAATTCAAAGGGTATTTTAGTATGAAATATTTGAGATATGCAGAGAAAATAGTCATCTATCTAACCTTTGATGAATACGATAAGGATAGTAATTATTCTTATTATTTAAACGATGAATTAATTGCTGATGGTAATATTACAAATTACACATTTGATAGACTATTAGCAAGTAAGACATATCACGTAAAAGTACTTCGAGATAAGAAGGTTATTTTTGATGAATATATTCGCGCTCTTCCTAGACGTAAAGCAATCGTTGTGAAAGTTTCTGATAATACTGGAACAAAGAATGTTACAAAAGAAGTTCAAAGCTTCTTAGATATGGCTGAGAGAACCAATCGAATTATCTTCCCTAAAGGCACCTATCTTTGTGGCGCTTTATTTGTTCATAGCGATACCGAGATTTATTTAGAAAAAGACGCTTTTATTAAAGGGAGCACTTTAGCTAATGATTATTTACCAAAAATAAAATCTAGATTTGAAGGTTTTGAAGTAATGGCTTATGCATCTTTAATCAACATCGGCGAATTAGATCACTCCAAAACAGCAACCACCCACAACATTCTCATTCATGGTGAAGGAACCATTTATGGTGGAGGTAGAGAACTAAGATTCGATATGCTTGAAAAAGAAAAAGATCATCCAGTCATAAATGATAGATGGAGAAATAGATTAATTAATATTTCAAACTGTTCTAACGTTATTTTAGACGGACTTAAGTTAGGCCATTCAGCTAGTTGGAATGTTCATCCAACTTATTCAGACCATATTTATATTCATCATTGTGATTTTAAATCTGGTGGTTTGCCAAATGGCGATGGAATCGATCCAGATAGTTGCCACGATATGGATATCTTTGCCAATACATTCTTTGTTGGTGATGATTGCGTCGCAATTAAAAGTGGTAAAAATCCAGAAGGCAACATCATAAATATTCCATGTTATAATCTTTCAATTTTTGATTGTGTCTCAAACGGCAGCCACGGTTGCGCGATTGGTAGTGAAATTAGTGGTGGTGTTTATAACGTTGATATTTTCAACTGCGATTTCATTCATTCCTATTTTGGAGTTCATATAAAAACAACTTTAAAAAGAGGTGGATATGTTAAAAATGTCCGCGTTAAACATTGCAAAGCATCTAGCATCTCAATTCATTTGGTTGATTATAATGATGATGGTGAATCAGCAAAAGATATCACCGAATTCTCCAATTTCTCTTTTGAAGATGTTGCAGTTACTGGTGTAGCAATTAAACCTGATAATAAGATTTTTAATCAACCACATATTTTGGTAGATGGCTTTAAAGACTACCCATTGTTTAAAGACATGTCTTTTAAAAATATAACAATTGTCAAAAAACCTAACGAAGAAGAAAGAATCACAATCGCTAATGCCCATAATTGTGTTATTCAAGACTTACTTTTTAAGGAGGAATAAATATGATTACTTATAAGCATTTTTTCACTAATCCAATTAAGAAATTTGTTCCAGATGGCGGTTATACCTCTATTTTTAGAACGATTGGCTTTATTGGTGATTCTTTATCCAGCGGAGAACACGAAGGCTTCTCTGACGGTAAAAAGAGTTTTCATGATTATTTTGAATATTCTTGGGGACAATATATTGCTCGAAAATGTGGTTTGACTGCAATCAATTTCTCTAAAGGAGGTTTGTCTTGTAAAGAGTTTTTTGACTATTACATCAAAGAAAGAAAAGATCCTTTCACTGAAGAAAATAGATGTCAAGCCTATGTCATTGCTTTAGGTGTTAATGACCTTAACCATTTAGATGAATATTATCCAGATGGTTTTGGAACTCTTGATGATGTCGATTGGGAAAACGAAGATAATAATAAAAAATCATATGTCGGACAATATGTCCGTATCATTCAAAAACTAAGAAAATTTGAACCAAAATGCCGTATCTTTGTCATGACACTTCCAAGGGAATGCCCACGAAGAAAAATTAAAAGAGATAAACGTAGATTAGTTATGGAATTCTTGGTTAAACTTCCGCCTCTTTTTGAATACTTATATGTTCTAAATATTTGGAAATACGCGCCAACATATGACAAAAAGTTTAAACAAAAATATTTCTGCGGTGGCCATATGAATGCTATGGGTTATAAATTTACAGGTGATATGGTTGCTACTTATATCGATTATTACATCAATAAATATCCCGAGGACTTTAAGCAAGTTGCCTTTATTGGCAAAGGTGTCCATAACGAAAAGGAGAAGTGGTAAAAATGGTTAAAATCGTTCAATTTGGTGAAGGCAATTTTCTAAGAACGTTTGTCGATGTTTATTTTGATCATTTAAACAAACATAAAAATGGGCAATATGAAGTTCACATTGTTCAACCTATTCCTTTTGGAAACTTAGATAATTTTAAAAAGCAAAATAATCGTTATCATGTCGTTCTTAGAGGAACAGTTGGTACCGATGATGTTGAAGAAGTTTATGAAATAAATTCTGTTAATGAAGTTTTCTCTCCTTTTGAAAATATAAATAGATATTTTGATTTAGCAAAAGATAAGGATTTAAGAATAGTTGTTTCTAATACAACTGAAGCAGGAATTTGTTTTAATCCAAATGATAAGATGGATGATTTTGCTCATATCACTTATCCTGCTAAATTAACTTTGTTTTTATTTGAAAGATTTAAAGCTAAAGAGTCTGGATTATATATTCTTCCAGTTGAACTTATTGAGAATAATGCAGATGAATTAGCTAAATGTGTCGATAAATATATTGAGCTATGGAATCTTCCAAACGAATTTAAAGAATGGAATAAGAATAATAATTTCTATTGTAATACCTTAGTAGATCGCGTTGTTTCTGGCTATCCTAGAGATATTAATTTGAAAAAACATCTTTGGGATTTAATTGGTGAAGAAGATGAATTAGTGTCCATCGGTGAACCATTTGGTTTATGGGTTATTGAAAACAAAGGTAATATCAAAGATTTTGTCGTTGAAGGCGAAAATAATATCAATGTGATTCTTACTGATAATATTTCTTATTATAAGAAACGAAAAGTTAGAATCTTAAATGGTAGTCACACTAATCTTGTGCCCATTTGTTTATGGCTTGGAAAAGAAACCGTTTTTGACTGCATGGTCGATCCAAAAACAAGAGCATTCATTGATGAGTCATTAGAGGAGATTATTCCTTATGTTTCTAGTGATATTATGATGACAAAAGATTATGCAAAAAGTGTCATTTCTAGATTCCTTAATCCGTTCATTAATCACCAGTTAACAAGCATCGCTTTAAATAGCATTTCGAAGTGGAAAGCCCGAGATTTGCCGACATTTTTAGATTATGTGAATGATCGAAAACAACTTCCAAAATACCTCACAATCGGTTTCTCGTATCTAGTTAATCAATACCTTCATATTAAAAAAGATGGTGAATCATTTTATGTTGATTTACCAACTAGAAGAATTGAAGTAAAAGATGATTTAAATTGCTTGACCTATTTTATGAATGGAAAGACGATTTTTGAATTCATGTCTGATTCATCTTTGTGGGGGATTGATTTAACTACGATTCCTAATTTTTATGAACAGGTTAAAAAGAATGTCGATATTGTAAATAATAAAGGACAACTTTTATGAAAGATTTAATCATCATTAATTCCATAGATAATGTCGGAGTTCTTCTTGACAAGAAAGATAATGTTCCTGCTGGCCATAAAATCGCATTAAAAGATATTAAAAAAGGCGACTCGGTAATTAAGTATGGAATGGTGATTGGCAAAGCTACTAAAAACATCAAGCAAGGAGAGTGGGTTCATTCTCATAATTTGAAATCGCATTTAGACGAAAGTTTCTCTTATTCCTATACCCCTGAAAAATCTACAATTAGACAGAAAAATGCGACTTTTAAAGGGTTTTTAAGAGATGATGGCTCAGTTGGAATTCGTAATGAAATCTATATTATTCCTACAGTTGGATGCGTAAATGGAATATGCAAAAAGCTCGCTTTAGAAGCTTCAAAATATATTGATGAATCAATCGATGGAATATTTGCTTTAACGCATCAATTTGGTTGTTCTCAACTTGGCGAAGATAATGAAAACATCAAAAAGTTGTTATGCAGCATCGCGATGAATCCGAATGCTACTTATGTTCTATTTGTTGGTCTAGGTTGTGAGAATAATTCATTAAAAGGAATAAAGGAATATTTAGATTCAAAACATAGAAGCAACGTTCTTTATTTTAATTGTCAAGATGTTGAAGACGAATTTGAATACGGTTTAACTTTGTTAAAAGATTGCATTTCCAAAGCGTCAAAGCTTAAAAGAGTCGATGTATCTTTAGATAAGCTTGTCATCGGTCTTAAATGTGGTGGTAGTGATGGCTTCTCAGGCATAACCGCTAATCCAACGATTGGCAAAGTCGCTGATAGAGTAGTTTCTTATGGCGGTTCAGCCATTTTAACCGAAGTTCCAGAGATGTTTGGAGCAGAACAAATCTTAATGAACAAATGTGCATCAAAAGAAGTCTATGAAAAGTTCTCTTCTTTAATCACTAATTTTAAAAATTATTACTTAAGTAATGGCTTCCCAGTTTATGAAAACCCAAGTCCAGGTAATAAAGAAGGTGGAATTACAACTTTAGAAGAGAAATCTTGTGGTTGTATCACCAAAGCTGGCACAACTCCAATTGTCGATGTTTTAGGTTATGGAGATGCAATTCAAAAGAAAGGTGTCAATGTTTTAGATGGACCTGGCAACGATTTAATCGCTTCGACAGCCTTAGGTGCTGCTGGCTGCCAAATCGTTTTGTTTAGCACGGGTAGGGGCACTCCCTTTTCAACATTTGTTCCTACTTTAAAAATTGGCACGAACGATAGAATATCTTCATTCAAAAACAATTGGATTGATTTCAATGCTTATTCGATGGATGAAGAAGGTTTATTTGATTTATTGTTAAAAACAATAAATGGCGAATACAAAACCAAAAGCGAAGATAACAAAGAAATCGCATTTTATAAAAAAGGAGTTACCTTATAGGTTATTATATTTATAAGTTAGGAAATACACTTTTATGGAAAAAGAATACGAAGTAGTTATTAATAGCTTTAAGAACAAATATCATAAGGAACCAGAGCATCTTGCTTTTACTCCTTATCGAGTTTGCCCTATTGGTGCTCACAGCGATCACAATCTTGGCAAGATTACTGGTTTTGCAATTGATAAAGGAATTAGAATCGCCTATTCAATGAAAGCGAACGGCATTGTTGAACTATCTTCTTTGCAATTTCCTAAACGCGCTCAATGGCACGTCAACGAAGTTCCGAAAGTCAAGCAAGGAGACTGGGCCGACCATCTTCGTGGCGCAACAATTTCACTAAGTAATCGCTATCCTCTTCGTGTCGGCTTGTCTGCAGTTATTTCTGGAGAGCTCCCAATTGGTGGTCTATCCTCTAGCGCCGCTGTAATCATCACATTTATTTATGCTTTAGCAAAGCTAAATAACATCGCTCTTTCAACCAAAGAGATGATTGAAATGTCTAAAGAAACCGAGAACAAATATGTTGGAGTGGCATGTGGTAAATTAGATCAATCATGTGAAATTCATTGTCGAAAAGACCATCTCTTGTATCTCGATACAAAGGATGATTCTTTTGAATTAATAAAGGCCCCAGATAATATGAAACCATTTGTAATTGGAATCTTCTTTTCTGGTCTTGAACATAATTTATCGTCTTCAAAATTTAATATGCGAGTCGATGAACTTAGATCAGCTGCTTATTGTTTAAAGGCATTCTCTGGCATGGAATATAACAAATTTGAAGAAACAAATTGTCGCGATGTGCCTTATGAAGTATATGAAAAGTATCGCGATAAATTACCACTTAACTTTGCGAAGAGAGCCGATCACTGGTTCAACGAATTTAAACGAGTTGAAAAAGGTGCAGAAGCCTTTAGAAAAGGTGATCTTGTTGAATTTGGAAAAATGATTAGCGAATCAGGCTATTCTTCCATCTATTGTTATGAGACCGGATCTCCAGAATTAAAGAAGCTTTATGAAATACTAGTCGATTGTAAAGGCGTTTATGGTGCAAGATTCTCTGGTGCTGGTTTCAAAGGATGCTGTATGGCAATTATTGATCCAGATTATGTAGATGAGATTCAAGCAAAGGTTAAAAAAGAATATTTGAAAGCATTCCCTGAACATAAAGATAGATATTGCTCTTATATATGCCATACTGCGGATGGAGTTAAATTATGAAGTGTTTAATTCTTTGTGCTGGATATGGAATGAGACTTTATCCCTTGACAGAGAATTTTCCTAAACCTCTTTTACCAATAAATAAAAAACCAATCATCGATTATCTAATCGATGATTTAGAAAAAGGTGGATATATAGATGAATATATTGTTGTGAGCAATCACAAATTTATTGATTATTTTAATGATTGGCAAAAAGACAGAATTGAAAACATAACATTAATTGATGACGGTTCAACAACTAACGAAACCAGATTAGGTGCTGTTAAAGATATTGAATTAGCAATCAAATCATTAAACATGAGTGATGACTTTCTAGTTTTGGCGGGTGATAATCTATTAGATTTCTCGCTTAATGAATTTATCAAATTTGCAAAAGATAAAAATAGCAGCGCTATCATGACGCATTATGAAAGAAGTCTACCAAAATTACAAAGAACAGGTGTTTGTACTTTTGACGACGATTATTTGTTAACTTCAATGGAAGAAAAACCAATAAATCCGAAATCAAATTACGCTGTCCCACCTTTTTACATTTACAAAAAAGAAGATTTGCATCTTATTGAAGAAGGTTTAGAAGCTGGATGTGGCATCGATGCTCCTGGTGATTTCTTACAATGGTTTGTTAAAAGAGCTACTTGTTATGCCTTCCTAATGCCAGGCAAAAGATATGATATTGGAACACTCGCTGACTATAATTCGTTAAAAGATTCCGATATAAGTTTGAAATAGATATTATATTAATATAATAAGAAGGATTAATAAAGGTCGAAAATAATATGGCAAAAATTGTTACTTTTGGTGAAATAATGTTGAGACTATCAACAGATAATTATGAAAGATTTACTATGGCATCTTATTACAATGCTTGTTTCGGTGGTGGAGAAGCTAATGTTGCTGTGTCATTATCTCATTATGGACACGAAGCATATTTTGTTAGTAAGCTTCCAAACAATGACATTGCTAGAGCGGCAATTAAAGCTCTTAAAGCCGAAGATGTTAAATGTAATTACATTGCTCGTGGCGGAGATAGAATTGGAATTTATTATTTAGAAACTGGCTCATCATTAAGAGCTAGCAAAGTAATTTATGACCGTGCTAATAGTGCAATTTCACAAAGTAATTTTGATGATTATAAATTCGAAGAAGTTTTAAAAAATGCAGATGTTTTTCACTTCACTGGTATCACACCAGCTTTAAGCGAGAAATGCGCGGATATTGTTGAAAAAGCCTGCAAAACCGCCAAAAAATTAGGAGTTTTAGTTTCTTGTGATTTGAATTATCGTAAGAAATTATGGAGTAAAGAAAAAGCCAGAAATGTCATGCTTTCGCTCATGAAATACGTTGATATTTGTATCGGTAATGAAGAAGACTTTGAAGCTTGCTTAGGTTACAAACCAGAAGGTGATATTTTAAAAGGTAAAACCGATGCTTCAGGTTATAAATCTATCTTTGAACAATTAAAGAAAGATTTTGGATTTAAATACATTGCTTCATCACTTAGAGAATCGTTTAGCGCTTCTCATAATGGTTGGAAAGGTTTGCTTTATGACGGTAAGAAGTTTTACGAATCGAAACGTTATGATATAGAACCAATTGTTGATCGAGTTGGTTCTGGCGATAGTTTTGCTGCTGGACTTATCCATGGCTTATTATCATTTAATGATGAACAAAAAGCCTTAGAGTTTGCGGTTGCTGCTAGTGCACTAAAACATACGATTCCTGGTGATTTCAATCAAATTAGTGAAGAAGAGGTTTTTAACCTTATGAACGGAGATGGTTCCGGAAGGGTGTCTCGATAATGGCAAATTTATTTGATAAATATAAAATTATTCCAGTCGTTGTTCTTCAAAATGAAGAAGATGCCAAAAACAAGTTGTCAAGCTTAGTCAAAGGTAAAGTTTTAATTGCTGAGATTACTTTTAGAACCGAATATGCTCCTAATGGTATCAAATACGCGATTAATAATTATCCAGAACTTTTAGTTGGAGCAGGTACTGTTATTAATAAGGAACAGTGTCAAAAAGCGATTGATTTAGGTTGCAAATTTATTGTTTCTCCAGGATTTTCAAAAGAAGTAGCTTTACTTTGTAAAGAAAAAGACATTCCTTATCTTCCTGGTTGTGTTACTCCAACCGAAATCATTGAAGCGTTAGCAAATGGAATTAGCGTTGTTAAATTCTTTCCTGCTCAAGTTTGTGGCGGTTTAAAAGCCATCCAAGCTTTAAGTGCAGCATTCCCACAAGTAAAATTTGTTCCAACTGGTGGAGTGGATAATTCGAATCTAAGAGAATATCTATCTTGTAAAGCCATCAAAGCTATAGGCGGTTCTTGGCTTCTTAAAGGAGATATTGTTAATAACTGCATAGAAGCTAATAAGATTAT
>CAMOEQ010000020.1 GCA_946612405.1 uncultured Erysipelotrichaceae bacterium | reverse complement strand
AATTGCATAGCCAACCATATTTACACCCATATCAGTAGGTGAATTATATGGACTTTGTCCATAAATCTTTTCAAATATTGCTTTTAGAAGCGGGAAGACTTCAACATCGCGGTTATAGTTAATGGAAGAAATTCCATAAGCTTCAAGATGGAATGGATCAATCATAATGATATCGTTTAAATCAACGGTAGCAGCTTCATAAGCTAAATTGACGGGATGATTAAGCGACAAATTCCAAACTGGGAATGTTTCGTATTTAGCGTAGCCACTTCTTACTCCATTTTTGTTATCTAAATAGATTTGAGAAAGACAAGTGGCCATCTTACCACTACCAGGTCCTGGAGCAGTTACGACCACAAGTGGTCGAGTTGTTTTAATATATTCGTTTTTGCCAAGTCCTTCTTCCGAACAAATTAAAGGAATATTCTGTGGATAGCCATTAATTTTATAATGACGATAAACAGGAATCTTATTATTTTTAAGAATTTGTTCGAATTCTAAAACATTTGGTAATTCTTGATAAAAGGAAATGACAATGCTAGAAACATATAAACCAACTTCTTTATAAGTATCGATTAAACGTAAAACATCATCTTGATAGGTTATACCTATATCGCCTCTAATTTTATTCGAATTAATATCGTTTGCATTAACGACAATCACAATTTCGGCTTTATCTTTGATACCTAATAGCATTTGAAGTTTAAGATCTGGTTCAAAACCAGGTAAAACTCTTGAAGCGTGATAATCATCAAAAAGCTTACCACCGAATTCAAGGTAAAGCTTATCACCAAATTTAGATATTCTTTTAAGAATATTTTCTCTTTGGATCTTTAGATATTTTTTCGAATCAAAAGGTAATTTGCTCATAATTAAGAATGTTTCTTCTTTTTAAGATAGAAATATCCTCCAATTATACTAATTCCTAAAGTAGAGACAATGATTATTAACGTTAATAGATTATTATTTTCGTTTGAGATTATAAAATTATTAGGTTTAACAGTTTTAATAACATAATCGCCATTTTCGCTAACGATTTGTTTTCCTAATGCTTTAGCCCAATCTTGAAGACGAGTTCTTGCAGAAGAAATGACAAAGTCATTTGAAGTCATAAACAAATTCTTTTGGTATGAAGGCATGTTATTGAAATAGCCTTGAGCGATGTCGAATTTGGTATTGCATTGACCAACAGTGTCCTCAAACATGATGTAATTAGATAAATTAGTGGCACCTTCATATAATTCAATAGAGATTTCTGAGATATTAACATATCCGCTTGTCCAAGTGCCTTCAAAATAAATTTCAAAATAGTAGGCATTGCCATTATTTGTAGTTGACCAAGTCGAACCATTTTCGCTATAGCGAATACGAAGACATGCTTTAGGTCTATCATCGCTTAAAGAGCAATTAACTGTTTTAACTGGTCGAGCAAATGGAGTGTCGTTTCTAATTGTCCCATTAGTTTCATAACCACCACCAGATGCCGAAGATGAAGTTATTGATAAATAACTGCTATATCTATAAATTTTTATTCCGCTATATGTTATCCCGTCTTTAGTAAAAGATTGATTTCCGCTAACAGTAGATAGAGAACTAAAGTCTCCATTCGTCGATGATAATGAATATGAATCTTTCGAATTATAAGCGTTACGAGAAACGTTAACGGTTAATGTGCAAGTTAATTCTTCACTTGCTGGAGTAGCTTTAATGGTGAATTGTTTTGTAGCGACACTTCCACCACTTGGAGCATCATTATAAGTAAATTGATAACCATCATTTACTAAAGTAAATGTTGAGATGATTGCTCCCGTATTACCTTTAACGGTTACATCACTAGAAGAAATGCTTTCTCCTGGATGATAAGTTTTATCAACACTAGCAGAAATTGATGTGACTGGTTCAACACCAGCATAATGATATGAAACGGAAATATCACTAATTCTTACTTGTCCATTAGTAGCACTTGATGAATTAGAAACAGTATATGTTACCGATTGAGCACCAACAGTATTTGCTGATAATGATTCAATGACATTGGATTTACTATCGATAAGAGTACCAGTATTTGTAACACTGAATGTTAATGTGACTGAATCGATAATATATCCACTTGCAGCAGTAAAAATCACATTGCCATCTTTGTTCTGATAAAGACGCCAATCACTACCCCAGAATGAACCACAATTAGCTTTTCCAGTAGTTGAAACAGTTATATTTTCATCTAAATTAAAACTAGTGTAACAAACAACTGTTGAACCAGACGAAGTGGTCCAATTGTTCGCTGTTGCAATTTCCGCCATTGAATGCGAAATAATTGTTGGTTCACCACTAGGATTGACGTTTATAACGCAGCTAGCAGTTTTATCGTTAACAGTAGAAGCAACTATAGTTGCTGTTCCTTCACTGATTGCAGTGACAAGTCCACTAGAATCAACACTAGCAACGTCTTCATCATCACTTAGCCAAGTAATACTCTTATCTTGAGCATTAGCTGGTAAAACAGTCGCAGTTAATTGTAAAGTATCACCGATATCTAGCGTTTCGCTTTGATGATCTAAAGTAACACTTGTTGGAGTTATTATTACAGAAATGTTATAAGTAGCAGTTTTGGTGACATTATTTTCAATATAAGTAGCGGTTACAGTGTAATTACCAGCTGTTGACATATTGTACCCACTAAAGGTTGTATCATTGGTGACATCAGCAGTTGTTCCATCACTATAGTGAGCGGTGACAGTAGGTTTAACAAATGTATCGCCAATCGAATATGAAGTAATTTGATTGCTTAAAGCAATCGACGAAAGAGTCTTAGAGGATTGACTTTTCTTATATAATGACAATGCGCCACCTGTAGAAGTTGAATAACAGGCAAAACCATAATCCCCATTGCATCTTAAATTTGCATTTACACTAGAAGAAGAATTTCCTTTGTTAACAAATTCATATGTTGAATCACCTGTTGCGGTCCATAATGAACCATCTTCGGTTCCATCACTACTTAAAGTAGCTTGGTTTTTCGAACCAGTACCTGCAGCATATTTATTTACTGCAGCATTATAGATTTTCCAATAATTACCACTTTTTGATATATGCCATATTAATGAGGAATCTAGATTAGTAATTTTGTCATTTGAAGGTGAAACTGTTGTAAAATCTAACCTAGTAGAAGAAACAGTGTTCTTCATGGCTTTACCATTATAATAGATAATATAGTCACCTTCGGTTATGGTACCAGAATATAGTGAATATTCGTTTGACCCAACCGGAGTGCTTGAATCAACAACAGTTACATTACATGTTCCTTTTTTGGAAGTATCAAATGTTGATTTAGCACTAATTGTTGCACTACCAGTAGCAACAGCTGTAACTACACCACTACTTGAAACAGTTGCTACTGAAGTATCACTACTCGACCAAGTAACTGTTTGAGGAGCATCATTTGAAACGTTGACGGTCGCAGTTAAGTTACCTGTTAAAGTTCCATTTAAATCAAGATTTAAAGCTGAAGGAGAAACGGTTACAGAATTGACCGTAGGTTCACTTCCACCACCTTGATGAGTTGTGCAATAATCAGAATCTGGTGTTGCATAACCAGTTGGAACATAACTAGATTCTTCTGTTCCCCATATATAATCAGCCCATTCTGGAAAATCGATGAATGGGTTTCGGTTAAATTGATAATTGTTATAAATAAGGTTATTACGATGAATTTCAAATTCATCAGGAGCATATTGCTTATTCCAGGCTAAAAGATCGGATAAAATGCCGTATTCAGCAGGATTATTTTCGGAACTTTCAACTGATGTTCCACCAGCAATGATATAATCAACTAATTTTAAGTTTGGATCAAAGTGGGTAATAGTTTCACTACCTGAGTAGTTGTTATAACAAGCCACCATATAGAGCAAAGCTCTAGCAATACGACCTTTATCGGCATCGTTTGGTTCAAATACAATTTTTTCCTCATCGCTTGAACTATTGTGAACCGGGGTTCCGACTTTATTACCATTAATGTATAAGCCAGACAAAGCGCCGGTAGTTGTTGATGTCGCTTCTTTAGTAGCGGTCTCAACCATGCCATAAGAAGAATTGCTATGGTATTGTTGGTTGACAGTCTTTTCACCAGCGATTAAATGATGCAAATCGGTTCCAGCCGGACCTGTAGCACCACTTTCTGCTTTAAAACCATGCGATTGACTCCAAACGTGTTCTTTATCAAAATTAGCATTTGATCCATTTAAAAATTTAGTTGGTCCATTGATGTCATAATCGACATAAAGCATCTTGATATATGGATCATTATCTTTTTCTTTAGAATGGGAATAATCAGTTATGAAACCGGTTGAGGAATCGTAAGTTCCACCTTTAATTGTGCTGGCTGGTGAATTAACCCAGTCTCTATCCGTGATAGTGTAAATTTGAGTAACACCTGCGGAAGAGATGGAGCCATATGGATAATAAACGATATCATCATGAAGGATTTCACGTAGATTTTTTAATAAGTTAGTGCCTTGTCTTTCACTAGTGCTTTTATTATCTAAAAAGGAATAATAATTTCTTACATCATTTTCGCTATTATCATTTAAATTAATTGTAGTTGGGAGCGAACTCGATGAAGATGTCGCTTGGGTTTCATTAACTTTTAAAGCATTAAAAAATGCAGGAACTGATAGTCCTACAATTAAGGCTAGACATGCATATCGAACAACTTTGTGCATAAAATTATTTTAATTATAATTAAAATTAATAACAAGAAAAACATGAATTCAATTATTAATTATGAAAAGATAGTCTATAGACTATTATCTATTTGTTTATTAAGAATATTGTTGAGCGACAAAGCTTTAATTAAGCTTCTTTAACAAAAATTGACGATTATCTTCATCGGAGATTTTTACAATTGAAGCTATTTTGTTTCCAAGATAATTTATTGATGTACCAAGAAGATATGTATCTTTTTTATCAATATGTATATATCTATCGTGAAAGGATTCATTAAAAATGACTTCTATGTCTCCGTATTGTTTTTTATATAATTCAATTTCGCTTGAATTTAATTTTGAATATTGCGATGAGTAGATAATCTTTTTGACATTAACATCTATTTTAGATAATGCTTCTAAACCTTTATTATCAAAATAAGGATCGATGATAATTATTTCCTTTTTTGCGGTTTTTAGTATCTTGAGCAAGTAAATATAAGAATCAAAGAAAGCGCCCTCTTCAATTATTTTTTCGTTTTTAATACCTAAATTATCTTTTAAATTCTCAACATCAGTTCTAATTTCTTTTACATCATGCCTTATGTCATTCATATCGATAATCATATCGGAAACTTCGTGATACAAGTGTTCATAATTCTCTTTAGAAAGTGTGATACGATTCGGATTTAAGACATAACCCTTTAACAAAAATTGTTTAAGAGTTGAGATTGCCCATTTTCTAAAGGTAATCGCTTGAGGAGATTTCACCCTGAATCCAACCGAAATAACAACATCCAAATTATATAGATTAGTAATGTAAGATCGACCAAGTTTAGGGACCATTGTTGCATTTTTTGCAACTGTGCTCGACTCCTCTAATTCACCTTCTAAAAAGATGTCTTTGATATGCTTTGAAATAACTGATTTATCACGGTTCATAATCTTTGCTATTGAATTCAAATCGATCCATACAGTATCTTCTTTCGGGGATACTTTAACATTGATTGAAATATCATTGTTATTATAAATAATAACTTTATCTAGTTTTTCTTCATTATTATCATCTAAATTATCCAAATAGTCTTTTAATCGCAAAGCTTCACTAGAATGAATTCGATAACCAATTTGAATAATTAAATCAAGATGATAAGAAGACACAGAATATGTTTTTCCATCAGGTCCAACTCTATCGATTTTAGTTAAAGTTTGAGCCAGTATGCCAAATTTTTCGCCATACTCGGAATCAATATATTTACTTAAATAATAAGCGATTGTTTTTCTTTTCTTATCAAACAAAACACATATCTCTTTTTGGGTGAGATAGGCATTATTAAAATCATCCAAATAGATTGTGATTGTTTTATTATTAACTTCATAATTGATTGTTTTAAAATTATTCATAAAAAAGTCTTTCTAGAGAATTGCCTCTATATATAAATACTTACTTTTTTCAAAAAATTGTTGAAACAAAGGTGAGAATAAGAAAAAAGATGACTTTGTCATCTTAATTTTTATAATTTTCTTATTAATAATAATCTACTCTTTTAGAATTGTTATAGATTGGCTCATAAAGATTATCATTATTACCAGTTAATTCGCATATCGCTTTATGGCATCTAATAGTTAAATCATTTAATTGAGCAGCTTTTTCTAAATCATTATTTGGATATAATGGTTCTCCAATATTAATATTGAACAAAGCAATTTGTTTAAATATTTTACGCCTTATCCATCCTGGTTTTCGATATGAATAGCCAATAGGAAGAATTGGCTTATTATATTTGATTGCTAATGAAGCTGCTCCAGGATGAAATGGTCTAATTGGCGCGTAATATTCCCACATACTTCCTTCTGGATAAATATGAAGGATATGATGAGTTTCTAACAATTCTTTAATCGTTTTATTAAACGCTAAAGAGGCCTCAATATCATTTTCTGGTATTGGAATACCTCCAACTAATCTAACTAATGGTCCATCTTTGCCGTTGACATTTTTATTCCAAACCATGACATAAGGCCAAAAGATTCTACGAATCGTTCGCATCAAGCAAATATAATCCCAAAAATGGACGTGATTAGAAATGGATATAAATCCATCTTTTAATAATTTCTTATTTTTACGTAGATTATATTTTCCTTTTACTTTTAATCCCATCCTTATTTTAGCGACTGGGAATACTAAGATTGAAAGTAAAAATCTAACCCAAAATCTTTTAAAAGCAAAACCTTTAGATTTGTCGACATAAGGATAGTCTTTATCAAAGATAAAACCTCTGTCCATATTAACATCGATATAATGTCCAGATGTATCTAAAGGAAAATTAAATAATTTTGTTTTTGGATCAAACATAACTCAAATATATTAACAAATCTTAATAATCTAATAAACGACCATAGTCATTCCATTCACCAAACATATGTCTCTTTTTGGTTTCTTTAATGAGATGATCTAAGGCATTTTCATACATCTTTTTATCGATGCTTTTATAAAAGGCAACATTATACGCTCTCACTCTTTGATATAGAGGTGGGAAAGATTTAAATATTGAATAAACACGGTTCTTTTTTAAAGCATTTTCAATATCTTTATCAATTTTAAACGATCTAACTCCTAAAGGAGGAAGGACTTTTTTACCTTCTTTTTGCATCAATCCTAATTTAATTAATCTTCTTGCTCTTTCTTTGTTTAGCTCACTCCAAGGAGATTTTTTCTTTCTTGGAGAAAACCTTTGTAAAAGAATGCCGTCAACATTTTTTTGAACTGAATCAATCCAACCAAAACATAACGCTTCTTCCACTGCATCTAAATAAGAAAAAACACCTTTACGAGGTTTGCATCTTTTGACATTTAGATAACATTCTTTTTCTTTTTTAGAATGAATTGATAACCATTGTCTAAATTCTTCTCTAGTTGAAAGGCTTAAAACATTTTTCATATTTTAGTCAAATAGAATTGCTAAAACAGCCATCAGTTCATGATGAGATAAGAAACCTTGTATCTCATAGAGATAAGGTCCGCAATAAGCTTTGATTTTATCGCCAACAATTTCAGCGACATATGGTCCACAATATCTTTTAAGTTTATTGCCAACCATTTCTAAAGTTGTGAGTCCACAATAAACCTTAATTTGGTCACCGCGGATTTCATAAGCAGGTAATCCACAATATACTTTCAAAGTATTACCATTTAGTTCATAAATAGGAAGACCACAATATTCTTTAATTACACCATTACGAACTTCTAAAATAGGTAACCCACAATATCTTTTAATAATAGCCATGTTTTTATTTTACTTTTTTTCATTATCATTGGAAAGAATATATAATATTTAACATGTTAGATAATGTTACTCGCTTCGATATGAAGATGGCGCCTAAAAGGCAAAAACTTCGCTTTATAGGTTATCTTAAAGCTTTACCAGTTTTATGGTCTCATCATGGCAAAATTAGCAAAGTGAATATGAAAGGTATTAAGCCTCCATATTTGCTTTTAGCAAATCATAATGCTTTGATGGATGTTGATATCCTCAATTTAGCGACCTTTCCGCACCGCATCAATTATATCATCGCTATCGATGGTTTTATCGGTAGAGAAAAACTACTAAGAAATGTCGGAGGAATTTGTAAAAGAAAGTTTACAAATGATATCAATTTAATTCGTCATCTTAAAAAAGTTAAAGATAATGGCGACATCATTCAAATATTTGCTGAAGCTAGATATTCGCTTTGTGGCACTAATGCTATCATTCCTTCTTCACTTGCTAAATTAGCAAAACTTTTAGATGTTCCAGTTGTGATGTTGAAGATGAGTGGCCACCACATCAATTCACCATTTTGGAATCTTCATAACCGTAAAATTAAAGGAATAAGAGCGGAACTAAAATGCATCTTAACTAAAGATCAATTAGAAAAACTTCCTTTGGAAGAAGTTGATAAAATTATTCAAGAAAATTATGTTTATGATGAATATAAATGGCAAAAGGATAATAAGATAAGAGTCAAATATAAAGGTCGAGCTGAAGGTCTTCATAAAGTCTTATATCAATGTCCTAATTGTGGTACCGAATACGAAATGGATTCAAAAGACAATATTTTATTTTGTAAACATTGTCATAAGAAATGGGAATATAGCGAATATGGTGAGTTAAAAGCTATAGAAGGTAAAACAGAATTCTCTCACATCCCTGATTGGTATGAATGGGAAAGAGAAAATGTTAGAAAAGAAGTTAGAGAAGGTAAATATCATTTTGAAAGTATTGTTCATGTCGATGCTCTTCCTAATGCAGATAGATTCCTCCATTTAGGTAAAGGAAAACTAATTCATAATGAAAATGGTTTCCATTTAGAAGGATATTATAAGGAGAATGACGAACATTATTCACTTGATATACCTGCATTAGACACTTATAGTGTGCATATCGAATATGAGTATTTAGGTCAATTTGGTGATTGTATCGATTTAAATACTTTAAAAGACACATTATATGTTTATCCAGAATGCGAAAAATTCGCGGTGACAAAAATCTCTTTAGCCACTGAAGAAATTTATAAATACAAACTCGAACAAAAATAATAAAAAATTAAGAGGTAGATTATGAAAAAAGCAAAAATTATTCCATTATTAGCGTCGATGCTCCTTCTAGGAGCCTGTAATGAAGGTAGTTCAACTTCAACTCAACCAAGTACCACTACGACATCGACTTCAACAATTCCAACTAGAGTAGTTAAATTAACAAGTATCGAACCAGGTAAAATTTATATCGATATTAATTTTGCAACTTTACCAGAAGGTTTTGCGATCAAATACGCTGATCAAACAATTACTGCTACAACAACAATTTCTGTTTCAAAAGATACAACATTCATCGTTGAAGGTTTTTTAAACAACATTTGCCTTTATCGTATCCAAGAAAAGGATTCAGATGGTACTTCAACTGTCGGCTTAGGTGAGCATATCGATGAAGAAGCTGCAAAAGATATTGCTAAAAAATATTTAGATTTAGTTGCTAAAAATAGTGAGGGCTTTAGATCTTATATTTGTATCACCGATACTGTAGATGGTTATAGTAAGAGTGTTCCAGGAGTAAGCGATATTATTACTTCTTACAAAAATAAATATCTTTCATAAAATAAAACATAGTTTTAAAAGTCTGCTATAAGCAGGCTTTTCTACAACTTCTTGGAGTAAAGAGAGGTTTAAACCTCTACTTTTCGCTAATTTCAAATCTTTTAGAAATTTATTAGAGGTAACTTAGTCAATTTCTTTAAGCACATCAGAAAATGAAGAATAGTGTTTATATTTTTTCTTATTCTTCTTCATTTCTTCAATTTCGCTTAAAGCTTCTTTTGTTTCTTCGTTAGGAATCTCTAATCTAATTTCA
>CAMOEQ010000019.1 GCA_946612405.1 uncultured Erysipelotrichaceae bacterium | reverse complement strand
TGTTAATTAAATCAACAACGATTGAAGCATAATGCTTGTCATCTAAAACTTTGTAGCTACTAATTGCATCGAATAGTGTTTGACGATTATCAACTAATTCTTTTTGATCGTCATCTAAGGCTAAATAAGCATTATTAGCTTTATCGATTCGATCTTTACATTCGCTTGTATATGAAACTTCTCCAATCTCATTAATCAAATTTTCTACAACTGAAATCGCTTCTTTATCTTTGTTAGCTTTTTGACAAGCCTCATCAAGTTTAGAAACCATCTCACTAATCTCATCAACGGTGACATTTGGGTTATCATTCATTGACTTTGCTTCATCGATTACATCATTTAAAATCCTTGCAATTAACGGATAAGTGTCTTTTAATTCATTATATTGCGCTGTAGCTAAATTAATCTTATTAACTAGATCAGTTTTGTCGTTTTCTAAAATTGAAGGTTGAATCAAAATTGGCTCAGTATCACCATATTGATTTTCTTTATCACCATAAATTCGATAATAGACATCGTAAGTGCCAACATCTTTGGCAAGTGGGACTGTATCTTGCCATTCGCCTTGTAAACCAATCTTATATTGAACGACTCCATACATTGCCATGCCTTTTTCAAGAAGTCGTTGATATTCACCATTATAGTTTAAAGTTCCTCTTAAAGATGGATGATAAATATATTCTGGAGTATAAAGACTAACTGAAACGACAGCCGAAGTTCTAGCAACATTAAAACCTCTAGTAGCCTTAACATAAACTGTATAATTACCTGGAGTAGAATAGGTTGGTGATTCGTCTAAAGTACATTCATCTGGTGATTCGCCGTATTTGACAACAGGTGGAAATCCTAGTGCATCAAAATGCACTTGAATTGAATAATCATATCCATCTGGAGGTCCAGACATACCGGTTGCACTTATCGCATAAAACGTTGCATTAAGAGTATCAGTATCATCTTCTTTTTTCTTTCTACCTAATAATTTGTTGTTATTTAAAGAAAAATAATCATTTGGATCTTTATCTGCATTGTAATAGAAGAAATCTTCAAATACTTCGGTTCTAATATCATCAATGCCAATACGAGAACCACTTAATAATGTTTCAACTTTAACTCTATCAGGTTGACCACCACTTGAATGGCCAACATAAACATCAGATTCTTCGCCAGTTTTTAAATGATTATCGTATATGAAGGGTTTACCTCCGATTTTAAAACCTGATTGTTCCAAAATGGCGGCAGGAGCTGAACCTGAAATATTTTTAGTGATTGTTGTATTTCCAAATAGGTCGATACCAATGTTATTTGCCTGATGATAAATGCCTCCAGCAATTCCATCAGCAACATTGCCAATAATAGAAGCGTCTTCCAAACTTATCCAAGATTTGCAGCCTTTTTCGTAATTGTAGTTAATTCCACCACCATTACCAGTCGACTTATTACCGATGATAGTTCCGCCATACATAAAAAATTGTGTAGCGTTATCTTTGCTACCTGGATTAAGGAAAATACCACCACCATTAGCACTATTTCCACCAGTGATATATCCACCAGTGAAAGTTCCATCATATTCGGTGAGTAAATCATTGACTCTACCTAATCCATCTTTATCGATTACATATTTATGAGTTTGAGTGCCACAATCATGTAAATAAAAGATTGCTCCTCTAGTTATTTCAATTACTGGACCTTCGCCATTTAACGTAATGCTATGACCGTTAAGACATAATCTAGTTAAATGGGCTGGTTTATAAGTTTCAGAAATTACAACATCGTTAGTAAGATAATAATTTCCAGTTTCACTTGGTAAATCATAAGAATCACTCCATTCAACAAAATCATCATGAGAATGAGAATAAGCGTCAACATGCATTGAATCTTTTTTGTTAAAAGGAATTAAAGAACCAGCTAATAAGGAGATAGCTAAACTGCTACTAAGAATGATTTTGGTTGATTTCTTCATTATTTCTACCTCCGTTTTAATTTATTAAAATATCATACAAATAATACAACGAATATTGCCACAAATGTGCCACAAAATTATTAAGGGTTAATATAATTAATCTTTGTTGCACTTCTGTGACACTTAAAGTGATAAATTAAAATTGCTATTAAAAAACAATTTTATATAAAATTAAGTAAAAGAACGATTCTAAATAGTTCAAAATAACAAATCCTATAGGGAGGTAGTAGTTATGAAGAAGATGAAAATGTTGGTTCTAGGACTAGCTACTTTTGGAATGCTTCTAAGTGGATGCTCAAATGCTGCACCAAATGTTGAAGAATTTGTTCCGGAGACAAACGAAGATCTTACTAGCGAGGAGATGTATGATGTTCTTTCTGAATGGACTCCTTCGGTAAGCTTTACAAATGATCCAGAATTTAATCCAACCTTTGATGAAATGAGCCTAGTTCCTGAATCGGAACAAAACCATTTATCATCATCAGTTTTTGATCTTAAAAAAGGTGATGCTGTAAGAATTAAATTAATGGAAGATACCGGAGTCACTAATGGAGCCTTCGCTACTCAATATAGATCGATTGTTTCTCAAAGTTATTCTTATGATCAATACATTTCGGTTAATGATGTAAATGGTCAAGATCAAGATATTGTCTTAACTACTGATGGTAGTTGTATCTCATTACCAATTAACGATTCCTTTGATTATGGAGGAGTCTATATCATTGAACTTATTAAAGATGATACTTTGTATTTCGAAGGAAAAGATCAATCAATTCAAAAATTAACCGTTGAAATTGAAGATGATCCAAATGAAGAAGCAACTTATGATATCGTCGATAAAAAGACAGGCATCGAAGTTTTAGATTTAGCAAAAGTTAGTAATGAATCTGTTGATTCTACTTCTATTTACTCTTTTGATTATAATGGTAGCGTACCTGCCTTTAGTAAAGGCGATGTATTCGTTGTTAAAAACAATACAAACGCGGAAGAATTAGCTATTACTGATTTTTATGGCAAATTCCTCTCTAAAGAAAATTTGGGCGACGGCAAGTATCGCGTTTATTACGAACAACCTCAAGGTAGTGATATTTATAACAACCTTCGTAAAAAAGGTGTCTCTCCAATGTCACTTGAAGGTCATATCACTCCTATCGATGTTGATGAGCAATTCTATAATTCAATAAGATATTCTGATTTTTCTAGAGGTTTTCTTAATTTCTGTTCAAGAATGAATAGAACTAAAAATAGTCGTCTATTAGGCGATATGTTAGATAACCTTAAAGTTGATATTACTTATAACTATTACAATGAAAAATTAACATTTGGAATTAATATCCATGTTGACCAAATTGAATTAAAGAAAAGTGAAAGTGGAGAAAACGCATTATATTTATCATTTGCTATTAAATATACTCAAATAGTTAGTTTTAAAGCGGATTTTGATATCGGAATTAAAACCAAATGGTGCATTCCAGTTGGTATTTCTTACAAACTCAAGATGATTCAACTCAAGCAAGAATCTGTTGAATTTGATATTTCGGTTACTTATGAGAAGAAAACCGAACCTCTTCCTGAAGATGATATTAAAAATACTTTGGTTGATGAACTTAAAAAAGCCAAAGAAGATGAACATTTTAATAGCTTCTATGATCGCATAGTTAATGACGCGAGCGTTGTTGCTCAAACCGAAGGTAATAAAACTACTATTCCTTTATTCTCGGTTGATTGCGTTATTTATCCACCACTAGTTTTCGAATTCAAGATTGATTTCATCATTAATTTATCAATTCAAGCTATGCTTGTTATTAAAAAACAATGGGAAAGTGAAACAGTCTTATTCAACTTCTCTAATGAAGGTGGAGGAGATAGCGATACTGGTCAAACCATTAAAGGTTCCAATTATTGGGATGTCTATTTAATGGGTAAGATTGAACTTACTTTAAGTTTACGTTTCTCGGGCAATTTATATCTTGCTGGTACTTACAAATTCTGTCACGTTGCTGTCTATTTCGAAATCTATGTCACGATTGGTATTCAAGGTGTATTAACAGCTTCCTTCCCAACTGATACAGATGGTTCTGATTTTTTAGGAAATGTTTCAATTGATTTATATGTATTAATGGGGGCAAGAGTAGGCCTAGAAATTGTAATAGCGTTCTTCTCGAAAGATTTATCAAGGGACATCTTTAAGACTTATATATTAAGGGTTGTATTTACTAATTCATTAGAAAAATATGCCATAGATGCCGAAGATTCCATCGTAATGAATAAGACAATTATGTCTATCGATGAGACTAATGTTTTGAAATTCACAACTTGGAATGGTGTTTTTATGCGTATGGAAGACGTCAAATATTCCGCCACTTCTGTTACTAAATTAATTGAATCTTGGTTTGGAGATTTAAATGTTCGAATGTTCTCATTTGAACCATCTGAACCAGATAAGATGGAAATCAGTGATGATGGGGTGATTCACATTAAAGATGGCACTCCTGCTGATTTTACAACTACCTTTAAAGTTAAAATTTCTAACTTCGCTGGATTTATAAGCGATAAAGATATTTCTTTAACATTCCATGATCCAGGCGCTAAACACATCTATATGGAAGAGGAAGATTTAGGTAGATATCGTCAGGGTTATGTTTATACACTTCCAGAAGCTCCATCAAAAGATGGTTATAAATTCTTAAATTATAAATATAATGATCAAACTTTAAAACCTGGTGACACAATTACTGTTGGTGATTCTGATATTCATATCACAATTGATTGGCACAAAATCATTTATTACACAGTCATCTTCTATGATGGGCATAATAATTTGATTTATATTGATACACACGTTGAAGAGTTCACACCAGTTACTCCACCACCACCAGAAATAAGAGATCAATTTATGACCGGTTATTTCTTTGTTGGTTGGGATAAAAAGATTGACTATATTACCTCGGATTTAGTTGTCCATGGTATTTATATGAAAGTAGGTGATTAATATGAAGAAAATAATTGTATTATTACCTCTATTGCTTTCTTCTTGTTCGGTTAATCAAAATGTTTTAAATGTGGAACCAAATGAGCCAATTGAACAAAATTCACCATATGATACTCAAAATTGGTCATATACCGAACCAGAGGAAGAAGCTATCGTTGTCACCAAAGATGGCGTTGAAGTTTCATCGGTTGAAATTATCGATATTCCACGAGAAGGAATTAAGATTGCCGCTTGGGATGAATATGATATTAAAATCAAAGTTTTATATAGTGATAATTCGACTGAGACATTTCCTTTCTATGAAAAATATATTCCTATCGAATTCCGTCATTATTTAGGCGAAATTGGTCATCATTCAATTTCAATTATGGTCAACGCTAGCGTGGTTAATTTTGGTTTTGACATCATTAAAAATGATGAATTCCATGGCTTCACTTGCAATTTCTTTGATGATCGTGATGCTCAATCAAAATTATTATTAACTAAGGTTGTTGGCTATTATGCAGATGTTAATTTTGATGCCGAACTTCCTGAATCAAGAGTTATTGATGATGATATTAATCAATTATTCATTGGTTGGGATTACTCATTAAGATGCGTCAGTCAAGATATGATTTTTAAAGCTAAATTCCGTAACGTTGAAAAACGTTTCTATGGTGATAATTTAGATGCTTCAAAAGATATGCTTATCGCTTCTTCTAAAAAAGATGAAAAATATCGCGCATTATCTTATTTAGGTCGTATCCATGCGGTCGCGATTAATTATGGTGAAACTATTCATCACACTGTTGGTGATTCTGAAGATGCTTTAACATTTACTTCTCTTAATCCATATGGAGTTAAATGGGCTCAAATGAATAATGATATCGTTAAATATGGAATTCGTTATTCATATGATGCAAATTATGGATCATATTTATATGGGACCACTGGAGCATTTGGAGAATCGGTTACGGTATTAAGTGATTTTGAATCATATTATAGCGTTTCATCTCAAAGTGAACTTTTAGAAACTGGTGCTCTTATCGATACATCGATTTTACCAAGCTTCTCAAATTGCTATGCTCTTTCTGAATCTAAGATGAGTGAATATAAAACCATCGATCCAATTATGGAAAGTGGCTATTATCGTGTTGCATTAACAGTTTCATTCGATGTTTATGTTTCCACTACATTTACTAAAGTAACTGATAATCGTTATTCATTGGTTCCTGGAGCAAAATTTATTTTCTCTCCAGTTATAGAAACACAAGCTGTTCGTCTTGAATTTAGCGAGACTTCAACTTTTGATAATCCATATAAAAAGCAACTTGTCTTCTCTACAAAGAATCTTTATGAAGTTGCTAATGGTTTAGATTGGTAGGTGATAATTATGAAGAAAAGATATTTATCATTAATATTTGGTTTAACTTTATCAGCAGTTGTCGCGACTGGAATTATCGTTGCCTCACATGGAAGTGAAAAAGAAGCCGATTCTGAAACATACATGTATACGATGACTTTAGATAAAGATAATCAAATTCAATTCGTCCAATCTTTCAATTCCGATAATTATAGTATTGGTAAATTTTCTACCGATAGAGGCACTGAAATAGAACTTGCTTATTCGATGTTTATGGATATCGATCCAAGCGATGATTTTGTTAAGATGGAGGAAGAGGAATATTTTGAACTTGTAAATCCACTTAATGGCTTAATCAAGATGGAATATGTTGCTGATGGTGACGCTATTATTGAATATGGTTATAATCGTAAAATTGATTTTCCATTTAATAATTCAATAGTTGATACTAGAGGTAATGTTCATACTATCGAATTCACTCATACTTATGAAACTTATGGTGTGCCACCTTGCTATTTTAGAATCACTTCAAAATATGGTCATACCTTAACCATTCATAGCATTAAACTCTATTACACTTGCGTTCATTCTCCAGATCCTTCTATTCCAGTTGGAACATGGGATTATGAATCAAATGGCTATGGTTTAACATTGACTGGTTTCCATATCGATTCAGACAAAATCCCCGCAGATCACGCGTTAACTGTTCCATATATGATTAATGGAGAAATGGTTACACAGATCAATGAAGGCGTTTTAAGTAACGTTCCTTGGTTAGACCATATCGTCATTCCATTTGTTGGGGAAAACATGCTTTTAAATAAAGAAGGATTCTCTTATAATTTCGCTTCAATATTTGGTAAGAATAGCGCTCATAACAAATATCAACCAATTCAACAATATGAAGGTACAACTGTAAATATTTGGTATGTTCCAAAATCATTAAATAAAGTTACAATTGCCGGAGGAAATATTGATTACGAAAGCACTGGTGTGCTCTATCACTATATCCCAGCGTATGGTTTCTATGGTTGTGGTCCACTTTTAAGAACAATTAATATAACTGGCGAAATTGAAGAAGTTTCTGAATTTGCTTTCACCAATTGTTCAACAATGAAAGAAATTATTCTTCCAAGCACTACTCAAAAGATTAATAAAGGCGCATTTACTGGTTGTAATAAACTATTTATCCGTACCTTATCTAAATCTTTAGATATGAATGACGAAGCTAATCCAAATTACCGTCCAATTTCTATCGGTTATAAAGAAAGCTTTGAAAAAGATGGTATCTATTACGATATTTGCACTAAAGAAAGTGACGAAGAATATTTAAATGTCACCAAAATTGAAAATACAATTGATGTATTAGATATTCCAACTAGTGTTGAACATAATGGCAAATCTTATAACGTTAGAAGAATTGCTAATCGAGCCTTTGAAGATCAAACAAATTTAAGAGTCGTTCATTTTAGTAATGATTTAGAGCTCGTTGGTAACTATATATTACAAAATTGCTATAGAGCATCAGTCTATATAGCTGAAAACCCAACTTCTCATCCAGAAAAATATAGCGCCCATTGGAGCGATAATTTAGGTGGCGAAGTTTACCTCAATTTCATGAGCTTTAACAATGAAGGTCTTCATTATATTCAAGCTAGCGATGCAAGATTTGTCTTTAGTAGCGATGGTGAACTAAGCGATCATCTTGATATCGATGTCAAAGGCTTTGATGATGTAATCTTCCCATATCACGCTTTCGATGATGATGTAAGAATTTATAAATTATCATTTAATAAATATGCTTACTTTAAGCCATATAGCTTTGCTAATTGTATCCATCTTTCTGAAGTTAACTTTGATGGTACGATGGCTGAATTTGAACAATTCAAATTAGAAGGTCATATTGGCTTTAATAGTTTCATTGAAATCGGTACAAACCAAGCACACTGCATAGATGGTTGGGTGTCCTTAAATTAATCATTTATCAAAAAACAAATAGGTGGTAGCAACGCTATCACCTTTTTATAAAATAAAAGCAGCACTTAAGTGCTGCAGTTTAGTAACTAAATTAGAATTAGTTAGGTTTTTTTCCGATATTTATCAAATAGTTTTCTAAATAAACATCATAAAGAATATCAACAGGTATCTTTTCGGCTTGATATCTATTTGCAAGAAGCCCAATTATATCGGTAGGAATATAAATTTCATCACCTTCATAATAAAATTTAGATTCAATCTTTGCTAAATGCGCGACCGCATTTCCGATAACAGGGAATTCAAAATCAGGTGATTCTTTATAATATCTTTCAATACTCTTATTAACGTGTTTATTGGTAAGATTATGCAAAAATCTTAATAACTGACTTATACCAAAACCAATCCCTATATAAAGAAGCAATGAAACAGGCCAAGGAATAAATGTATTAGTATGATAATGATCTCTCCACACTTTAGTAACAAAGACCATAATGAAATAAATAAACATATAAGTAACAACCGGAATTATCGAAATAAAAGAATAAGAAAATCTGATTTTAGTGTCTGAGATTACCAAAACAAAAAGAGTCGCGATTAATAAAGGGTTAATCGTATGTAAAAAGACATTAGATTTTTGAAACATCGCTTTTACAAAACCTTGGTATGATGAAATTATGGTTAGTGCAACAAAGAATGTTATGAAAGTTCCGACCGCTCCAACATACATCAAAATGACAATCCAAGATGGTAATTTATATCGATCTCTTCTAAGTCCATCAATTTGGAAAGGAAGACAAGAAAATGCGGAAACTGCGGCGATAATATTCGAAATTGTCGTAAACATTCTTAAATCATGCACACCAGATTCCGGGGTGTTATAGCCAAAATAATCGGAGATGTTTAAAACGACTGCAACAAATGTCAAAATAATTACCAACGAACAAATAATGATGCCGGAGATATAACGCATCTTATTAATTTTTCTAGCATTAACAATTGGTTTTTCTTTCATATTTAAATCCTATTTTATCATACGCTTTACTATAATAAAATTAATGTAAGATGGAAGATTTTTTACATTTCCTTCAAGGTGAAATGGAAATGCCAGGAGTATTTTCTTGGTTTCATTTTGTGATGATAATCCCAATAATTGGATTATCTTTTATTATCCCGTATTTCTTTAAAGACGCTAAAGAGAAAACATATAAAAGAATTCTATTTATCTTTTGGGTGATTCTAATAATATTAGAAATTTTTAAGCAAATTATTAAAGCGTTTCATTATGGTGATCCATCATATTGGGAATATAGTATTCGCGATTTTCCGTTTTCAATTTGTTCGATGATTTATTATTTCATCCCAATTATTTTATTTGTTAATAAAGATAAACATCCAAAGATTGTCGATGCCGCAATTGGTTATATGTGTTTTATTACCTTATTTATGGGATTAATCGTATGTATTTATACGGACATGGTTATGTCTAATCTTATCTTTATAAATATCCAATCATTAATTCATCATGGCTCTCAAGTCATAGTAGGTATTTATATTTATGTATGGAATAGAAAAAATATTAAAATTGAAACTGTTTATAAAAGTTTGATTGCCTTTGCAATTACTGCTGGAATAGCCATTATCATCAATGTAGCCTTCTATCCAAATTTCATTAACATGTTCTTCATCAATCCGACAAGAATCACTAATTTACCAATCGGTGGCTTTGTTCAAGAAAAACTTGGATATCCAGTTTATCTACTTTTGTTTTTAACGCTTATCACCTTTGTTACACTTGCTACTTATTATGTTGAAACTTGGATTTATAAAATGATTTCAAGCAAACACAACGATGCTTAAATATAATATAAATCCGCAACCCCATCGAGTTGTGGATTATTTACATATTAAGTGTTGCTATTGTTTTCTACTATCAAGATAGTATTTTTCTATTTTA
>CAMOEQ010000018.1 GCA_946612405.1 uncultured Erysipelotrichaceae bacterium | reverse complement strand
TTAGTTGGTTTACCAAATGCTGGTAAATCAACACTTTTAAGTGTTGTAAGTAATGCTAATCCGGAAATTGCTGATTATCCATTTACGACAATTGAACCAAATTTAGGTGTTGTAAATGTTTCAAAATATGAAACTTTTGTGATGGCGGATCTTCCTGGTCTAATTGAAGGTGCTCATACTGGTAAAGGCTTAGGTTTAACCTTCCTTAGGCATTTAGAAAGATGTAGGCTTATCGTTCATGTTGTTTCAATGGAAGAAGAAAATCCATATGAGAATTTTAAAATCGTTCAAAATGAACTTAAATCATATGGAATGGGTTTAGATAAAAGACCATTTATCGTTGTCGCTAGTAAAATGGATGATGAATCTAGCGAACCTAAATTCAAAGAATTTAAAAAGCATTATAAAGGCGAAGTTATTAAATTATGTAGCTTAACCCATAAAGGCGTTGATGAACTCATCGAAAAATGTCAGGAAATTCTTGCTAATACTTCTCCATTCCCAATCGGTGAATTTGAAAAAGACCAAAATGTTAAAGTTTATGATGCTTATAAAGAAAATAAGCCAATCTTTGAAGTCATTAAAGAAAAGGACCATGTTTTCCGTTTAATTGGAGAATCAATTGAAAGAACTTATTCTTTAATTAATATATCTACCGATGAAGGACTTATGAGATTAATCAATTATCTAAGAAAGATTGACGTCGAAAAAGCTCTTAAAGAAAAAGGAGCAGTGGATGGTGATTCAGTCTTCTTATGTGATTTTGAATTTGAATATTTAGAATAATATGAAACTTGAACAATATTTATTAGAAATCGAAAAATTCCTAAAGGAATATCTTGAATCTTCGCACCTTGATTCATATGTTTTAGGTTTGTCTGGTGGTGTCGATTCTTCTTTAGTGGCTGCCATCGCTAGAAAAGCAGTCGGCAAAGATAAATTGTTTTGTTATGCCTTAAATATTGAATCGAGTAAAGAAGATATAATAGACGCTAAAAAGGTCGCGAAAGAATTAGATTTGAATTTAAAAGTTATCGATTTAACTGATACTTATCATTCTTATTTAAAAACATTAAATGGAAATGATTTTATTCGTTTAACTAAATCAAATCTCAAAGTGAGAATGCGAATGGTGGCCCTATTCGCTTTTGCTCAAGAAAAAAGAGGTTTAGTTTTAGGAACTGATAATGCTGATGAGCGTTATGTTGGCTATTTCACCAAATATGGTGATGGAGCAGCTGATTTATTACCAATCGTTCATTTAACTAAAGCGGAAGTAAGAAAAGCTGCTGAATTATATGGACTAAGTTCACCTCTAGCTAACCGCATTGCAACCGCTGGTTTATTTGAAGGCCAAACCGATGAAACCGAGATGGGTGTTAGTTATGAAGATTTAGATAATTTCCTTTTAGGAAAAGAAATTGATAAAAAAGCTTTTGAAAGAATCGAATATCTTCATAAAATTAGTGAACATAAACGTCAAGCTATACCAGAGCCAATTCCTTTTAAAAGAGATTAATTTTTCTCTTTATTATTTATCGACTTTTTTATAAAATAAAAACAATGGAAGAAAAGAAAATTAACCCGGCATTAATTTCCTCCTTGATAAGTGGAGTTATTATTTTGGGATTAATTATCTTCTTTATCATTACATTTCATTAATTATGTATTTTTCATTTAAAGGACCTATTTCTTATATTGGTGATGACTATATTGTTGTTGAAGTCAATAACATTGGTTATCAAGTTTTTGTGCCTCATGTACAAGACTATATTTTAGGTGAGATTAAAACTGTTTATTTATATAATGTCGTCCGTGAAGATGAACAATATTTAGCAGGTTTTTCTTCAATTAAAGAGAAAGAAGCTTTTGTCGCTTTAATATCCGTTAAAGGTATCGGCCCAAGAACCGCTTTAAATGCTTTAAGTGCGACAACTGCCGAAGATTTATTTAATGCGATTGCCGCTAATAACGTAACCTATTTAAAGAAACTCCCAGGAATCGGTGGAAAAGCGGCTGCTCAAATCATTCTTGACCTCAAAGGTCAATTAGCAACTGGAAGCGAAGCTAATCCTGATCAATATGATGAAGTTAGAGAAGCTCTTAAATCACTTGGATTTAAAGTTAAAGTTATCGATGATACTTTAGCCCAAATCTCAATTCCAAATGCTACAAACGAAGAAATTCTTCGTGCTGCACTAAAGAAACTAAGAAAATAATATGGCTAGACTAGTTGATGCTAATAAAAATAAAGAAGATGAAGTTGAAATTTCACTTCGTCCGAAAACTTTAAAAGAATATGTCGGTCAATCCGAATTAAAAGATAATTTAAAGATTTTTATTGGTGCTGCCAAACATCGTAATGAAACATTGGACCACGTTCTTTTATATGGCCCTCCAGGCTTAGGAAAAACAACATTAGCCCACGTTATTGCTAATGAAATGCATGCCCAAATTAGGATTTTAAATGGTCCTTCAATTGAAAAACCTGGTGATTTAGCCTCGATTTTAACAACTTTAGAACCTGGTGATGTTTTATTTATCGATGAAATACATCGTTTACCACGAGTCGTTGAAGAAGTACTTTATGGAGCGATGGAAGATTATCGACTTTCAATCATTATTCCTCGTGAATCTGGAGCCTCTTCTTTAAACCTCGATTTGCCTCCTTTTACCCTAGTTGGAGCAACCACTAGAGCGGGGGATTTATCCGCGCCACTTAGGGCAAGATTCGGTATAACCGAAAAACTTAATTTTTATACGATAAAAGAAATCGAAGATATCGTTAAAAGAACCGCTAAAGTTTTTAACACTCAAATCGATGAAAAAGCAGCCTTAGAAATTGCTAAAAGAAGTAGGGGAACGCCCCGCATTGCTAACCGTTTATTTAGAAGGGTAAGAGACTTTGCAAATTATGAAGGAAAAGATGTCATTGAATTAGATGATGCTCTTAAAGCTTTAACCGCCTTAAAAGTCGATGTTTTAGGTTTGGATGATGTCGATATTAAATATCTTGAAACAATCGCTGATCGCTTCAACGGCGGACCAGTAGGACTTGAAACTGTCGCCTCTTCAATCGGTGAAGAAGTCATGAACCTCGAAGATGTGTATGAACCATATTTATTACAAATTGGATTAATAAATCGCACTCCTAGAGGAAGGGTTATTACCGAGAAGGCTTATCAACATCTTGAAGAATTCCATAATCATAAATTATTTGGTTAATATTTACATAGTAAATAAATCTTAAGAAATTAAGGGGAAAACATCTCCTTTTTTCTTTGTAAAAATATTGTAATTTTTTTCATAAATAATGAAAATTTAACTAATATATAGACAAAGTGAAAAAATAATTGTTCTTTACTTAATAAGTAATAAAGAGTATTCTTTAAAAGACGCTTAAATTAATATAATTTAGGAATAGAAAAGGAATTTAGATATGAGACGATTTATTGCTTACATCTTGATGGCGCTAACCATCTTATTAGCAGTTGGAGTTTCTGCTACACCAGTTTTTTCACGTATCAATGCTGGTCGAGAATTTACAAACTCTTATGAAATTATTTATAACGTTACCGATGGCGAAGAAAAAGACGCCGACGAAACTAGCGTTAATAAAGTCGTGGATGAATTCCGCGCTAGACTTGATGCTTTTAACGTTGAAGATTATTCAGTTAAATTACAAGCTGATCAAAACGTTAAAGAAGGCGATAAAGGTCGTCGCTACGCTATCGAAGTCAGCTTTGCTGGTGATGAATCAGAATTCGAATATATTGCCAAATATTTATCCTTCTCTGGTGGCAATTTCTCCTTAATCGGTGAAAAAGAAGAACAATTCGTCACAAATGTCTTCGATAATTGCGAAGCATATATCACAAAAGCTCAAGATACAATTCCTTACGTCATTATTCCTATATCCGATAAAACTCAAGTCGAACAATTCCTTAAAACCGTCGATCCTGAAGATGAGGATGGAGAAGAAAACCCAAGCGAAGGTGATCCAACTAAATTAGGCCACTTATATGCTGATGAACAAGATCAAGAAGGCGAAGGTGAAGAAGAAAAGGAAACACCAAATGTCTTCCTTGTCAGCGATTGGGATGATGCTGATAGCTATGAAAACGCTCAAAAAGACCCACATATCGCTAATAAAATCTTAATGGAATTCTCTTCTAAACATTTCTGGTACGAAGATAGTGAGGAAGAACACACTGAAATTCAATATCTTTGTGGTACCGCTGATGAAAGCGGAAATTATGATTTAAACAACCTTAAATTCGCTAACCTCAAAGCTTTATATCTTAAAAATATGTTCAATGCTTCAAGCTATGAACTAACCGTTGAAAACGAATATGTTAGCGTTTCTGCTTCTGGCTATACATATAATTACAACCAAATCAAAGCTACTAACGAACAATTATTGCTCCTTTCTAGCGATGTTAATATTGCTTTATCAACAACGCTTATTTCAACTTTAATTGCTATAGCAATTGTTTCCTTATTATTAGTTGTTTTCTATCGCTTAAGTGCAATTGCGGTTATCGCTAATACAATTGGAACAATTTTCTTAACATACGTTGTATTTATTTTTATGGGCGCCTTATTTAATATTCCAGCCTTAATTGGTGGAGTTATTTTAGCTGCCACTTCTTTATTTGGTTCGATCTTCTATTTATATCGCTTCAAAGAAGAAGTCATGAAAGGTCGTACAATTCGTAAAGCAAATCAAGAAGCTAGTAAAAAATCAAATCTTCTTACCATCGATGCTTCAGTTATCATGGCTTTTACTGGTTTAATGCTTTATGTCCTCGGTGGAGTCGCTTTAAAACCAATGGGCGTCGTCTTATTCTTCGGTGCATTATTTGCTTTAGCAATGAACTTAATCGTCTTTAAAATCATGATGTATTTACTTACAAATACAACTTCATTACAAAATAAATATTCTTATTTTGCCATCGATGAAAAAGATGTTCCAAGCGTCTTAGAAGATAAAAAGAGCGAACCAAAAGCTGCTTATGAAAATGTTAATTTCACAAAACGTTCGAAATTATTTGCAGTTATCTTATCGCTTTTAACAGTGGCTTCAATAGCTGGTATCGTCGTCTTTGGAACTCTTAAAGGTTCTCCACTTAACGTTGAAAAAGCAACAAGCGATTATACTGTCGTTTATGTTAACGTCAATTCTGATAATAAAATTATCACCGATGAAGAATCATTTAAAGATTACGTTTTAAAGAACATTTTAGTTGATGGTAGCGATTTAAGCTATGGTTCTGATGCTGTTGATTATCAAAAGATTACTAAATTTGATTCTGATTCATTACAAGTTGAAGCCGAACCATATTACATCTTCAGCGTCGATTTAGATGGCGTAATTTCTCCAAAAGAAGTTACTTATACATTAGATGGTACAAATTATGTTGTCGCTGAAGAAGGTTTAACTCAAGCGATTACAAATATTATCGCTGATGTTGAAAACATCAACTTAGAAGATAAAATCGATGCTACAATGATGCTTTCTCATGAAGAAGTATCTACTCCAAACCAAGGCTATATTGCCTTAGCAACTGGAATTGCTATTTTAGGCGCTGGTTTATATGTTGCATTAAGATTTAGAGTTTCTAGAGGTATTGCTTTAGTATTTGTTTCTGGAGCAGCATCTGCAACAGCTTATGGCTTATTAGTTTTAACTAGAATTGGTACAACCGCTTATAGCGCAATCGTTATGCCAATAGTCGCCATTAGCACAATTCTCTTCGCTTTATTCTACGTTTCGAAAGAAAAAGAATTATTTAGAGAAAATAAAGAAGGTTTAGATTTAGAAAAACGCAAAGAAATTATGAAACGCGCTTTATCTTTATCGGCTAGCGGAATGATTGTTATGGCTATTGTAGCAATTTATATTGCTATTAACTATTTTGGCTTCGGGCTTGCTTCAACAGCTTATATGTTTGCAGCCCTCTTAGTCGGTGATGTATTTGGTTTAGTAGCTGTCTTAACTATCATGGGTCCATTTGGAGCTTTATTAGATAAGATGTTCTCGAAGATTAAACTTCCTCAATTCACTAAGAAAGAAAAGAAACAAAGAATTAAACTTCACGAACAACCAAAGACTAGTGAACCAGAAGAAAGAGTTTTCATTGGTATTAACGACTAATTATAGTAGGCTACATTATGTAGCCTTTTTCTTATTATGAATGAATTTTTAAAAAAGATTTTAGCTTATTATTCTTTAAGTGAAGAAGATTATTTAAATCTTTCTAAACCAATCGAAGAAATATCTTTAATTGATCCAAATAAAATTGAAGGAATGTCTAAAGTTAAAGAAAGAATATTTTTAGCAATAAAAAATAAAGAAAAAATCATCATTTATGGCGATTATGATTGCGATGGCATAACTTCGACATCAATCATGTATCTAACTTTTAAAAAGTTAGGATATGAAGTTTCTTATTATGTTCCTTCTCGCTATATCGATGGTTATGGGCTTAATGTTGATAATGTAAATAAGATTGCTCAAAATGGCTATAATCTTATCATCTGTGTCGATAATGGAATCTCTGCTAATGAGGCGATAGATAAAGCAAATGAACTTGGCATCGATGTTTTAGTCATCGACCATCATGAAGTGCCCGAAACGCCGGTAAAAGCGGTGGGAATAATTCATCCAACAGTTTCTCACATATCCGATATAATCGGATCAGCTGGATATATGTCCTTATTTGTTTCAGGAGCACTTCTTGGCTATTATGATGATTATTTACTTACCTTAGCTGGTATAAGTGTCGTTTCTGACATGATGGAATTAAAAGAATATAATCGTGATGTCGTTCGTTTAGCGATTAAAACTTTAAATGAAAAACGTTATCCGAGGCTCATGTCACTCACAGATTCTATAAGCATTGATGAGAAAGTTTTTGCTCTTGATATCGCTCCAAAAATCAATGCAATTGCGCGAGTTATAACAAACAAAAATGTCAACCTTCTTGTTAAATATTTAACAAGTGAAGATGAAAATTACGTCCATTCTCTCCATGATTGGATCATTGAAAATAATGAGAAAAGAAAACAACTTACAAATGAGGTAGCTGAACGCATTCCTCATGAAGAAATTGCAAATAAAAAAGGTATCGTTTTAAACCTCGATGTTTTAGAAGGATTAATCGGTTTAATCGCTAATAAACTTCTTAACGAATATAACGTTCCAGTTTTGATTTTTACTAAAGATGAGAAAAATCCTGACGTTTTAAAAGGCTCAATTCGTTCAAAAGATGGCTTTAACGTTACTAAAGCTTTTGAATCGTTAAATAAATATTTGCTCACTGGTGGAGGTCACGCTTTTGCGGGAGGATTATCAATCAAGGCTTCAGATTTTGATAGTTTTAAAGATGAATTCGAAGCATTATGTGAAAAATATCCATTCGTTATTAGCGAAAAACCTTCTATTGAAATATCTCTTAGAGATATAACAATGGAAAATTATCATCAAATTCGCACTTTAGCGCCGTTTGGAGTTGGTTTTAATGAACCTTTATTTAAGATAAGCGATTTACCAACTAGAGGTTTAACTTTTATTTCAAACGGCAAACATTTATCTACTCAATTATCAATTCAATCTAAACTACTTGGTTTTAATATGCCTGAAACAAGTGTCAAACAAAATGCTTTCATGGATATTTATGGAACTTTCTATTTAAATAATAAATTTAAAACGATGCTTGAATTTAGAATTAGCGATTATATCGCTAAATAGTTGATTTATTAATTTTATTCGCGTATATGCACGCTTTCGGGTGTGCATTTATTCTTTATATGTTTTATAATTTCATTAGATTTCGTATTAGCTTGTTCCCGGAGGTTAATTATGAAAAAGAAATTCAAATATATATTATTAGGCTCGTTGCCTCTTTTTGGTCTTTTAGTCTCAGGTTGTTCGCTTTTACCTAAACGCAAAACAACAACAACAACTCCAACTGAACCATATAATCCTCCATCTGGAGAACCAGATGATCCAGGCACAGCTGATAACTATATAACCGCTATTCACATGGTAAGAACCAAAGATTTCTTCATGTCTAGAGAAGAAGTTTTAGATTTTAATGTCACCTTCGATGGCGGTGGTGATGATTCCCAAAAAGAAATCGCTTGGCAAACTTCTAATCCAAATGTTATTAAAATTGGTAAACATAGCAACCATCCAGATTTAACTAGATATTGCTCTTTAACGGCTCTTAGAGAAGGAACAGCAACTATAGTTGCTAGATCTTTATTTAACACCAGTTTAACAGCTAGTGTAACCATCACAGTTTTAGACAATTCTTATTACACATATATTTGGCAAGTTACCCCAAAAGGAAATGAAAAAGCTTCCTTTGTCGATGCCGATGGCTATCCAGCCAAAACAGGAACGGTAAATTTTGGAGAAATGACTTGGTCATATGAATTTGAAAAAGCTCCAATTGCCGTCACTGGCGGACAATCTTTAAAATTCGGTTCAAAGAACGATCCTTTTGGTGCGTTACATTTTGAAACCGAAAACGAAAAACCAATTAGAAAGATTTCGGTTTTATGTTCTTCATCTGCTGAACATATCGATGATGGCTCAGCTCATGGTACAAGTGGTCCAGTTGGAACATCGAATATTACAATTAAAGTTGGCGATACAACATATGTTGATAACGTTTCAACTCCAAAAAATAGCAACGATTCGACCATCGAATTAGATACGATTACTGGTGGTATTCGTGATACAAATCCAATGAATGGTAAAATCTCTATAGATTTTTCACCTACATATTATGATGGGGCAACCAAAGAAAATTCTGGGGCTATTTATCTAAAAGCAATCATCATCGAATATTATCGAGGTGAGCTAGATAGAATTGAAGTCAGTGAAGTTAATGAATATAACAACCAATTCTATGTCGGTACAAAATTTGATCCTCGTGGTGTAGAAGTGAACGCCTATTTTAGCGCCTCTCCAACCACAAAAGTTAATGTTAATCATCTCGCTGATTATTCTATGAATAACATTGATGGAAACGGCAATTTTATAAATCCAGATGAATCGCAAACTATTACTGCTTCTTATACTTATATAAATTCAGATCAAATAGCCAAAACCGTCACAAGCGATTTCCAAGTTAAAGTTGCTAATCGCATTAAAGAATTTAAAGTTAGCGGAAGCTTAACTAACACAGAATATCTAGTTAAAGATACTTTAGATTATTCTGGCTTAAATCTTCAAATTATCTCCGAAGGAGATGTTGTCGTTCAAGACTTCAATTTAAACGAATGTTTTGATGATAAATTCTTAGCGGTTTTCGATGTTAGAAACGTTCAAAAATACGCTAATAAATCGCTTGAAAACGAATTCGCAATTTCCTTCTATCATTATTTAAGTTCAAATACTGCCTCTTATACGTTTGCAGCTGGTTCATTTGTTGTTAAAGCAGTTGATAGCATTGAAGTTATCTATGATAGTACTTCTCCTTTATCTTTAATTGAAGGTACTAAAATCGATTACGCTGATTTTAAAGTTAAAATCGTTTATGACAACGAAGATGAAGATGAATTCAAATTCTCTGAACTCAAAAATCAAACATATTTTGATGAAGAATCTGGTAAAGATTTAGAAAGATATAATTATATTAATTCTTCACCTTTAGTAGCTGATAAGGCATTTGCAACTACCGGTTTTACTGTGACAGTAAAAAGTACATTAAATAATAAGTCTGGTTCTTTAGAATTAAAGCCAACCGAAAACTTCTCAATTAAATACATCAGTGGTGTAACTCTATCTTTAACCACTTTATCCAAAACTTCATACGAAGAATGTGATCAAATGGATTATACAGGTGTAAATGTTGCAATTTCTTATAGCGATGAAACTAGTGAGACTTTCTCATTAATAGAAGCAAAAGCATTAACATATGTTAAAGAAAAGACAACATCAACTGGTAATAAAACTACTGAAAATGTTCCACTTTTCAGCATCAATGCACCTGATTCTGCTGATAAGAGTATGGAGGCTGGTTTTGATATTTCTATTACCTCATTTATTGATTCATCAATAACCTCTACGCTCCACATCGATTCTGGCGTCATTAGCGTCACTGAAATTCAAGCCAAAAATTATACCAAAATTAAATCGGTTGATAGTTTAGCTAATGTTACAGGTCGAAACTTCGTATTTGTCTCTTATGATGGCGCTTATTCAATGCGAGTTTGGAACGCTAATCTTAATGAATCAGCTGTTAGAGCATCAGGCAATTATTTCATGATTAATAGTGAAACTGCTTTAGGTGATAATTTATCAATTAAATCTGGCCCACTTTCTAGAGCCACATTCACCTTGGTTTCATTAGGTGATGGTAAATTTGCCATTAAACACGTTAATTCTAATAAATATTTTGGTGGTGATAGTGCAATGTATGGCACAACTTCATCCGCTAAAACTCAATTTGTAGTAACCTTTGATGGTGATGGTAATGCCTTATTTAAAGCGACTTATACCACAAGTGGCGCTACTGAAATTAGATACATTAAATTCAATACCGCTGGTGGTAGTAATAAATTCGGTGGTTACAAAGTAACTAATACCAATAATAAAGAAATTCAATTATATGAATTAGTGGGATGAACAAAATGAAAAAGATTATTGTTTTAACCTTGCTTCCTTTACTTCTAAGTGGAACTTCATGCTCTCTAATAAACAAGAAACCAATAAGTGGCGATGCAAGTGACGAGGAGCCAACATCATCTGATCCATATCATAATGAACCCGCTAGAGCTAGCGAAGTAAGCAAAGGAGCAGAACATGCTTTACCTTGGACAATTAGTTACGATACTTTTAGTGAAGACGCTGGAGCGTTAAGTTATGAATCTTTCCATAAAACTTATAACGTCGATAGCACGAATGTTTATTGTTATGGTATGAGAGCGGTAACTGATATTTCAGTTAATATCAATGGCTCTTTAGTCCCTTATGGAGGTTTTAAAATCATCCATTTCTGTAAAGTTGGACATGAGAAATTCCCAGATGGAGGTCAAATCCAAATCTCTGATTTGAAACCACAAAAATTGACCGTTGAAATCGTTTCAAATAATCGTTATTCATATAGTTCTATGACCGCACCAACAGTTTATGTTGGAAATACAAAATTTAGTGGTCCAAAAGACTATATTAAGACCGTTTCTCCAATCCATGAAGAATTTAATGTCTTTACAATTACATACGAATTAAACGCTTCTCAACCAGGAGTGATTAAAATTAAAAACGAACAATCATTTTCAATGTATCTACAATCGCTTCAATTTGAATAAATCTTGTATTCATAAATCTGGCGACACTATTGTCGCCTTTTTATTTCTTTAATTAGAGATATCAATTGACTATAATATTATTAGAAATTTAAGTGAAAAACGTACGATTTCACTTCGATTTCCTTAATAGGAAAGGAGATATTAATGAAAAAAAGTTTAATCCTATTACCATTAGCAGCTGCTGTTTTAAGTGGTTGTATGTTGCTTCCTGGTAAAAAGACATCTTCA
>CAMOEQ010000017.1 GCA_946612405.1 uncultured Erysipelotrichaceae bacterium | reverse complement strand
AAACCATTTCTAAAGGTGGATTCACTTTTGCTAATGGCGATTTCTTGCCACAAGTGTTAAGCGATATTGACAAGATGCCTGATACTACTTTTTCAGAAATAGTGGATAAATATATTGAAATGAATATTGCCCATCCATTCATGGAAGGCAATGGAAGATCAACTAGAATTTGGTTGGATTTATTGCTCATAAATAGACTTTCAAAGTGTGTTGATTGGTCAAAAATTGAAAAAAATGATTATATGGATGCTATGAAAGCTAGTCCGTCTAATCCACAGCCAATTCATAGACTGCTCAGTGGCGCTTTAACCGACAACATTAATGATAGAGAGCTATTCCTAAAAGGCATCGATTGCTCGTATTATTACGAAGAGGAAGATTGATGGAGATTAATCTGATTTTTCAAAATAAAAAGCAGGAAAACCTGCTTTTTAATGGTTTATAAGACGAATTAGATAACAGTTTTGTTTTTACCAGTTTCTTTACCGGAATACATTTTTGCATCCGATAATCCAACCCATTTTTCTAAAGAAATATTGTTATGATATTTAACCATTCCAATGGTGATAGTTAAATTAATTTTAATTTTATTAAATTCAAATGTTTCTTTTTCGATATTTTTACGTAATGTTTCTAATTTGGCAAAACATTGATCGTTTGAATCTTCTTTTAAAACAACAATAAATTCTTCTCCGCCATAACGACAAACGAATGAATCTTTTAATGTTTCTTCAGTAATTCTAGCGACTTCTTTAAGAATATAATCACCGGCTATATGACCATAAGTATCATTAACAACTTTGAAGTTATCGATATCAAATAACGCTAAATATAAATTTGATTTATCATCTTCAAGCTCAAAATAATCATATAAGCCATAACGATTGCTGATTTGAGTCAATTCATCAGTTCTTGATTCGTTTGTAATTTTATTTTCCAAATGGGAAGCATATTTAATAAAGACTAGAAGATATGCGACCACAAAGACGAACACTCCAACTGTATGAGTGGTGAATAAAGTTAATTCAAGCCATTTATCGATTTCATAAAATGGAGGGTTATATTGACTGACAAAATACATCGTTAAGAAAATAGCAAGAGATAAACCAGCCCAAACAATCGTACCCTTAACGTTTCTTGTCTTTGAAAAATAAGCAGTAAAGAATGAAACGATACATAAACCAATTAAATAGAAACAGAAACCAGTTGAAAAACCAGTCATTAAAGTGGTCACTATTATATAGGCAAAGAATTCATTTCCACAAAGAAGAGCATATAAATAATATTTCTTCTTTTTAAAAACGAAGAATAATGCGATATAAATTAAAATCGTTCCAGCGGTAATATAGGCAAGAATATATAATTTAGAAACTAGAAAAAGAATCAAATAAAATAATCTTATGATTAAATAAGCAATATTTGCAGCATAGCAAGTTTTTCTAATTACTTGATAATGATAAGTCTTGTCTGTTAAAACGGACATAATGATATACCTATTTTTATATTATAAACGAAATATTTATTAAATTAATATTTTGTTTTTCACCATTTTAATAAATGTATATTAAAAAAGTTCTTGTTGTTTACGATAAAAATATTAAAATGTAAGAAAAGTAAGAAAGGTAAGACTATGAAATCACAAACAGATGAAAGATTTATCGTCAGTGTTAAAGTCGGACCTAAAGGTCAGATAACCATCCCCTCTGAAGCAAGAAAGATGTTTGACATTAAAGAAGGCGAGACTTTGATGGTGATGGGCGATAAAGAAAAAGGTATCGCTATTTTAAAAGCCGATCTTTTTTATGAAATGATGGAAGGAAAAAAATAACAATGGATATTTTAAAAATCGAAAAGTTGAACAAAAAATATCCTTCATTCTCATTGAAAGATGTTTCTTTTCGTGTTGAACCAGGAGAAATAATGGGCTTTATCGGTCGAAATGGAGCAGGTAAAACCACGACTTTAAAAAGCATTATGAATTTAATTCATTATGAAAGTGGCTCCATTGAAGCTTTTGGTAAAGACATGACTGAAAATGAATTAGAAAATAAACAACGTATTGGTTTTGCTTTAAGTGAACTTAATTATTACCCAAATAAGAGCATCCGCCAATTAATGAACGTCACCAAAAGATTCTATAAGAATTTCGATGAAAAGAAATTTGCCGATGTTTGTAAATTATTCAATTTGAATATCGATAAGAAACTTGAAGAATTATCAAGTGGTATGAAAGTTAAATATTCAGTCGCAATTGCTTTATCACATAATGCTGAATTATTAATTCTTGATGAACCAACTTCTGGGCTTGATCCAGTTTCTCGTGATGAAATATTAGATATTTTTCGCGAAATTGTTAGAAACAAAGACCGCGCAATTTTATTCTCAACTCATATTACAAGTGATTTAGATAAATGCGCATCAAGCATTACTTATATTCATGATGGTTCAATCATTTATAGTGGTAAAAAGAAAGATTTTGTTAATTCGTATTTATTTGTCAAAGACAAATCGAAAGATAAATCTCTTGAAAATGAATATATCGCTTCTAAAGAATTAGATGATTATATTGAAGGATTAATTGACGCTAAAAAGAAAGATATATTCGTTAAAAAAGGTATTAACCCAGTTGAACCAGATTTAGAACAAATAATGGTTTATTTAGAAAGGAGCAAGAACAATGAAAGCTTTACTTTATAAAGAATTTAAATTAGCAATGCATCCTATTTGCTATATTTTTGTCTTGGCTTTTCCTTTGATGATTTTAATTCCATCTTATCCATTAGGAATTGGTTTCATCTATGTTTTAACTTGTTATCCAATCTTATTTTTAGGAGCAAATAAAGGCCAACAAAGCAACGATTTGTTATATTCAACTTTGCTTCCTGTGCGTAAAAAAGACATTGTCAAAGCACGAATCGCGACGGTTACAATTTTGCAATTTGTTTTTGTTGCAATTATGTCTTGTCTACTTCCTTTAGCACTTTATCTTCAATCAACTATCCCAAATCCTCCTTCAGTTGGTATTACTCTTCAAGGATTCCCACTTTTAATTGGAATTTGTTTAGTTGGCTATGCTTTAGCAGATTTAATCTTCTTCCCAATTTATTACCGTAATGGTCGTTCAATTGTCATGTCGACATTATTTACCATTCTTGGTTTTATTATTTATTTATCGATATTCACAATTGCTTTACCATTTATCCCTGTTATCGAAGACGGATTTAAATGGATGTATGCAAATTTATGGGTTCAATTTATTATCTTAGCAGTGGCTTTAATAATTTATTTTGCAATCCATATTGCAGTCTATAAACTATCTTCTAAAGAACTTGAAAGAGTAGATTTCTAAAAGAAAAGCATAAGAAAAAGTTGCCTTGATTGGCAACTTTTCATTATAAATGAATAATTAATGATGATTTAATAAATGGATGTTAGAAGCACTTGTTTCTTTTTCAAGTTTAGAAACATATTCCATAAGTCTTTCTTCGCCACTTTCGAAATTAGCTTGGAAGACAACTTCAACTGCTTGAGGAGAAGAACCTTCAACTAAATTAGTGCTCACTCCATGAATCGTGCAATCGAATTCTTTAGAAACGGTTATGATTTTTTCAACGATAGGTTGATCGATTGGGGCAATGATAGAAATGGTTGGGTTCTTTCTTGAAATGCGGGCTTCAACTTTCTTAAAAAGAGTTAAGACTAAGAAGATGACAAGAGTTCCAGCAATGGCAATAATGAAGTTGAATGAACCACAAGCTAAACCAATAGCCATTGCAACCCAAATTGTACCAGCGGTGGTAAGACCTTTGATTCCGCTATTGCGGTGGATGATTGCGCCAGCGCCTAAAAAGCCAACACCAGTAATAACTTGAGCAGCAAGTCTAGCGACATCGCGGTGATCTTGGAACATTAAAGGGAATCCATAAATGGAAATGATCATAATGATACATGAACCAACACCGACTAATAAATGAGTACGGAGACCTGCGCTACGTCCGCGCCACTCTCTTTCAATACCAACTACACCAACTAAAAGCACGCAAAGCACTAAGGCAATGATGCATAAAATCATATTTCCAACTGGCCAGCCATCTCCGACAGTCCAGTTATTCAATGATTCAACGATTTTTTGATCTAAAGTAGTCATACGAATACCTCACTGCTAATAGAATACACTAATTCAAAGAATAAATCATTTAAATTGATAAAATAGTTTTTTACTCATTTTGCAATTTGCAAAAAAGTTATAATATATTAGCAGATTAATAATTCAATAGTCAGGAGTTATTTATGGAATTTAAGTCGAATTATAATGAAATATACACCGAAGATTACGCAACCGGTGCTCACATCGGCTATGTAAAATTTGAAAATATCGGCAACAATACTTATTGTATTACTGAAACACATGTCGAACCTATTTTAGCAGGTCAAAATGTCGATTCTAAATTAGTTGAATTAACCGTCAAAGAAGTTAGAAGTCGTGGAGGAAAAATTACTGCGACCGACCCATTTGCTAAAGCATGGTTAGCAAGACGAAATATTACTCAATAATATGAGCAAAAGAAAATCAATTGTATTTTGGATTATATTCCCCTTTGTTTCTTTCCTAATCGGGGTGCTTTTATTTTTCTATTTCGATTTAAATAATAGCCCGCACTTTTTCATTATTTTTGAAGCTGCAGTCTTTACTGCTGCAATCACTTTAAGAATAATGTTTAGACACCATAAATTTTGGATTAGATCAATTCCCTCGTTTTCCTTTCTTTTAATTAGCGCAATTATCCTTCCCATTAGTAAACCGTTTTCGGCTACAAAATCGGCCACTTACTATAAAAACCCCGCAAAAACCGAACAACTTAGATTAGAAAATGGCTTGGTCCAAGGTGTTTATAACGAAGACAAAAGCGTTGAAATATATGCTGGTATTCCTTATGCTGAACCTCCAATTAATGAGAATAGATGGAAAGAACCAATCGACAAAACGAATTGGGATGGCGTATTAGATTGTTCTAATTTTGGTCCTCGCGCCATGCAAAGCGATACGAATCCTATCGTTTCTAATATCGTCGATATTTATGCTCAAAAATCTTATCATCCAGATTTTAAAGAAAAATATAATGAACCGATGAGCGAAGATTGTTTGTCTTTGACAATGTGGAAACCTTCTGGCGAAGTTAAAGACTTACCAATCCTTGTTTATATTCATGGTGGTTCATTAATGACTGGCAGTTGCACTTATGAAGATTATAACGGTGAAGAAGTCGCTAAAAAGGGCGTCATTATGATTAACATCCAATATCGACTCGGAGTCTTTGGTTATTTTGCTCATCCTGATTTAGCTAAAGAGTCTCCAAATGGTACGACCGGTAATTATGGATTATTAGATCAAATCAAGGCTTTAGAATGGGTCAACAAGAATGCTTCCTATTTTGGAGGAGATAAAAATAACATCACAATTGCTGGAGAATCAGCAGGATCAAGTTCTGTTTCAGCTTTATGCTCTTCGCCACTAGCAAAAGGATTATTTAAACGTGCCATCGGTGAATCTAGTTCGGTAGTGGTGAAAACTCCACCTCACACTTATCGTAAGATGGAAGATGCTTTAAAGATGGGACAAAAAATCATGGATGAAATGCATTGTTCTTCTATTGAAGAAATGCGTAAATTATCTTCCGAAAAAATCTTATCAACAAAATATTCTAATTCAGCGATGACTTTAGATGGATATGCTTTAACTAAAGATCCATATGATGTCTATTTAGCTCACGAAAACAATGAATCGGAATTACTTAATGGTTTCAATGTTTTAGAAGCCGATGCTTTCGTTTTGCCAAATTATTTATTAAGTCCAACAAATAAAGGCAATATTCACCAAAGATTAGTCGATACTTTTGATGAAGAATTCGCTAACAGAATCGAAGAAGTTTATAAAGATAAAATCGAAGAAGATGCTTTTAAAGCATTCAATGAAATTTTCTCAGTATATTGGTTCATGCATCCACACTATTCTTGGCGAAATCTCGCTATCGATTCTGGCGTTAAAGTTTATTCATATCAATTCACTAAAGAAAATGGTTATTATGGCACATATCATTCTGGGGAATTAATTTATGCTTATGGTAATGTCAAAAAATCACCATACCCTTATCGATATAATCAAAGCGATATTGATTTATCCGAAAGAATGCTTAATTACTGGGTTAATTTTGTTAAAAACGGTGACCCAAATTACGAAGAATCGATGCAATGGACTCCATATTTTAAATCGGAAGCTAAGATTATGGAACTTGGTGAAAATGTCGGATTGATTAGAGATCCATATATGGATTTATATTCAATTATTGATGATTATATCGATTATCGAATCGATCATCCAAAAGTAGAAAAATAATATAACAGTTAACGAGAATACCTAAAAGTGGTATTCTTTTATTATGTTGCAAAATGATGGTGTAGTTTTACTCCCTTCATATCAGCCTGAAGAGACGTTAATTAATTTATCTAGAGGACTTTCTATAGAAGGTTTTAAGATACTTATTGTCGATGATGGTAGTGGTTCAACCTATCAACATATTTTTGAAGCTTGTAAACAATATGCTACTGTCATCGGTTATGATAAAAACCAAGGTAAAGGTTATGCTTTAAAGCATGGTTTTAAATATTGTTTAGAAAATATCAAAGACGCTAACTATGTTATAACCGCCGATGGAGATGGGCAACATCGTATCGATGATATCGTTAAAGTCTACCATAGATGCAAGCAATATAATGTTTCTGTCATTGGAGTTAGAAAATTCGATGTTAAAGTTCCAATTAAATCGCGAATTGGCAATATGCTATCTAAATTTAATCAATCGTTAGTGACGACTCGCTATATGCACGACAATCAATGTGGACTTCGTGCTTTCCCTTATAAACTTCTTCCAGATTTAATTTCAATATTTGGATCTCGTTATGAATATGAAATGAATGTTCTTTCTTATCTACAAATCAAAGAACTCCCTTTCCAATGTCAAAGAATCCAAACAATTTATGAAAATAATAATCAAGGTTCTCACTTTAGACCAATTCAAGACACTTTAAGGATTCAGTCATCAATCTTATTTTATGGCTTAACAAATATTTTGATGATTATCGCTTTAGCCTTAAGTAATTATTTTGTCTTAAAATACGTTAAATTTAGCACTCCAATCGATCTAGAACTTTCGACAGCGATTTGCTTTGCTGGTTACTTGATTTTGATGATTATCATCAAATTGTTGCTATATCGACCAAAATATCCCGCTAAATTAATCTTAAGAATAGTTCTTTATGAACTACTCAAATTCATCGCTATTTTAGTGAGCGTTTCTTTATTTTGTAGAGTCGCGAACTTAAATATATTTGTAGCATATTTGCTATATTATGTGCTAACATTGTTGCCGCGCTACTACCTTGTAAAAGGTATTGGCCTTGTATATGATGCTAATATTTCAAACGAATAATTGGAGGTAATGAAATATGTCATATGAATTAGTAATTGAATCAGCATGTGATTTAAATGCTGAATTACGTTCAAAATTTAAAATTTATCCAGAAATTATTAGAGGACTCGTCTATGTTCCTGGAAAAGACGAATTCTTTTCTGATATTGAATTCCAAAACTATTCGAAAGATGTTTTCTTTAAAATGGTTAAATCAAATGCTGGTAAAGTTCATACTGCATTTGCTACTTATGAAGAATTTTGTAGAGTAGTTGAACCAATTCTTAAAGATGAGAAAGACGTAATTGTATTTACAATTTCAACTGGAATCAGTGGAACTTATAATGGCTTTTTAAATTGGGCTAGTGTTCTACTTGAAGATTATCCAAATCGTAAGATTGAAATTATCGATACTTTAAAATATTCTACCGCTTGTGCTCTTCTTGCTATTTATGCTTCAAGAAATAGAGATGCAGGTATGTCATTTGAAGATAACGTCAAATGGTGTAAAGAAAAACGTTATTGCATCCACGAAGCCGGACCAATGGATGACTTATCATTCTTAGCAAAAAATGGTCGTTTATCCGCCGGAAAAGCCTTCTTTGGAGGTTTGGCAGGCGTTCAACCATTCGCCGATTTTACTCGCGATGGTAAAAATGCTCCACTTGGAACTCTTAAAGGCGATGCAAAAACAAACGAAGTTTCTTTAAAATATATGCTTAAATTAGCCAAAAATATCGAAGACCAAGTCATCGTTATTACTCACTCAGTTAGAGAAAAAAGAGCTGAACAATTTAAAGAACAACTTTTGAAAGTTGCTAAACCAAAAGAAGTCATTATGACTCACGTTGGTCAATCTTGTGGACCAAATATTGGTCCTGGCTTATGCGTCTATTTCTTCATGGGCGATCCAATCACTGATGGTCGTGAAAAAGAAATGGAAACATTTGCTGAACTTAAAGGTAAATAATCTATGCCAGATTGGGCTATTGCATTAATCATCGTTGGAGGAGTAATTTTGCTAATTTTATTAGCAGTTGTTTTACCAATGTTCTTAATTACGATGCCAATAGCCGAAAAATTATATAAACTTCAATGGACCAGAGGAGAACACGCTTTTGAAAGAGGCTGTTCAGATGCCAGTTTTGATTATCACCTCGACATGTTTAATAAAGGCATGGAGTGGCGAGAAAATAATTTAAAGTTTAAAAAAGATGTCGAAGTTATTTCCGAAAACACTAAACTCGTTGGAGAATATTTCGATTTTGGTTTTAAAAAAGCTGTCATCTTGATGCCAGGAAGAACTGAAACTTGTTATTATGCTTGTTATTATGCTCCTACTTTTAAAGAAGCAGGTTATAACGTATTAACAATCGATCCAAGAGCTCATGGTCTATCTGAAGGAAAAATCCTTACATTAGGTAAACTGGAAGGATTAGATTTAATTGAATGGTCTAAACTTCTTCATAATAAATTTGGAATCGAAACTGTTGTTTTATATGGTTTATGTGGTGGAGGTACCGCTTCATGTGTTGCCTTTAATAATCCAAATTGCCCAGACTATATCAAAGGTTTTATTTCAGATGGAATGTTCTATTCATTCTTCAATGTTTACCGTCGACATATCATCGATGAAAAACATCCAGTTTATCCAGTTATTTGGGAAGTGCTTGGAAAAATTAAACATCGTAATGGAGTTAATCCTTATAAGACCACTCCAAAGAATTTAATTCAAAATGTTAAAGTTCCAACTTTATTTTTAACTGGTGAAAAAGATAAATTTGCGGTGCCAGAAGAAGCCTATAAGCTCTATGAGCTTTCTGGCTCAAAAAATAAACAAATCCATTTAATTAAAAATGCGCGTCATTCTCATTTGAGATACGATAATCTTGAAGATTATGATAAAGCTGTTATACCATTTTTAAAGTCAATAGACTGAAAGGAGCGTTATGAAAAAGATATTAACGAAGAAACGTCCTTTATTTAAAAACAAGACACTTATTGTTGGTTGTGGTCGACTCGGTTCATCCATTGCTAACAAATGTTCGCTTGAAGGAAAAAACATCATTGTTGTTGATCAAAGCGCGGATGCATTTGATAAATTAAGTGATTCCTTTGGTGGCTATACAATGGTCGGTGATGTCACTGACCCAGCCTTCCTTGATGAAGCGCATGTTTCAAGTGCAAAAGAAATCATTATTACAACTGGTGATGATAACGTTAATTTATTTATCGCTCACATCGCTAGAAAAATTTATGATGTTCCTGAAATATATGTTCGTTTAGATAATCCTGAAAACGAAGTTTTACTCAAAGGAATGGGTATTAAAGCTATTTTCCCATTCGAATTATCTTACGATAAATTTAATGTTCTTAGAGGAGGTAAAAAATAATGAAAATCGTTATTGCTGGCGGAAGTCATGCTGCTGATTTTATCATCAAAAAATTCAAATCCTCGTCTAACAAATTAATTGTTATCAATGAAAGTCGAGAAACAGCTCAATATCTTACTAAATCTAATAAGATTCCTGTTTTCTATGGTCAACCATATAAATATTTCGTTTTAGATGAAGCAAATGTTGAAAAAGCTGATGTCTTTATTGCCCTAGGCAATGTCGATACCGATAATTACGTTTCATGTTTGCTCGCTAAAAGAGTGTTCAATGTTAAGAAAGTTATCTGTACAGTCAACAACCCTAAGAACGTTGATTTATATCGTGAACTTGGCATTGATAGCGTCGTTTCATCAACTCAATTATTAGCGACAAGCGTTATGAATGAATCTTCTATAGAAGATTTAATTAAAACAATGTCGCTTGAAGATGAGCAAATCGTCTTAACTGAAGTTGTTATGAAACCAAATTTTGAAATAGTTAATAAAAAGATTATGGATATCAATTTCCCAAAAAACGGAAACATATCTTGCATTTACCGTAAACCTACGGTCATCATTCCAAATGGTCAAACAATCATCTTGCCTAAAGATAAATTATTGATTGTTTCAACTCCAAAACATCAAAAGGAAATTTTGAATTTCGTTCAGAAGATTAAATAATGAAAAAAGTTGCTAGTGGATATCGTCTAATTTTTGGTTACTTAGGTATATTTTTAGCTATGGCTGGAGCAATTATATTACTCCCATTAGTCTTACTTGCCGTACCATCTTTTAGAGATGACGTTCAATATGTCCCACACTTTTTAATTCCAGGCTTATCGATGCTGGTAGGTGGAATATTGCTTTTCACTTTGTTACTCATGGGCCGCGAAAAATCTAAATTAGCCAAACATCAAGATTCAATTTTGCTAATCTTATTATGGCTTGTTAGTATCATTGTTTCGGCTATCCCATTTTTCTTAACGGGTGAAATGAGCTTCACTGAATCTGTTTTTGAATCGACTTCTGGCTATGCCTCTGTTGGTTTAACTAGACTCCCAGAAAAATTATTTGATTCTCATATATTTACCTTCTACCGCGCTGTTCTTCAATTCTTTGGAGGCGTTGGTTTAGTCCTTATTGTTACATCTGCTATCTCAGATCGATATGGCTTAAAACTTTATACTGCCGAAGGTCATAATGACAAAGTCATTCCTAACCTTGCTAAATCAGCCCGTATCATTTTATCAATGTATGTTGGCTTTATCATCATCGGCATGATTGCTTTGATGATTGCTGGTGTTAATTGGTTCGATGCATTAACTCATTCAATATCTTCAATCGCTACCGGTGGATTCTCATCAAAAATCAACGGTATGGCCGGTTATAGTGGCAATCAAATTGCCATTGAAACAATAACCTGTGTATTAATGGTTTTAGGTGCGACAAATTTTGTTTTGCATTTCATGCTTTTATTAGGCAAATTCAAAAAGGTCGGTAAAGATATTGAAATTAGAACATTTGGTATCATCATTTTGATCTTTGTTCCATTAATGTTCTTTGCTTTCTTAACGAGCTTTAAAGCTGCTGGTGAGCATTTTACTGCCGCTGAATCGATTCGTTATGGAACGTTTACGTTCTTAAGTTGTATTACTACGACCGGTTATAGCAATGTTCCAGTCGGAGTCGCTATTCCTAGTGTCGCTTTCTTACTTTTAACAATTTGTAACGTCATTGGTGGTGGAATGGGTTCAACTGCTGGTGGTGTTAAATTCTTACGTCTTGGTATAGCATGCAAATCATATTATTGGACGCTTAAAGAAAGATTATCACCGAAGAGAATGATTTATCCTACTTATATAAGTAGATGTGGTGAAACTAAAGAATTATCTAGAGGCGATTCAAGTGAAGCATTCGGTTATATTTTGCTTTATATTCTCGTGATGCTTGTTGGAGCTTTCTTAGTCTCTATTCTTGGACCTTATGATTTCGGCTCATCCTTATTCGAATTCTCAACTGCTTTAAGTGGTACTGGTTTATCAAATGGTATTACCGCTTCAGCAAATGATGCAGTTCTGTGGGTCTTAAATGTCGGTATGTTTGCTGGCCGTCTTGAAATCTTAGTTATCTACTACGCCTTATTTAGAATGGTTAGAGATCTCTTTAGAAAGGAAACGATTTAATTATGTTAATTAATGAACTTGAAAAAGAAAATATTGAAGCTTTGAAAAATAAAAACAAAACCGCTAGAGCGGTTCTTTCTGTTGTTATCAACAAATATAGAGTAAACGCTATCGAGCTTAAAGCTCAAGGAAAAGAAGCAACCGATAATGATTTAGTTAGAGTAATCAACAAAGTTATCAAAGAACTCGAAGAAGAAAAAGCTGGATATGAAAAGCTTGGTAGAGTAGAAGATGCTAAAGCGATCGATGAACAAAAAGCAGTTATTGAAAAATATTTGCCAAAATTAATGAGCGAAGATGAGATTAGAAAAATCATCTCTTCTTTAGAAGATAAATCGATGCCATCTATTATGAAACATTTCAAAATGAATTATGATGGTAAAGTCGATATGTCTTTAGTGAGTAAGATTGCTCGAGAATAAATTCTTTCTTGTTAATGCGTCTTTAATTTTTTATAATTGAAGTCGCGTCAATAGGGGTGTCGTACAATGGCAGTACAACGGTCTCCAAAACCGCTAATGCGGGTTCGATTCCTGCCACCCCTGCCA
>CAMOEQ010000016.1 GCA_946612405.1 uncultured Erysipelotrichaceae bacterium | reverse complement strand
ATGGCGCCCTCGAAACGACTCGAACGTTCGACCCACTGCTTAGAAGGCAGTTGCTCTATCCACCTGAGCTACGAGGGCAGCGAATATATTATAAAGTATAGGAATTGATTTTCAATTACTATTTCTTATTTATCTTTTACTTTATTTACTATACGTTCAGCGACTTCTTTTGGAACATATTGAGAAAGTTCTTCCACCGTTGCTTTTTTAAGTTCATCGATATCTAAATAATGATCTTTAATGATTTGTTTACGTTTATCGCCAAGCCCTTCGATATCATCAAGAATTGATTTGGTAAAATTCTTACTTCGTTTTTGATGATGGAAAGATATCGCAAAGCGATGGACTTCATCTTGCATTCTAACTAATAAGAAGAATAATGGTTTATTATCATCTAAAGAAATTACATTGCCATCTTTATCAATCAAACCTTTGGTTTGGTGCTTATCGTTTTTAAATAGACCAAAGACCGGAATCTTTAGTTGTAATTCCTCAATAACTTCCACTCCAGCATGAACTTGACCAAGTCCACCATCGGTCAAAATTAAATCTGGCATTTTATCATCATTTTCTTTTAGTCGAGTATATCTTCTTCTCATCACTTCTTTCATTGAAGCGTAGTCATCACGTTTTTCTTCACCTTCAATATTATATTTTCGGTAGAGCTTTTTAAGTGGCTCGCCATTAACAAATGCTACCATTGCTCCAACTGGAGAATCGCCTTGAATATGAGAATTATCAAATAGTTCGATGTGATAAGGAGTTTCTATTCCGATTCGATTGCCTAAATCTTCTAAAAGAGCATTATTATCATCGCTAAGACGAGCAGACATAAAATGGGAATCTAAAGATTGTCTAGCGTTAAGGGAGGCCATCTCCACTAATTCGACTAGATTTCCTTTGGAAACACAATTGACTTTAACATCTAATACATCTTCTATTTCTTTCGCGATTTCTTCATTATTAATTAAGATTTCACTTGGTTTAGAGTGAGTATCATAATATTGATAAATTAATGATGTAATTTGCTCAACAAAATCACCGAATTCTTCAACGATATATGATTCTTTACCAAGCAAGATTCCTCTTCGATAAGTCAATATCGCAATACTTAAATAAGAATCGCGCGAAGTAAAACCAAAGACATCGCGGGAGACATGGTCTTTATTTTCAACACCTTGTTTATCTAAGATATGTGAAATTGCATCAAGAGTGGTTTTAATATCTAAAGCTTTTTCATATTCCTGATTTTCACTTGCTAAAAGCATCTTTTCTTTTAAATCTTTAACAATTGTTTCGTTATGACCTTCTAAGAATGATTTGATGTTATTAAATAATTCGTCGTTTGTCTTTTCATCAATATTATTGATGCAAGGACCTAAACACATTCCCATATGGTAATATAGACATGGGCTAGAAGGAATATTACGACATTTTCTAGTTGGGAATATTTTATTTAATAAATCGATTACTTTATAGGCATATGAACTAGTTGGAAATGGTCCAAAATAATAATAATTTTTATCTTTATCATTTCTGGCTATTTTTAAATATGGATCATTTTTCTTTTTTAAAGCGATATATGGATAATGTTTTCCATCTTTAAGAAGAATGTTATATCTAGGGTAATAAGTATGAATTAAATTATGTTCTAATAGAAAGGCTTCTTTATCGGTTTTAGTGATAATAGTTTCAAAATGATCGACATGAGATACCATCGCTTGAACTTTGCCAACTTGTGGCCTTAAAAAATATTGGCTGACGCGGTTATAAATGTTTTTGGCTTTGCCAACATAGATGACTTTATCATCTTTATCTTTCATTAAATAGCAGCCAGGACGACGAGGAATAAGTGGGATAGCTATTTTAACTTTCTCGGTCATTTTAATTTAACAATCGTGGCTCCACTTAAGCCATCGAATTGTCCTCCTAGATGATATTCTAAGACGAAATCACATTTATCTAGATATGAGTGAACTGCGTTTTTAAGAGCTCCTGTGCCCATTCCATGGATGATACGAACTTCTTTAAAGTTACAGATTCGAGCATCATCAAGATATTTACCAACATTTACAAGCGCTTCATCAACTCTTTGACCGATGATATTGATCTCGGTTTTAACATCGATTTTGCTCTTTATCATTTCATCGACATTATTTTTCTTTGAAAAAGATTGCTTTGGAGCATCAGTTTTTTCTAATTTATCGATTGTAGTTTTATATTTCATTCCATCATGAGAGATGATTTCGACTTTATTTTTATTGATTGATAAAATCTTACCAACAATTCCTAAAGAAGAGATTAAAACATAATCTCCAACAATAAATTGTTCATCAACTTCTTTTGTTTCTTCTTGAGTAAATAACTTATCTAATTGTTGTTTTGTTTTTAATAAATCAGAGACTTTAACATTTGGATTCTTAGAATTGATGATTTTATCGATTTCTTTTTTAGCTTCTTTAATCATCTCTTCTTTAGTGATTTCAACATCTTCTAAAAGATTTTCTTTTTTCTCTTTTAAAACTTTGGCTTGATAATTAACGTCTTTTTCTTTGATTTCAAGTCTTCTAGTTCTTTCTTTTAAATCTTTTTCAAGATTCTCATTTTCTCTTAGGACTTTATTTAATTTATCTAAAACATCATTCACTCCTCTAGTGGATGATTTTTGAAGATATTTCTTTGATTTTTCGATAACTGAATTATCAAGATGATATCTTTTGGCCATTTCTAAACCATAGCTTCGACCTGGATAGCCAATTTTTAAAACATAGGTTGGTTCAAGTTTATTCTCGTCGAACACCATCATGGCGTTTTTTGCAACTTTCTGTCGATAAGGATATTCTTTCATCGCCTCATAATGAGATGAGATTAAAGCAAAACAATTTTTCTCTACTAAAAAATCAGAGATTGCTAATGCTAGAGCCGAGCCTTCATTTGGAGAAGTTCCAGTGCCTAGTTCATCAAGCAAAACTAAATCATTTTCATTAACGAAATGAGTGATGGTAGATAAATTAGAAACATGGGCTGCAAAGGTCGATAAATTATCGCTTAAAGATTGGTTGTCACCAATGTCAGCATAGATGCGTGGAAAATATGATAATTTAGCTTTTTCACTAGTCGGTAAAGCGATGCCCATTTGGTTCATCATAACTAATATTCCAAGCGTCTTAATTGCAACAGTTTTTCCACCCGCATTTGGACCTGAAATAATAACGATTCTACCCTCTTCATCAAAATGAAAATCATTAGCGATTACTTTACTTTGATCGATGAGTGGATGACGGGCTTTTTTTAGATCGATAATTCTTTCGTCGACAAGGTCACTAACAAAGCATTTATATTTATTACAATATTGGGCTTTTGCGGCAATATAATCGAATTCTGCAAGGATTTTGTTATTTTCTAATAATTCATTTGAGTGCTCACTTACTTCACTTGAAAGCTCTTTTAATAAGCGATAAATCTCTTCTTGTTCATCAGCTTTTAAAGCGTAAATTTGATTGGACAAATTAACTAAAGATGAAGGCTCAATAAAGGTTGTTTGACCGCTGCTAGAAAAGTCATGAATTATGCCATCAATTTTATTTTTATAAGCGCTCTTAACTGGCAAAACAAAATGACCATTTCTAATCGATACAGAATCTTCACTTAAATAGTCATGATATTTTTGAATTAATTGGCTAGACATGCCTCTAACTTCATTCTCTTTTTTAAGGATTGAAGAACGAATATTAGCTAAGGTGGATGAAGCATTATCTGCCACATTTAAATTAGGTAAAATTATTTTATGAATATGTTCAGCAAGTTTAGAAACATCACTCATTGATTGAGTTAATGTAAATAACGAATAATACAAGCTTTTATCAACTTTCGAGAATTGTTTATAAATCTTATTTGTTGAATCAATATCAGTAGCAATTTTATCAAGTTCACTTGTTGATAAAACGATTCCTTTAGTGGCATCATCAATAAATGGTTTTAAATTAAATGATGAAGTTAAAGAGATATCACCAAATCTAAGTAAATAAGACATCATCTCATCTAATTTAACTAAATCAGGCTTAATTTCTTCTTTAGGAAGCATCTTTAAAGAGAGGATTCTTTCTTTAGCCAATTCACTTTTAGAATAAAGTGCAATTTCTTCAAGAACCTTTGAAATCTCTAAAGTTTCATAAATATTTAGCATACGTATATTATAAACGAAAGATTAATCTTTGTTAGAAAATATGCTCATTATTCTCACACCATTTTTAAAATAATTTTCTTATTCTCAACGAATTTTTGAAAATTACCGCTATATATAAGTAAGAAAGGGTGAACAAAATTAAGTTCATTATGGTAAAATTTATTCATGGCAATTAGAGTTAGTATCGTCGTTGACGAATCAACTAAAAACAATCTTATTTCCACTTATGCTCCTTATCAAAAGGAAAATAAAGGCGAATATATTGTTTTCTTTGCAAAACGACCGGATTTGGTCGTCACAATTTATTCATCGAAAAAAGCAAACGAATATAAAGTTCTTTTTATCGGTGATAATGCATTAGAAGAAGCGCAAGTTTTTGATCCTAATGCTCAAATCAATAAGCAAAAAGAAAAGAAAGAAATAGCCCATTGGTTATGTCTTGAAGATCAAATTGGATCTGATGAAGTTGGTACCGGAGATTTCTTTGGACCAATCTGCGTCTGTGCTGCTTATGTAGCAAAAAAAGATATCGCTTATTTAAAGAAATTAGGAGTCGATGATTCTAAAAAAATCAAAGATGAACAAATTATTGAAATTGGTAAGCAATTAATTAAGAAGATTCCATATTCACAAGTCTCATTAGGAAATGAAAAATATAACGAGCTTGTTAAAGAAAATATGAATATGAATGAAATGAAGGCTAAACTTCATAATCAAGTCTTACTTAATTTAAAGAAAAAATATCCAAATGTTAATAATTTCTTTATCGATGAATTTACAGAAAAAGATAATTATTACAAATATCTAAGTGATAGTAATGAAGTAGTCAATAACCTTAATTTCAAAACAAAGGGTGAATCATATTTCCCATGTGTCGCAGTTGGTAGCATCATCGCCCGCTATTCATTCCTTCAAAAAATGGAAGCCCTAAGTAAAAAATATGGCTTAGAATTCCCATTTGGAAGTTCTAATAAAGTTGATGAATTTGCGAAAAAATTCGTAAAAAAATTCGGCTTAACCGAATTACTTAAAGTTTGTAAATCTAATTTTGTTAATTACAAAAAATTAACGAAGTGAAGATAATATATCTTCAAAATATTTAGGAAGTGGGACAGAAAATTCCATTTCCTTTTTTGTTTTTGGATGAATGAAATGAATTTTATAAGCGAAAAGAAGTTGACCATCATCATATAATTTTCGGTTTCCTTTTCCATATAGCGGATCACCAATTACAGGATGGTTAATATAATTCATATGAACGCGAATTTGATGGGTTCTTCCTGTCTCAAGAGCACAGTCGAGCAAAGTGGCATTTGCAAATCTTTCCACCACTTTAAAATTAGTTACGGCGTGTTTTCCATCACGAAGGTCCACCATCATCTTTTGACGATATTTATCGTCTCGACCAATTGGAGCAATTATTTTTCCTTCGTTTTCACTTACAACACCTAATACTAAAGCGTAATAATTTCTTCCTAAAGTGTGGTCGCTAAGTTGATTGGCCAAAAAAGCATGTGCTTCATCATTTTTAGCGACAATCATAAGTCCAGCGGTATCTTTATCAAGACGATGAACGATTCCGGGACGGAATTCACCACTTAAAGAAGATAAAGAATCACTATGATATTTTAAGGCGTTAGCTAATGTATGATTTGTGTTTCCTGCTCCTGGATGAGTAACTAATCCTTTTGGTTTATTAATGACAATAATATCGTTATCTTCATAAACGATATCTAAAGCGATATTTTCTGCTTCTAAATCATATTTTTCAGTCGGAAAATCATCAATGATGATTTCATCACCATTTCTTAATTTATAAGAAGCTTTCTCATTTTTATTATTAACATGAACAAAACCAGAATCGATATATTCTTGGATTTTATTTCTAGAAGTCGATTCTAAAATAAGCGATAAAGCCTTATCTAGACGAAAATCTTCGTAATTATTGCTGATTGTTATCCTTTTCATTTTCTTTGAGTTTAGCTTCAAGTTCTTCTGGAGATAAATCATAATCGCCGCGTTCACGTTTCATCTTAACATCTTTAATGATATTAACCACTTCAACAAAGATAATGATAATAACTCCAATAACTAATGCTGAATCAGCAATATTAAAGGTTGCAAAATGCCATGAACCAAATTGGAAATCAATCCAATCGATAACTCCATCAAATCCAACGATAGAGTTCCAATAGAAAATTCGGTCGATCATATTGCCAAATGCTCCACCGATCATTAATGCTAAAGCAGCACGTTGAAGTTTGCTGAATTTGGCGAAATATTTAGTGAACACAAAGATTAAAACACCGGTTAGAATAATTGAAACTGAAATCCAAAATATTCTCCAACCAAGTTCACCATTAGAACCCATCCCAAAGGAAGCGCCTAAATTGTGAGTTAAGATGATATGAAGAAAATTAGGAATAAGAGTAACTCCTGATGGATTATCTTTTAAGTTATTTTGAACAACCCATTTTGTGATGATATCAATAACAAAAATAAGAAGAGCAAGCCAAACAAAAGAGAATAGAATTCTCTTTAATCCATCTTTGGTAAATAATTTATCAAAAAATGATTTCATTTATTTCTCCTTTATTTTGTTAAGACTTCGTAGCAACGTTTGCATACTTCGGTCTCATCATCGACTTTATAAAGTTTATCAACATAATTCCAACATCTTGGACATTTTTTAGCGTCGATATGATGAACTTCAATTACATTTTTATCGCTTAATTCAACTTTTGAAACAATTAAAAGTCTCGTCAATTCCTCAATATTTTTATCAAATCCCAAACGAATTAAAACTGGTGCTTTTGATGAGACAACTAATGCTTCTTGTGAAGAGCCGATAATTCCTTGAGCACGGACTAATTCAATTTGTTTATTAACTTCATCACGATACGCCTTAAATTCTTCATAATCTTTTAAGATTTGTTCGTCATAATTATGAGTAACTTTTGGATAATCTAATAATTGAGCGGATTTACCATTATAATCAGGCATATTGACATGAACTTCTTCCATCGTAAATGGGAGAATTGGAGTTAATAATCTAAGCAAAGTTGAAGAAACTTCATAGATGACTGTTTGCATTTGTCTTCTACGAAGAGAATCTTTTGCTGAGCAATATAATACGTCTTTAGCAATATCTAAATAGAAGCTAGATAAGTCAGTTGACATAAATGTCATGATTTTGGACATTCCAACCATGAAATCATATTTATCAAAGGCTTCGATAACACAGTTTTTAACATCTTCTAAAGTCGCTAAAATGAATTTATCAACTGCTTCAAATTCTTTAACGCTATCTTTTAATGGATCAAATTTAGATTGTTCACCATTAGAAAGGTTTCCTAAAAGGAATTTGAAAGTATTACGAATCTTACGATATTGTTCGGCAACTTGTTTTAATAAATTTTCGGAAATACGAACATCTTGTTGATAATTGACAGTTGAAACCCATAAACGAAGGATATCGGCTCCAAAGATGTTACACATCTTAATTGGATCGACGCCATTTCCTTTTGATTTATGCATTTGTTCGCCTTTTTCATCAAGAACCCAACCATGAGAAACGACCGCTTTATATGGAGCTTTATCATGAATAGCGGTAGAAACTGTTAATGAAGAGTTAAACCAACCACGATATTGATCACTACCTTCTAAATAAAGTTCGCTTGGGAACATTCCTTGACGGTTAATTAAAACTTCATCAAAAGATGAGCCTGAATCAAACCAAACGTCCATAATGTCTTTTTCTTTAGTATATTCACCGTTTGGAGAATGCTCATTTTTATAACCTTCAGGTAAGAAGAAAGATGCTTCTTTTTCATACCAGATGTCTGAGCCATATTCTCTAAAGATTTTAACGATATTATCAAAGACTTCTTTTTCGATGATTGGAGAGCCATCTTCGTTATAAATTATAGGAATTGGGACACCCCAAATACGTTGTCTAGAGATACACCAGTCAGTGCGGTCTTTAATCATATTAGACATTCTTTCTTTACCCCAAGAAGGAACCCATTTAACATTCTCAACTTCTTTAAGAAGTTCATCTTTAATTTTGCCGATGGAGCAGAACCATTGAGGAGTAGCTCTAAAGATTAATGGTTTACCAGTTCGCCAATCATGAGGATAAGAGTGAACGATTTCATCGCATTTAAGTAATGTGCCATTATTTGAAATGATATCAAGCACCACTTTATTAGCGTCTTCATAAAATAAACCAGCAAGTTTTTCACCAGTATCAGAGGTCATTCTACCATTAGCGTCAACTGGGCAATATGGTTTGATGTCATATTTATAACAAACATTAAAGTCATCAACACCATGTCCTGGAGCGGTATGAACTAAGCCTGTACCTGATTCATTAGTGACGTGTTCACCAACGATAATGACTGATTCACGCTCATAAAACGGATGTTTTGTTTTAACAAATTCTAAATCTTGACCTTTAAATGTCTTAATTAATTCAAAGGTAGAAAATCCTAATTCTTCTTTTAGGCGTTCAGCAAATTCTTCAAGAAGAATTAAATCACCTTTTTCAGTATGATAAAGTCCATATTTAAAACGAGGATGGACTGAAATAGCTAAGTTAGCAGGAAGTGTCCAAGGAGTTGTTGTCCAAATAACAGCTTTTGAGCCATTAGGAACAACACCTTTTCCATCGATTACATCAAAAGCAACATAAATTGCGTATGATTTAACATCTTTATATTCAATTTCAGCTTCTGCTAAAGCAGATTCAGATGACCAAGACCAATAAACTGGTTTAAGTCCTTTATAAATAAGACCTCTAAGAGCCATCTTAGCGAAGACATTAATTTGATTGGCTTCAAAATCTTTTTGTAAAGTTAAATAAGCATTATCATAATCACCCAAAATACCAAGGCGAACAATTTGTTCTTTTTGATGAGCGACTTGTTTTAATGCATATTCACGACATTTTTGTCTAAATTCACTAGTTGGAGTTGTTTTACGATTAACTCCACCTTTAATGACTTGGTTTTCAATAGGAAGGCCATGGGTATCAAAACCAAAAATAAATGGAACATAATATCCTTCCATTGCTTTGGTGCGGACAATGAAGTCTTTTAAAATGCGGTTAAGCATATGACCGCAATGGATATCTCCATTTGCATATGGAGGACCATCGTGAAAGGCAAATGGTTTATCATCCTTATGTTTCTTTAATAATTGTTCATAAAGTTTTTCATCTTGCCATTTTTTAACTAAGACAGGTTCTTTTTGATTAAGATTACCTCTCATCTCGAAGTTTGTTTTTGGCATTAATAATGTGTTTTTGAGTTCCATAATTCTTCCTCTTTCATATAAAAAAGCGCCTTTTTAAGGACGCCTTAGCGCGGTACCACCTTAATTCTATAACTTTGTTATAGCGCTCAATTATCTTTAACGCAGATTTACGGCTCGCTTACTACTAGTTCAGCTTGCAGATTTGATAGTGATAATAATTAGGATAGTCACTAACCTTTCACCGTCGTTAGCTCGCTAATGGACTATTTATCTAATTATGTTGTCTATCAATTAAAGTAATTTATTAATCGATACCTTCTTCTTTTAAGAAGTTTGGTAAGAAATTATCTTCTTTTTCTTCCTCTTCATTTAGAGGTTCATTAACTGAAGGTTTTTCTTCACTTAAATCATTTTCAAGTGGAGATGCAACTGGTTTTGGAGCAGGCATATCATAGGTAGGAACATGAGTGAAGTCGAAATCTTCAGTGAAGTCAGAAGCGATAACTGAAACAAGAATTTGATCAGTCAATTCATCATTAATTGAAACACCAAATTTAATATCGACAGTTTGTCCAGCAGCTTCAATGATGCGGTTAACAGTTTCTTGAGCTTCGTAAAGCGAAACTTCTCGACCGCATGTAACAGCACATATCGCGCGACGCGCACCATTAATAGAAGCTTCAAGTAAAGGTGAAGAAATTGCGTTTTGAGCAGCTTCTTGAGCGCGGTTAGGACCACTACCCATACCAAAGCCAATTAATGAGATGCCTGAATCTTTTAAGGTATTTTTAACATCAGCGAAATCAAGATTGATAAAGGCTGGACGTAAAATTAAATCGGTGACAGTTTTAACTGATTGAGCTAAAACGCGGTCCGATTCAGCAAAAGCATCACTGATTGGTTGAGTGCCGCTTACCATAAGTAACTTATCGTTAGAAACGATAATAATAGCATCAACAGCTTCTTTTAAAGCATTTAAACCTTCAACGGAATTAGCGATTCTCTTTTTACCTTCAAAAGTAAATGGACGAGTAACGATAGCAACTGTTAAAGCTCCTTCATCTTTAGCGATTTGAGCGATGATAGGCGCAGCACCTGTACCGGTGCCTCCACCCATACCTGCAGCGATAAAAACAAGGTTGGCTCCTTTAACAATTTCTCTAATTTGATCGACACTTGCTTCGGCAGCAGCGCGACCAACATCTGGTTCACCACCGGCGCCTAAGCCATTGGTGATTTCTTCACCAAGAACTAAGCGATTAGTGGCTTTTGATCTAGATAAAGCTTGGCGGTCAGTATTAGCAACAAAAAATTCTACCGATGAAATATTATCATCGATCATACGATTAACAGCATTATTTCCTGCACCACCGACACCGATGACGACAATGCGAGCTACTGCTTCATAATTATCTAATTCTTGTTCATCAAACATATTTTTACCTCCAAGGTTTATTCTGGTTTTGTTTCGAGTCTTTCAACTTGAGCAACTCTTGCTCTTTGATCAGAGAGACTTCCTTTATATTTACTTGATGCAAGTAATGCACCAACTAATGCGCTAAGAGATGGAGAACGTGCTCCGATTGCATCTGGTTGCAAATAATGAATCGATTGATTATTAACAAATTTTTCTTTCGCGATTTTATCAAAACCATGTAAGGATGAAAAACCGCCTGTAAAAACAATTGGGAGAGTTGAGATATTATCGCGGGCATATTCATTCACGATTTGGCTCATAACTACATCAAATTGTTTGAAATAATAATTTGTGAAGAAATCAGCGATGATACGATTTAAATCATTTGGCCCATAATTAACTTGAACATCATTTATGATGCTAGAAGCAATTGTTGGTTTAAAAGATAATTCTCTTTCGTTAATACCATATAATTCAACAAGTTCACGAGCAGAATCAATACTAATTTGCATCTCTTGAGCGACGAAATTAATTAAATCATCTCCACCTAATGTGAAACTTGATGAGCCAAATAATGATTGATTTCCAACTAGAGAAATCGTACTTACTTCTGCTCCCATATCAACTAAGAAATAATCTTTAGGGAATTCATTCGATTGCTTAGCAAGTTCGATGATTCCATATGGAGCAACAAATAATCTTTTCGCTCTAATGCCAGCTTGTTCAATTGCTTGTTTATATTGTGAAACAATTCTTTCAGGAAGAGTATAAACTTTACTGCGTAATCTTAAGAAATTAGATTTTTCACCTACTGGAGGTTCTTGGTATTTACCAGTTTCAGTTATGAAATAATCTGGAATGATATCAACGATTTCATTACCACCAGGAATTGGTTCTTTCGTAACTAATGAAAGAACGTTTTGAATATCGATTTTTTCAATGATTGATGTTGAAGAAACAACATTAGTTGTTTTATCAGCAGAGAACACTGAAAGACCACTAGCAGGTAAAATGACTGTCGCATCCGTGACGTGGAAACGAAGACGAATATTTGCATCAGCAATATTTGCTAAGGATGAAATGATTTGAGTCAAGGTTTGGAAATCAACGATTTCACCACGAGAAAGAAGCCCAGTAACTGGACGAGAAGTTTGATATAAAATTATTGGCTTATCGTTGACGACATTACCAATAATTAAACGTACTTCACGATTGCTAATTTCAATGACCGCAAGGCGTCTTTCCATATATTTAACCCCAATATATTATATATATCAGTCTATAATATGCCAAATGTTTTTATTTTTTTCAACTATGTTGATTTGCTTTTGGATTTTTGGAAGTTGCCTTTGGTAATAAATTGTTATTCCTACTGGTAAAGCTATCGAAGCAGTCAATGCTAAAACGATCAAAGAGATTATGGTTATCTTTTTACGAAGAAAATAAGATTTTGGTAAGTGATGTTTACTTAGCTTATCTTTCATAATCTACTCCTTTCTATAGCTCTTAATTTAGCGGACTTACTTCTAGGATTATTTTCCATTTCTATATCACTAGGAATAATAACTTTGTTATTAACTAATCTATATTTTGGTTCATCTTCAAGGCTTGGTCGGGCAAAAACATTGTGTCTAGAACCTTCAATTTTACTTACTTCTGCAAAAGCATTTTTAACGATTCGATCTTCTAAAGAATGGAAGGTGATAACGACGATTCGACCACCAACTTTAAGCATGCTAAGGGCATCTTTAAGAGCATCTTTTAATGCTCCAAGTTCATCGTTAACTTCGATTCTTAAAGCTTGAAATATTTGTTTAGCAGGATGTCCTTTCTTAAGTAATTCCTTAATTGGCTTAACTGATTTTATTAAATTAACCAACTGAGTTGTTGTTTCAATTGGAGAAATCTCTCTTTGCGAAACAATTTTTCTAGCGATTTGGTAAGAGAATTTATCTTCGCCATAGTCTCTAAAAATTCTTACTAATTCATTAAGAGAATAAGTGTTAACTACTTGATAGGCATCTAGAGTTTGTCTAGTGTCCATTCTCATATCTAGACGAGCTTCTTCCTTATAGGAAAAGCCGCGTTCAGATTCATCAAATTGCGGAGAAGAAACTCCTAAATCCATCAATATTCCATCAACTTCATTTATGCCTAATTCATTAAGTGAGTTTTTGAAATATCTAAAATCTTCACGAATGATGGTTTTGTTATCAAATTCTTTAAGATTTTCGCTTGATTCTTTAATAGCTTCTTCATCCTTATCAAAAGCATAAAGATGACCACAAGGAATTCTTTTTAGAATTTCTCTAGAATGACCACCACGACCTAAAGTTAAATCGACATAAACACCATTGGCTTTGATGTTTAAATTATCGATTGCTTCATTAAGTAAAACGGAAACGTGATTAGACATTTTTAAGAAGCTCTTCCGATTTTGATTCGAAATCCGCTTCGTTGTCTTTTAAATATTTTTCCCATTTGTCTTTAGACCAAATTTCAATATGGTCTATGACTCCAAGGACAACCACTTCTTTGCTAATCGAATATTTATTAACTAAAGCGGTTGGTATTTGAATTCTATTAGCAAGATCAATATTTAATTCAAAAACAGAGCTAAGCGAAACTCTTTCAATATCACGTGAGAGTTTAGATTCGTAAGGTAAATTCTGCAATTTTTCTAAGAAATTTGAAAATGAATCTTCAGTATAAATTGATAATGAACCTTCATAACCTTTCATTATGAAAACTTTCGCTGATAATTGACCTCGTAAACGAGATGGAATTAAAAGACGATTCTTTTCATCCAAAGTATGTTCGAAGGACCCAAAAAACATTTTTACCACTTTCTCCCACTTTATATTTCAATTATAGTGAAATAGCCTCTTATTTGTAAATAACAAATTTAAAAAATATTCATTAATTCTGTGAGAATAAAAAAATCGCCAGGAT
>CAMOEQ010000015.1 GCA_946612405.1 uncultured Erysipelotrichaceae bacterium | reverse complement strand
ACCTGTTCCCATCCCGAACACAGAAGTTAAGCACCGTAGTGGCGAAGGTATCCGATTATCGGGGAGAATAGCGAGCTGCTGGGCTTTTTCTTTTTAAGCGGATAATTATTATTTATAATTGAATATATGAAGAAGATTAATTTAATATTTATTAGATCAAAAATTCCATCAAATTATTCAATACTTGATGAACAAAAAAGACAATATTTAGCTGAACTTAATAAAGAATATGAAATATCTAAAGATGGAGAAACATATTTCTTTATTGAATCAGGTGGTACCGAAGAAGAATTTAAAGAAATATATCTATCTTATAAAGAGCCATATAATTTAATCGCGACTAATGCGAATAATTCTTTACCTGCTTCTTTAGAAATTGCTTCATTTTTAGCTAATAAAAAACTAACTTATAATTTGTATCACTCTACTAAAGAAGACATCTTAGATGTCTTAAATGGCAGAAATAGTGATAAAAAAGCTTTAAATTATTCTCTTAAACCATCATTTAAAAATAATTATAATAAACGTTTAGGCGTGGTTGGAAAACCATCTAATTGGCTCATTTCTAGCGATGTAGATTATAAATTAGTTAAAGATAAATTAGGTATCGATTTAATTGATATTTCATTTGATGAATTTAAAGAAGAAATTGATAAGGCAAAAGATATTATTGATCCAATAGTTTTTAAAAATAAATTAAATGAAAAAGTTGATGAGAAGACTTTAGAAGGTGCCCTAAAAATTTATAGCGCACTTTATTCTATTATTAAAAAACATAATTTAAATGGCTTAACAGTGAGATGCTTTGATTTGTTAGGAATTTATCATAATACGTCTTGTCTAGCTTTAGCACTTTTAAATTCACAAGGCTATATCGCTACATGTGAAGGCGATATTCCTGCGATGTTAACGATGTTTTTAATTAAAGAACATTTCCATCAATCTTCATTCCAAGTGAATCCATCTTATCTTAATGAGAAAGAAAAATATGGCTATTTTGCGCATTGTACAATTCCACTTGATATGACCATTTCATATAAGTTTGATACTCATTTTGAAAGTGGCTTCGGAATTGGGATTGCAGGGGAGCTTAATTTAGCAAAAGTTACAATTTTCAAAGTTAATAATTCACTTGATAAATTCGAAGTTTTTGAAGGTCAAATCATGGCCAACCTTCATTTTCAAAATCTTTGCAGAACTCAATTAAAAATTGCATTTTGCGAGGATATTGCAAGTATGATCGACTCACCAAATGGCAATCATTTAATCATTTTTAAAGGTCATCATAAACAAGAAATTTTAGATTTATTATCTAAATAGTTAATTAACGATATTTTGCAATTGAGATATTTATATGTTATATTCTTTGCAAGATAACTCGTTATCTTAAAATTAATATGTCAGTAAATAAAAAAACAACCTACGGGAAAATAAACATTACTTCCAAAGCAATCGCTTCAGTAGTTGCGAATGCTGCTTTAGAATGCTATGGTGTTGTTGGTATTGCTAATAAAGGTGGCATCATTGGTAAAATTGATGCAATCATTTCTAAAGATGATTATTCAAAAGGTGTTAGTGTATTACAAACACGTTCCTCAGTTTCAATTTCTTTATATCTAGTTATTTCCACTGGAGTTAAAGTTACTGAAGTTTTATCTGAAGTACAAAAGAAAGTTCGTTATGTAACTTCAAAAACATTTGAATTAAAAATTAACAAAGTAAATGTTTATGCCGTTAGTTTAAGGAAAATAAATTAATATGCGTAACATAGATGGACAAACATTAAGGCAGATGCTAGTATCTGCTGCTAACAATTTATACAATCACTATCCAGAGATTGATGCTTTAAACGTCTTCCCAGTTCCTGATGGTGATACAGGTATGAACATGAATCTTACTTTAGCAAGTGGTTCAAAAGAAATTGCTAATAAGATCGATGAAGATGTTTATACAATTGCTTCAAGTTTCTCTAAAGGCTTACTTATGGGCGCTAGAGGTAATTCTGGCGTTATTACATCTCAAATCTTTAGAGGTTTTGCCGATTCTTTAAAAGGCAAATCTGGAATTACAACTAAAGATTTAGCCGAAGCTTTTGTTAATGGCTCAAACGTTGCTTATAAAGCCGTTATGAGACCAGTTGAAGGCACGATCTTAACCGTCATTAGAGAATCATCAACTGCTTTAGCAGCTTATGTTGAAAAGAATGATGTTTCTTTAGAAAAGGCGATGGATTATATCCTCCAAGAAGCTCAAAATTCTCTTGATCGTACTCCTGAACTTCTTCCAGTTTTAAAAGAAGTTGGCGTCGTTGACTCTGGTGGTGCTGGTTTAGTTGCTATCATCACTGGTATGGACGAAGCTATCAAAGGTCATTTCATCGAAAAGAAGAAAGTTGAAATTGATGAAGATAGTGATAAATCTGCTTTAGCATCATTTAAAGAAGATGATGAATTTGGTTATTGTACTGAATTTATTATGCGTCTTGGCCCAGATTCTACTAAAAAGCCATTTAATGAAACTAGATTTAAAAATTGGTTACTTGCTCAAGGTAATTCTTTAGTTGTTGTTAGAGATGAAGATATCGTAAAAGTTCACGTTCACGTCTTAACTCCAGGTAAAGTTTTGAGCTATGCTCAAGAATATGGTGAATTTGTTAAACTTAAAATCGAAAACATGACTGAACAACACACTCATTTAGTAGATAAACCAGAAACTCCTAGAGCTAAAGAAATTAAGAAAGAACCATCTAAAGATTTCGGTATGGTTGCGATATCCGCCGGTAAAGGAATCGATGATTTATTTACTGATCTAGGCGTCGATAAAATCGTTAGCGGTGGTCAAACCATGAATCCATCTATCGAAGATATCGTTAAAGCTTGTCGCGAAACAGATGCTAAATCGGTATTTGTTTTCCCAAATAATTCAAATATTATTATGGCTGCTTTACAAGCCAGTGATGTTTTAGCGGATGAAATGAAAATTCATGTCATTACCACTAAAACTATTCCTCAAGGTATTGTGGCTGCTTCTTCATTCTCCCCAGATCTTTCTGATAAAGAAAACATCAAGAATATGAAAGATGCCATTAAACATGTTAAATCTGGTTCAGTTACTTATGCTATCAAAGATACCGTTATTGATGGAGTAGCTGTTACTAAAGATTATTTCATGGGTATTTCTGATAAAAAGATTATTGCTTGTGAGAAAAAACCATTAGCAGCTTTATATAAATTATTAGCTCATATGGTTAAATCTGATACTTATTTAATCACCATTTTAGTTGGCGAAGATGTTAAAGAAGAAGATATGAAAGCTATCTCTTCTAGATTATCTAAAAAATATCCTGATGCCGAACTTGATATTAGACGCGGCGATCAACCTGTCTATAGTTACATTGTTGGCGTTGAATAAAAATAAGGCCTTTGGCCTTTTTTAATATATGAAATTCTCTAAATCTCCACGTATCAATCAAGCTTTATATAATATGGGTATTTATTCATGGAAAGATATTATTTTACATCTTCCTAGAAAATATGAGGATCTTCATCCAACCCATGAAAACGAATTAAAAGATAAAGAAAGAATCGTTTTTATTGGTAAGATTGTTGGAACTCCTTTAACTAGTCGCTTTTCAAAAATGGCAGTTACCAAATTTTCGTTTGTTACTAAAAATAGAAACGTTTTTTACGTTGAAGCGTGGAATAGACCGTATTTATCTAAAAATCTAAATAATGAAGAATATTACACGTTAATTGGCAATTATGATTTAAAGAAAAATAAGATTAATTTAATAAATATTATTAAAGGTGAAAAACACGATAATTTTATTAAACCAATTTATTCTCTTCCTAAAGACATAGATAACCATGAATTTTCTAGACTTGCCCAAAAGGCATTTAAAGAAATTAATGATTACGATATCTATAATGAAATCCCTGCTTATTTTGTTACTAAATATCGTTTAGAGAAGAAAATTAACGCTCTATATTTAGCACATTTCCCAAAAGATTTTAAAGACGTCTACAAAGGTCTTAGAGTTTTAAAATATGAAGAATGTTTACTCTTTTCATTAAAGACGCAAATGATTAGAAATCAAAACAAAGAATTAATTCATCGTCAAAGAGAAGAAATTGATGAAGATAAAGTTCGTGAATTTATTTCTAAATTACCATTTATCTTAACTAATTCTCAAAGAGAAACCATCAACGAAATCTTGTTAGATTTAAATAGACCTAATTTGATGTATAGATTGCTTCAAGGCGATGTTGGAACAGGCAAGACTCTTGTTGCAATGATTGCTTTATATGCTAATTATCTTAGAGGTGAGCAAGGTGCTTTTATGGCACCTACTGATGCTTTAGCAAGACAACATTATAAAACGTTTTCAAAACTACTATCACCATATGGCCTTAAAGTAGCTTTATTAGTGGGATCAACGCCTATTAAAGAGAGATCACTAATTCGTAAAGCTTTAATGAATGGGGAAATAGATATCGTTGTTGGCACTCATGTTTTATTCTCAAAAGATATTAATTATATTTGTTTAGGTTTAGCTATTATTGATGAACAACATAAATTTGGCGTTAACCAAAGATTATTATTAACTTCTAAAGGCGAGAATGCTGATTTATTACTTATGTCCGCTACTCCAATTCCAAGGACATTAGCTTTAACTTTATATGGTGATTTAGATGTTTCAACATTAACTGATTTTCCATTTAAAGCCCGTAATATTACAACCAAAATTGTTAAAGATGACGAAAGTAAAATCTTCGCGAGAATTCAAAAATCAATCGCTGAAAATAAACGGATTTTTATCGTTGCTCCTTTAATTATTGAAAGTGAAGAAAAGCAGATTTCTGTCGAGAAATTATTTGCTAAATATTTGCTTAAATTTCCAGGAAAAGTGGCACTTTTGCATGGAAAATTAGATCAAGATGATAAGAATTTTGCACTTCAAGATTTTATCAGTGGAGATTCACCAATTTTAATATCAACAAGTGTCATCGAAGTTGGTATCGATGTCCCTAACGCTGATTTAATGATTATTTATGATCCAACTCATTTTGGTCTCGCTTCTCTTCATCAATTAAGAGGGCGTATTGGTCGAGATGGAAATGAGGCCACTTGTTTATTAGTTACAAATACAACTGATGAAGAAGAATTAGAAAAATTGTCTGTTTTAGTTAATTCAAATGATGGTTTTTATATTGCGGAAGAAGATTTGAAGCGTCGTGGGCCAGGTGAACTAGGTGGAGTAAAGCAATCTGGCATTGCTAACTTCGTTTTTGTTAACATTGTTGATGATTTTAGAATGTTTGAAGCTGCTAGAGATGATGCTAAATTCATTTTGAACAATTCGAGTGAAGTCGGCTTTAAACGCATCATTAATAAGGCCCAAAAAGAAATCGATAATTCTAATTTTACAAATGTCTAATATGAAAGCACTTTTTATTTATAATAAAACTTCAGGTAAAGGCGAGATATTCAAAAAGAAAGATTTGATCATCGCTTCTTTAAAAGAAACATTTTTAAATCTTGATGTTGTTGAATCGCTTTCTCCAGAACATTTTATGCAAGTTGTTAAAGATGCTTGTGGTAAATATGATTCACTTATATTTTCTGGAGGAGACGGCACTTTCAACATGGTAATTAATGCGATTGCTAATGAAAAAGTTCGACCAGTTCTTGGAGTAATTCCTACTGGTACGGTAAATGATGCTGCTAAAAATTTTGGTGTTTCTAGAAATATTAAAAAAGCATTGAAAATAATATCTAGTCAAAAAGTAAGACAGTTTGATATTGGTCAACTAAATGATAAATACTTTGTATTTACTGCTGCTATTGGAGCTTACGCCGATATTCCATTAATTACTACCAAAAAAGAGAAGAAAAGATTTGGTCCTCTAGCTTATTATTTTCGTGCTTTTCCTAAATTTTTTAAGTGGATAAAAGTTGAAGGTAAAATTGAAATTGATGGAGTGAGTTATGATTATAAAACCCCATTCGTTTTAATTATGAATTCCACCCACGTTGGAGGATTTAAAATTAATCCTAAAAGCGATAATACCGATGGTAAAATGGATGTTTTTATATCTCGACCAAGCATCTTTAATTCGTTGTTAAATTTCTTGTTTTTTAGAAAGAGAGTTAAACATTATCAAGGCTCTAAAATTAAAATCGAAGTAAATGTTGATGACTATTGGGATATCGATGGTGAAAAAGGTCCTCAAGGTGATGCTTTAATAAGCGTAATTTCAAATCATATTTCTATATATTGTAAAAAGTAAAAATATAGTTTAGACAAACAATTTATTGTTTTTCTTATGATATAAGTTATTTACATGCTACAATTATCGCGGAGATTTTTATTATGGTAAAAATTGTTGTAGATATGATGGGCGGCGATAATGGTGCTTCTGCTAGCATTGCTGCTGTTAACAAATTCTTAAATGATCACGACGATGTCGAATTTATTTGTGTTGGCGATGAAAAGACACTTGAGCCTTTAAAAGAAAAGGTCAAGATTGTTTCATCGACATCTGTTGTTCCTATGGAATGCTCGGTTATGCAAGCGATGAGAGATAAAGAATCGTCAGTTTATAAAGCTGTTAATGCTACATTAAGCGAAAATGCCGATGCGGTTTTATCAGCTGGTTCTACTGGTGCATTTTTATCCTTATGCACTTTGATCATTAAAAAGATTGATGGAGTTGATCGCCCTGCTTTAATTACTCAATTCCCAACTAAAATCAAAGGTAAATATGTCGTTTTACTTGATGTTGGAGCTAGTACTGAAAATAATGCAAATGAATTATTCCAATTTGCTAAAATCGGTGAAGCTTATTATCAAGCTTTCTATAATACCGAACATCCAAATGTCTATTTAATTTGTAATGGCACTGAAGAAGGAAAAGGTAATTCTCTATCTAAAGAAACATATGCTTTATTAAAAGGACAAGAAAACTTCAAAGGTTACATGGAAGCTAGAGATGTGTTTACTGGCAAAGCTGACGTTGTTGTTATGGATGGCTTTACAGGAAATATCTTCCTTAAAGGAAGTGAAGGTATGGCTAAGATGATGGGTGGATTAATGAAAGATGCATTTAAGTCATCACTATCTTCTAAAATCGGTTATTTATTTGCTCGTAAAGGAATTAAAGGAATGCTTGAAATCATGAATTATAAACGAGTTGGTGGAGCACTCCTTGTTGGTGTAAATAAAGTTGCAGTTAAAGCTCATGGTAATGCCGATGAAGAATCTTTCTATGGATCAATTAATGTTGCATATACTTCTGCAAAAGCAAATTCTGTTGAAAGAATTAAGAAAAATTTAAAAGCATGAAACCAATTATTGAATTATTAGAAAAATTTGGAGTTAAACCAAAACACGTTTCATTATTTGAAACGGCTTTTACTCATTCTTCATATAATGCAGATGCTAATACCAAACACCATGATTATGAAAGATTGGAATATTTAGGTGACTCCGTTATTGGCATGGTCGTTTCCGAGATATCTTATGGTGCCCGCCCAGAGATGAGCCAAGGACCTTTAACTAAAATGAAATCTGCCTTAGTATCTACTAATGCTTTAGCAGATTTGGCAAGAAGATTTGATTTCCCTAATTATATTAGAGTAGGCAATTCCTTCTCTGGCGATATTTCAAAAGCAAATCATCTTTTAGAAGATGTTTTTGAAGCTTTTATTGGGGCGTTATATTTAGATCAAGGCTTTGATTTTACTCGTAAATTATTAATTGATATTTTTATAGGTCCAATCAAAGCATATAACATTGATGATACAACTGATTATAAATCAAAACTTCAAGAAGAGATTCAAGCCGAACATCGTGAATCTGTCGTCTATGAAGTTATTTCTGAAACAGGTCCATCTCATGATCGACACTTTGTTGTTCATGTGGTTTTCGATGGCATCGAATTAGGAGTAGGGGAAGGTTCTACTAAAAAACAAGCAGAACAAATGGCGGCTAAAGCGGCATTGAAAAAAGAGGCTAATATTTAATGGGTTTATTCAAGTTTCTTAAAGAAAAGATTGCAAAAAAGAGTGCGGTTGAAACTGAAAAATATGTTTCAGGAATGTCAAAATCGCGCGAAGCTTTTGCGAGTAAACTTGATGATTTATCTAAAAGATATAAAGAGGTTAATCAAGAATATTTTGAGCAACTTGAAGAGATTCTCATTGAAGCCGATGTCGGAGTTTCTTTGACATTAAGAATCATCGAAGAAGTAATTGAAGAAAGCGATGAAAAAGGAATTAAAGATCCAAAAGAAATTAACGAATTAGTCGTTGATAAAATGTTTGTTGGTTATGCAACAAAAGGCGGAAATATTTCAAATGAAATCGAATTTGTAAGTGATGGCCCAACTGTTTTGTTAGTTGCTGGAGTAAATGGCGTTGGTAAAACAACAACAATTGCTAAACTTGCTCATCGCTATATCAAGCAAGGCAAAAAGGTAATGCTTTGCGCTGCCGATACATTTAGAGCTGGTGCAGTTGAACAATTATCAATTTGGGCCGATAGACTTCATTGCCCAATCGTAACGGGTAAGCCTGAATCTGATCCTGCTAGTGTAGCTTTTGAAGGCGCTAGAAGAGCAAAACAAGAAAATATTGATTTACTCATCGTCGATACAGCAGGAAGACTTCAAAATAAAATTAATTTAATGAACGAACTTGCTAAAATTAGTCGAGTTATTTCTAAAGAAATACCTAATGCTCCACATGATGCATTTTTAGTCATTGATGCTACTACAGGGCAAAATGGTGTAGTTCAAGCAAAACAATTCTTAGATTGTGTTAAATTAACTGGCATTGTTATTACTAAAATGGACGGCACTTCCAAAGGTGGAATTATTTTAGCAATTAGAGATGAACTTGGTATTCCTGTTCGCTTTATCGGTTTAGGAGAAAAGATGGATGACCTTGAAGAATTTGATTTAGATAAATATCTTTATGGTCTAACATTAGCAAAATAATATGAATGATGTTAAGAAAATTGAAAGAATTAATCGTCTTTTAGATGTATATGGAAGACTTTTAACTAAATCTCAATATGAAATAATGTCTGATTATTATTATTGTGATTTGTCTTTAAGTGAGATTTCATCCATTAGAAATATATCTCGAACTGCTGTTAGCGATGCAATTAACAAATCTACAAAAAAACTTGAGAATTACGAAGAAAAATTAGGGATTTGTAGAGTTTTTGATTCCGAGAAGAATGAAAAAAACACTGCAATTATTGATAAATTAGAGGAGAAGATTAAGGATGGCATTTGAGTCACTAAGTGAAAAATTTCAACGCATCTTAAAAAAGGTTAGAGGACAATCAAGATTAACCGAATCCAACATGGATGAGATGCTTAAAGAAGTCCGAATTGCTCTTCTTGAAGCGGATGTTAATTTTAAGGTTGTCAAAGAATTTGTTGAGCAAGTAAAACAAAAAGCAATTGGCGCGGAAGTTTACACTAAATTAAATCCATCTCAAATGGTTGTAAAAATAGTTCATGATGAACTTACTGAGCTTTTAGGTAGTGGTGATAGTGAACTAACTTATGAAAAAAATAAACCAACAATTATTATGCTTGTTGGTCTTCAAGGTACAGGTAAAACTACATCGGCTGGTAAATTAGCCAATTTGATGAAAAAGAAACTTGCTAAAAAAGTTCTTTTAGCTGCTGGTGACGTTTATCGTCCTGCTGCCATTGATCAATTAGAGCAAATTGGTAAACAAATTGATGTTCCAGTATTTTCGTTAGGAACCAATGTTTCTCCTGTTGAAATTGCTATTAAAGCAAAAGAAAAAGCCTATAACGAACATTTTGATGTTTTAATTATCGATACCGCTGGTCGTCTACAAATTGATGAGCCATTGATGAAAGAACTTAATGATATAAGCGATAAGGTTTCTCCTAATGAAATATTATTACTTGTTGATGCGATGTCTGGTCAAGATGCTATTAACGTTGCTAGAGCATTTAACGAATCATTATCTTTAACCGGTATCATCATGTCTAAATTGGATGGTGATGCTCGTGGTGGTTCAGCTTTATCAATTAAACATTTAACTGGTGTTCCAATTAAATTTGCTGGTACCGGTGAAAAATTAAACGATTTAGATGTTTTCCATCCTGATCGTATGGCGGACCGTATTCTTGGCATGGGCGATGTTGTAACATTGGTCGAAAAAGTCCAAGAAGAAATAGATGAAAAAGAAGCTCGTCGAGAAGCTGATTTAATGATGGAAGGAAAATTCACATTAGATGATCTTCTTAGACAAATGAAACGTATTCAAAAGCTTGGTTCATTAGGTGGATTAATAAAATTAATTCCTGGAATGCCAACAATTACTGAAGAACAAAAAGAAGCTGGTGAGAAAGAAATGCGCAATTTCGAAGCAATCATCAATTCGATGACACCATATGAAAGAGAGAACCCATCCATATTAAAGAATTCACGAAAAGTAAGAATTGCTAAAGGATGTGGCAAAACTAATGCTGATATTAATCGATTATTAAAACGTTATGAATCGATGCAAGAAATGATGAAGAAAATGCAGCAATATAAGAAAACAGGAAGAATGCCTCCTGGTATGGGATTCCCTCCTGGTGGAATGATGTAAAAAAGATGGCGTCGCCATCTTTTTAATTAATCATCATCATCATCATCATCTTCGTCACACTCTTTACAGTCGATTGTTTTATCTCTTTTAATAAATCTATCGATTGTACCGAAGATAATATAATATGCTGGGATTGTAATGAATAAGAACCAATAGAATCCCCATCCTTCAAAGCCATAATGCATGCCAAGGAAACCAAGCACACAATAGGCAACAACTACTAAGATTGGGTACGCGAAATGAGTGAATTTACGATGCTCAATTGCGGAGAATAATGAACCGGTAATTCCTGGAATAAGAAGTAAGGTCCAACCAATTTTCCAACCCATTGCATCATCTTTCCACAAGATGCCAATTAAGATAAAGCCAATTAGACCAAGTCCTGTACAAATAGAAGTGATGATACAATTGACCACGCCCCATTTTGTTAATGGTTTTTTACCAACGGTTTTAACGTGTCCGTTAGAATCTTTAACATATATTTTTCCATTATCGTGAAAATGAACTTCACTTCCATCTTTATCAACTAGATGAACACCTTCTTTTGAAATATGAACAGAATCACCTTTGTTATCTGCAATATGAATTCCTGAAGAAGCTCTTTCTTGTTTTATATCTTCTTCCTTTGTTTCTTCTTTATTTTGCTCATGATGTTCGCTTTCAGGACGACCGAGCAATTCATCGACACTGACACCTAATATATCTGCTAACGAGGACAATACTAGAATATCTGGTGATGAAATGTCGTTTTCCCATTTTGATACAGCTTGAGGAGAGATTGTAATGCGTGACGCGATCTCTTCTTGAGTATATCCTTTTTCTTTTCTAATTCTTGATAATCTTTGACCGAATGTTTCTTTCATTTTTTGTGCCTCCAATTTTTGACACAATTAATTTAATATTTAATGCAAAAAAATTTTATAACTAGTTCGTTGCTCAACTCAACTGTTGGTTGAATTTAAAAAAATAAAGGACTATGTCCTTTAAATTTTTCATTTTTTATAAGAATTTTTTACCTTTATTTATTGCATCAACTAACCATTTAGGTTCATCGATTTCTTCATCTATTTCTTTTAATAGTTTTTGATCTTGCTTAGTCAACTTATGTTTAGCAAATAAATCAGGCCTTTTATTTCTTGTTATTCTTAAACTTTCTTTGCGGCGATATTTATTAATGGCTTCATGATTACCTGTATACAAAATATCAGGTACTTTTTTGCCATCAAATTCTTTTGGTTCGGTATATTGAGGATATTCTAATAAAGAATCGGAGAATGTTTCTTCATCCAAAGATGCATCTGTAATCGCGCCATCTTGTAAACGAATTATCGAATCAGCAATAACCATCGCTCCAAGTTCGCCACCAGTAAGAACATAATCTCCAATTGAGAATTGTTCATCTACATAATCATTAACTCTTTCATCAATTCCTTCGTAATGACCACAAATTAAAACTAAATCATCCATTTTTGCAAAATTAATCGCGTTTTGCTGGGAATATTGCTTTCCTTTTGGTGATAAAAGAATTTTAAAAGAATCTAGATTTGCATTATTTTTTAAAGCATCAACGATAGGTTGACATTTCATAATTAAGCCTGCTCCTCCACCAATTGGAGGGGTATCGACACGGCCATATTTATCGTTTGTATAATCGCGAATATTTACAATTTTAACTTCAACTATACCTTTTCCAATTGCACGTTTGATAATTGAGTTTGTTAAAAACCCATCAAACATTTCTGGAAATAAAGTAAGAATTGTTATCTTCATAATAATCCTTCGATATATTTTACAACGATTTTCTTTTCTTCTAAACTTGTCGAAACTATAAAGGCGTCAACATAAGGAATCAAAACATCTTTTGGAGAATGTTCAACTCTTAATGTTGCATATTTGTTATATTCTTCAACCTTTTTAACTTTTCCAATGAATGTTCCATTATCAAAATAAACATCCATTTTTTCTAAATCGGTGAAGAAGAATTCACCTTTTTTCAAAAAAGATTGATCTTTAACTACATATAAATCTTTCTTTAATAGTTTTTCTGCTTTTTCAATTGAATCATAGCCATCAAAAATTACATTATCACACTCTCCATTTTTAGAATGTTTTACTATAAGTAAATCTTCGACAATTTCTTTGTTTTCATTCAATAATAAAACGTGACTCCCTTTTGAAAATCGAGAGTCACGAAAATGAGTTGAGGGATATATTTTAACTTCGCCTTTTAGTCCAACTGTTCTAACAATTGTACCAACTGTTAAATATTCCATTCTTATTTATCTTCATCAAAAGATTCGAAACTTAGATGAATATGTTTATTTTCGTTTTTACCAGCAACCGATATGATTTCTCTTAAGGCAGAGGCAACCATTCCTTTTTTGCCGATTAATCTAGCAGTATCTTCGCTTTCAGCGACTACTAATAAACGAACACCTTTTGGATCATCACTTGGAAGTTCACGAACCATTAAAGCTTCTGGATTAATTAAGAAAGGATCAACTATTGTATGAATGATCTTTTCGTATTCCATTATTTAGAAACCTTCTTTGATTCAGCGTATTTTTGCATGATGCCTTTTTTGGTGAATAATGTACGAATTGAATCACTTGGTTGGGCACCTTTTTGAAGCCATTTTAAGGCAGCTTCGACATTAATGTCGGCATTTGCTTCTCCTTTAGCTGGATCGAAATAACCGATTTGTTCGACGTAGCGTCCATCTCTAGCTGATCTTGAATCAGCGACAACGATACGATAGATGGCTTCTTTATGACGGCCAATTCTGGTAAGTCTAATTTTAACTGACATATTGTAATCTCCTTTTTTACCGTTCACTATTATATCTAATAATATAAGCGTGTCAAGTAGTTTTACTTAACACCATCAATTAATATTTGCTTGCACCTATTATATAGATTTGATAATATCTTTCTTGCGAGTTTTATAACTCGCTCAGGACGTCCCGCTTTCGAGTCATGATATGAACGTACCGAGTAAATACTTGTAAGAAGGAGGAAAAGACATGAACACAAATATCGTTAACGAAGTTACTGCTCGTCAACTTAAGAAAGATGTCCCAGATTTTAGCTCTGGTGATACCGTCAAAGTTTCCGTCAGAATTATCGAAAACAACAAAGAACGTATCCAAGTCTTCCAAGGCGTCGTTATGCAACGCCGCGGCTCCGGTGTCAG
>CAMOEQ010000014.1 GCA_946612405.1 uncultured Erysipelotrichaceae bacterium | reverse complement strand
TATGAAAAAGATTTTTGCCCCATTATTAATTTCTGCAGTAGCTTTAACTTCTTTAGCGTTTTTGCCTTGCGAAGTTAAAAGCGTTAATGCTGCAGGTGCTCTTCCTACTGAAATTAATTTAAACGATTGTAGTGAATCTGAAATTAGGGAATATTATAAAGATCTTAACTCTCTTTCTAACGATGAAAGACAAGGCAATAATTTGCTTAAGAACCTTAAACCTATTCTAAAGAATAATCAAATCTCTTATGGTTATGATTCTTCTTTAGGTGATGCTATTTGGAAAATGTATGAAATCACCGATCGAGATTGGGTTAAATCTCCTGCTAAAGATATTGAAGGATATAATGCCTCAACAAACACTATTACTGGTTATAAATATGGAAGTAGTGCATCTAATCCAGGAACAAATCCATATTTACATGCTTTATATTTTGACCGTAATGTCGAAAATAAATTACATGCCTGGGCTTTAGAAGATACAACTACTACAAGTCATGGAAGCAATAAAGAATGGGGCATAGATAGAGAACATATCTGGGCTAAATCACAAGGCTTTGAAGATAAAGGTGCTGAAGGTGCACGTGGAGACCCAATGCATTTATGGCCAGGTGATAGCGATGTTAACTCTTCACTTCATAATGATCAAATGTATGGTTATGTTGATGACGTTAATACCGCTAAAGCGGGTAAATGGTCATATGCTAAAAATAATTATGTTGGAACTTCTTTAACACTTGGAACAACATTATCTACTGAAAAAGTATTCGAACCACAAGATAGTGATAAAGGCGATATTGCTAGAGCAATTTTCTATATGGTTGCTCGTTATAACGATTTAGCAGGAAATGATCCAGCAATTAATTCAGATAATCCTAATCTTGAACTTGTTCAATCTAATGAAGTTTTATCGGGATATTCTTCTACTAAAACACTTACTGGTAAGATGGGAATTATGACCGATTTACTTAATTGGCATCATCTCGATCCTGTTGATGAATTTGAAATACATCGTAACAATCTTTTATATCGAAATTTCACTAATAATCGTAATCCATTTATCGATTTCCCAGATTGGGTTGATTATATTTGGGGAACAGTTACATATAATGGTCGTAAATTAACTAATCACAATACAACACCAGCTGGAGTAGCTAATCCTACAAGCGATAAAATTTCTGAAAGTTCAACTCCTGTTACTCCATCTGATCCAGGAACAAATAATCAAATCGATTGGAAAATGATTGGAATTGTTGCAGGTATTTCTGTTGTAATAATTATCATTTTAATCATCATCTTTATTTCATTAAGTAAACGAAATAAAAAGAAAGTTCTTAAAGCCGTCAAAAAAGGCGCCAAGAAACAGATGAAATCTAAGAAGAAATAAAAATAATGCCCACCATTAGGTGGGCTTTTAATTAGATTCTAGAAAATATTTTCTTTAAAGTATGATAGATGCCGTTATGGTCATTATCTTTAATTGAAATCATATTGGCTTTTTCTTTAAGTAGTTCTTTACCATTACTCATCGCTACTGATATACCAGCGTGTTCAAACATTTCAACGTCATTACCAGCATCTCCAAAAGCAATGATTCTTTCTTTAGGAATATGATAATAATCAGCAACTAATTGAACTGAGCTTCCTTTGGAAGTATCTTTATAAAACATTTCAAAATATGGTGAGCCAGTCCAAAATCTAATTTCTAAATTAGGATATTTTTTCATGACATCTTCGATTTCATGAGTATCACGATATTCATAAGGTGTTTTAGCGATGAAAGTCATTGGATTTTTATTTAATGTATCTTTTAATTCTCCAACGATAACCTTCATATTTTTATACCAGAAGAATCTATCTAAATATCTATCTTCTTTATCAACCCAAATTGTATTTTCATCTTCACACATCACGTTTTCAATATGAGGACGAATTTTATCTATTACTTCAATAATAACTTCTTTAGGAAATTCAAATTCGACAGGTTTAAAATTTGGATCGTTAGGAGAATAAACATGAGCTCCGTTATAGCAAATTAAAGGAGTGTTTAGTCCTAATTCTTTATAATAAGTGACCATTGATCTAGATGGACGGCCTGATGCTAAAACGATTTTATGGCCTTGTTTAATTAATTTTTTTAAATAATTTTTCGTTCTTAAAGAAATGGTCTTCTTCTTTGTAAGAAGAGTACCATCCATATCAAAGGCTATAAGATAAGGTTTAAAATCCATTATTTATTATATAAACCAACTGCTTTTTGAACTCTAGCAAGAGTCTTAGAAGCAATTTCATTTGCTCTAGAAGCACCTTTAGCAAGCACTTTATCTACTAAACCAGATTTAACGATTTGTTCGTATCTTTCTTTAAATGGTGTAAGTTCATTAACAACTACATCAGCAACAGCGCGTTTAAAATCGCCATAACCTTTGCCAGCAAATTCTTCTTCAATTTGTTCAAATGATTTACCTGTTAAAGAAGACATAATAACCATTAAATTTGCAATGCCTGGTTGATTAAGTGGATCATAATGAACTTTAGCAACCATATCGGTAACAGCAGACATTATTTTTTTACGAACGACATCTAAAGAATCTGACAAATAAATGTCGCCTTTAGGATCTGATTTAGACATCTTTTTGGTTGGATCAGATAAAGACATTATTCTAGCGCCTACTTTACTAATTTCAGCTTTTGGCATTACTAAAACTTCGCCATAACGGTTATTGAAACGTTTGACTAAATCTCGAGCTAGTTCAACATGTTGAACTTGGTCTTCACCAACTGGAATGCGTTTAGAATCATATAAGACAATATCGGCAGCCATAAGTACTGGATAAGCAAATAAGCCTAAACCAATAGCCTCTTCTTTCATTTTCGAGGATTTATCTTTAAATTGAGTCATTCTTGATAATTCACCCATATAAAGATAATTTTGCAAAATAATAGCAAGCTCACTATGAGCAGGAACATCACTTTGAAGGAAGATGTTTGCTTTTTCTGGGTCTAGACCAGCTGCTAAATAATATGCAGCGATATCACGAGAATTGTTATGCAATGTTTCTGGCTCTATTGGCAAAGTCAAAGCATGTAAATCAGCAATAAATAAAAATGCTTCGCCTTCATTTTGAACTTTAGCAAAGTTTTTAATCGCGCCAATATAATTTCCGAGGGTTAATTGGCCAGTAGGTTTTATACCTGAGAGAATATTATCCATATCTAATCTCCAAATAATGTGTTAATTATAGAGTATTTAAATAGATTATGTCAATTTAGTAAACTAATTGACTTTACGCTATTTTTACATACAATAAAAGCATGATTAAAATTTATGTATCCCCATCTTGTTCGAGTTGTAAAAAGGTGAAGCAGTGGTTCACCGAACAAAAAATTCCATTTGAAGAAAAGAACATTTTTGGGACAACTTTAAAAGAAGAAGAATTAAAAGATATTCTCACAAAAAGTGAGAATGGTACAGATGAAATCATCTCAAAACGCTCAAAAGTTATTAAAGAGAAAAAAGTTGATGTCGATAATATGACTATCTCAGAAATGATTTCGTTTATTAGAGAAAATCCATCAGTATTAAAAAGACCAATAATGGTCGATGATCATCGTATCCAAGTTGGTTATAACAAAGAGGAAATAACAACTTTTATTCCTAAAGCGCGTCGCTTCCAACAAATTTATTGTGACACTTGTGACGATAATGAAAAAGACGCTTAATTATTAAGCGTTTTTAAAAATCTATCTAATTTATTCCCGCTTGATTGCTTATAGGCAATCTTGTTTTCTTTTAAAAAGTCTAAAAGATTATTTTTTGCTGAAGTAATAGAAGTATCTTCACATTCTATTTCATAATCTATTTTGGAATTATATGATGATTTATCTATTGAGATGAGGGAGGTTTTATAATTCAAATCTAATCTCAATGTAACTAATTTTCCTAACACATATAAATTATCTGTTTCTACTTTGAGATTATTAGTTAAAAAATCTTTAACTTCTCCACCAGGAAAAAAATTGCAATTTACAAAGTTTTTAAATATTTCATTCGAGATTTGCTGGTTTATTTCAATTTTTCCGTCATTAGAAGGAACCTTTAATGTCAGTTCATAACACCCATCTTTTTCTCTAATTCTTAAACCACATTTTTTGCTAATAATCGATTGATTATTATCATCGATATAATAGTTGGTTTGAGAATAAGATTTTTGATTAGAATATTTTAAAAGTAAAGAATTATATTCTTCTTCTAAGAGTTTTGATTTAAATTCTATTTCAAGATTTGTGCTCATAATTTAAATAATATGATAACATATTTGCATGATTAATCGATTATTTGCCCAAGATCCAGTCGTCAATGACTTCGGAGAATTCTTAAAAAGTTATGGATATTTATTTGCTATTGGAGCAGCTGTAATTGTTGCTACTTTAGTAGTTGTTCTTCTTTTGCTTCAAAAAAGAAATAAAAAACCTACAGAAGTAAAAAAAGAATATTCCTCAAATGAAATTATTGAAGCTCTTGGCGGAAAAGAAAATATCTTAACCCATCAAAAAGCTGGTTCACGAATCTCTTTAACACTTAATGATTATTCTTTGGTAAACGAAGAAAAATTAAATAAATTAGGTGTTGATTCAATTATTAAAATGTCAAATAAAATCACCCTTGTTGTCAAGGATGATTCTGATAATTTTTATAAAGTTTTTGATTAAAAATCAAATACGTGTTTTTTAATGTCATCAACTGGTAGGCCGATAACATTATTAAAATCCCCATCGATGTGATTAACTAAATTAAATTCTTCGTCTTGAATACCATATGCTCCAGCCTTATCCATTGGAGAACCGGATTCAATATATCTATTAATTAATTCATCGCTTAATTTATTAAAATAAACATAAGTTCTCACCGTTCTGGTGATTTCTTTTTCTTTAGATATATAGGTGTAGCCAGAAATAACGACATGTTTTTTATTTGATAATTTAGAAAGCATTTCAAAAGCTTCTTTTTTATCTTTTGGCTTGCCCATTAGTTCACCATTTAAGATGACAACCGTATCGCACGCAAGCACTTCATCATTTGGATATTTTGCAAATACTGAATAAGCTTTTAATTTTGATAATTCAGCTGGTAAATCATGTGGAGCAATATGAAGAATTGATTCATCAACATTTGATGGAACAACTTTAAAATCTTTTGTGATTTGCTTTATTAGTTCTCTTCTTCGAGGAGATTCACTAGCTAAGATAAGCATTATTTTTCATCCATGACCACTGGAACGATAAGCGGTCTTCTTTCTGTTTTACGATAAACATAAGCGGCGATTTGAGTTTTGATTACGTTCTTGATATCGGCAAAAGAGCCATGATTTGCAATGATTTTTTCAAGTTCTTCGGTGGTTATTTGTTTAATTCTTTCGCTCATTTTTGTGTCATTTTCAATGAATGCTTTAGTAATAACCATTGGTGGAACAATGATCTTTCCACGTCTATGAGATATGCCAAAGATAACAGCAATCATGCCATTATCTTGTAAAATTTCTCTATCTTTTAATACAGCTTCATTAATACCTTTAATATCTTTTCCATCTATATAAATTGGAGAAGCGGGGTAATTAATTCCTCTAGTAATTTTATGTTTATTTAAAACGATGGATTCGCCATTTTCTAATATAAAGATATTTTCTTTAGGAATTCCTAATTGTTGAGCGATTTCACCATGAAGTTTAAGCATGCGATATTCACCATGGATTGGCATAAAATATTTAGGATTCATTAACTTGAGCATTAATCTTAATTCTTGTTTAGATGGGTGACCAGAAGAGTGGACTGCAAAAAGAACCGAATTAGTCAAAACATCTGCTCCTTTTCTAACAAGTTTATTAACAACTTTTTCAATTAAGATGCCATTGCCTGGAATCGCACTACTAGAGAAGATTACTGTATCGCCAGGAATAATTGATAAATCTTTATGGTCTCCATTAGCAATTCGAGACAAAGCTGCCATAGGTTCACCTTGTGAACCAGTACATAATACACATATTTCTTTAGCTTTATATTCACGGATATCTTCAACCGGAATAATTGCATTATCTGGAATCTTAATATAGCCAAAATCACGAGCAATTTGGACGACGTTTTCCATGCTTCGACCAATAATGGCAATTTTTCGATCAAATTCAACAGCGACTTGAACAATTTGTTGAATACGAGAGATATTTGATGAGAATGTTGAAAGAATCATTCTTCCTTGAGCATTATCAAATATTTCATAAATGGATTTTAAAACATTTGATTCACTTGGAGTGTAGCCTTCGATTTCAGCATTTGTTGAATCACTTAATAATAAATCAACTCCTTCTGAACCAATTTTAGCAATCTTAGATAATTCTATTTGATGTCCAACTGGAGTTAAATCAATTTTAAAGTCTCCAGTATGAACAATTCTTCCTTGTTGAGTATCGACAACTATTCCATAAGCATCAGGAATGGAGTGAGTGACATAGAAGAAAGAAATATGGAATTCTGCGATATTAAGTTCACTATTAGAATCATATTCAACGATGTTAACCGTTTCTCTAATGCGCATTTCTTCTAATTTCTTTTTGATTAATGCAGCAGCGAGTTTAGGTGCATATATGACTGGAATATGAACGCTTTGAACTAAAAATGGTATGGCACCAATATGGTCTTCATGTCCATGAGTAATAATTAACGCTTTAAGTTTTTGTTGAGATGATTTTAGTTTTTGATAATCAGGTATTACATAATTTACACCCGGGAAATTGACACCAGGAAAACGAACACCAGCATCGATGATGATTAAAGAATCATCGGTCTCAATGCAATAAGTGTTTTTACCGACTTCGCCTAAGCCACCCAATGCGTAAATAGATACAGGAGATTGATTAACAGCCATAAAATCTTACCGACATATAATGAATTATATTCGTTGTTTTAATGTTAAAACTATTATAAATAATATATAAAAAATATGTAAAGTATTTTTAAAAGAAAGCGGTTTATAATCTAACTGAACCAGGAATTTCTTTAAAAGGATCTTTCTTATCGATGTGGTCGTAGAAGAGCACACCATTAAGGTGATCGATTTCGTGTTGTAAGACGATTGCTTCAAATCCTCTAGCAGTAACAACGATTTCTTTACCTTCTTTTACTTCATAAGCTTTTACAAGTATCTTGTAATTACGGTAAACATATCCTTCGTGTTCTCCATCAACGGATAAGCAACCTTCACCATTTGATAAATAAACTTGTTTAACAGATTCAGAGATGATTCTTGGATTAATTAAGCGGTGGTCAATTATTTTAGTTGTACCATCTTCATTTTCATCTTCATAATAAACAACTAATGCACGGATATTTCTTCCGATTTGAGGAGCAGCTAATCCAACGCCTTCGCGAAGATGATGCTTATCAGAAAAATCTTTATCTTGAGTTAATTTAAGATATTCCGCCATATCATTAACTAGATTAATTATTTCAGGAGTAATCTCTTTAACTTCAACTGATTTTTCTCTAATTGATTTGACGTTATCTTTAACAATCTTAAACAATTTATTCATATAGAAATTGTATCATAATAGATACAAATTTGATAATATATATTTCATGAATAAAGAATTGTTAGATAGTTTATTCTTGTTAAAAGAATCATTAGAAAACGATTCTCGTGTTTTGCGTTTAAATGAACTTGATAAACAAATTAATGAAAATGAAGAAATAATGAAGCTTGCTTATAAAAAAGATATGGCTCTTTTAAGTTATGAAGATTCTTTGAAACATTTTAAAGAAGATTCAAACGAAGTAAAAGATGCCCAAAAAGCTTTATATGAAGCCAAATTATCATTAGATAAACATCCATTGGTAATCGAATATAATAATGCTTATAAATTAGTAAGAGAATTATATAATAAAATCAATGAAGTTCTTTTTAAGAAATTTGGAGAAACTCATAACTGTAAATTATGATTAGAATAACTGGTGGAAAATATCGTTCAAGGAAATTATTTATACCTGAAAACGGCTTAACTAAACCAACCATGGATAAAGTTAGAGCGGCTGTTTTTAACGCTCTTAATGAAGATATTATCGATAAAAAGATCTTAGATTTATTCTCAGGCTCTGGTAGTTATGGCTTTGAAGCTCTTTCTAGAGGCGCTAAAGAAGTTACATTTGTTGATAAAGAAATATCGGCAATATCAACCATTAAACAAAATGCTCAGTTACTTAAAGAAAACAATCTTAAAATTATTAAATCTGATGTAATTTCTTATTTAGAAAATTGTAATGATAAATTCGATATCATTTTTGTTGATCCACCTTATAAACTAGAAATTTATGAAGCGGTGGTAAATATTTTAGAAAATAATAATTTATTAAATAAAGACGCGATAATTGTTTTAGAAAGCGAAAAAGATCTTAATATTAAAGAAGATAATTATAAAAAAGTTAAACTATACAACTATGGTCTCGCTAAAATATATATATTGAGGAAATAAAGATGAAAAGAGCAATATATCCTGGTTCCTTTGATCCAATTACTAATGGACACTTAGATGTTCTTAAAAGAGCACTTAAAGTTTTTGATGAAATAATTATTTTAGTCGCAGTTAATCCTAATAAGAAATCTAAATTTAGTGCAACTGAAAGAGTCGAAATGATAAAAGAAGCGACCAAAGATTTAAAAGGAGTAAGCGTCGATTCAACCGAAGGATTATCTGTTCAATATGCTAAAGAACATGGAGCATCTTGTCTAATTCGTGGTCTAAGAGCCGTCACCGATTTTGAATACGAATTCTCTTTATCGGCTTCAAACGAATTTATTGATGATTCAATCGACATGGTCTTCTTTATGTCTCATGCTGAAACAAGTTTTATATCATCTAGCTCAATCGATGAATTATTTAACAAAGGAGTCGATATTTCTAAACTAGTTCCATCTTCAGTCTTAAAGATGTATCAAAAGAAGAAATAATATTATTTATTAAAGAAACAAAAAAGTTGGGGCGACCCAACTTTTCCTTATTCTTAATTAACGATTAATCGTTAACGGAGAATTCATCTGAATGGTTCCAACAATGGAGTAATAATTCGGCTTTATCTTTATCGGATGCGCCATCAACTCCAAACATGACTTCAGAAACACCAATTTGTGGAGCTTCACTTGTGAAATCAAAGAGTAAGATTGTTGGGGTGAGGAAGTTATCTGGATGAGCTTCTGCTAAAGCAGCAATGTCGCTATCGGATAATTTTCCTAAAGTATAATAGTCGGTATTTTGAGCAGCTTCTGCAGCAAGTTCAAAGAAGTTTGGATAACGTTCCATATATTGAACGAAAGCAGTTTTGCTTGATGTTGTTTGAGAAGTATATTCATCTGTAAAGATAGAAACTAATTTGAATTCTTGACCTTCTCCAACATAGAAGCCACCATTTGGATCGGAATTGTTCCAATTCTTTTCTAAATAATCAAAACCATATTTAGCTTGAACACAGTTTTCGCATGTATCAGAAACATACATGAAGAAGAATTTATCAGTACCAACTTCTGTTTTAACAGCAGCGATATTTTCTTCGGTTGGTTTGTCCATCGCTTCATAGATGATTTTGGTTGTCTTATCAGCGGCAGATTCTTCCCCGCCTTCAAGAGTTAATTGATATTTATGATAATAATTTTCGGTAGCAGCAGCTTGTTCTTGGGCAGATTTAATGGCATTAACAATGGCAGGGATCGAGAAAATAACCCCAAAGATAATACCAACGATTAAAAGTGGTTGAATCCACGCTGTTTGCTTGATCCAGTCCCAGATTTTTTTGAAGAATGCACCGATTGCTGCAAGTACTGCCATAAACTATTTCCTCCAAGTTAATGCGAATTAGATTTTACCACTATATAAATATAGATACAACAACTTATTTTTTCAAGACATAAATGTCTCAATATTTTTTATAAAACTCTATCTAAAAATTTGAAAGAAGCATACAATATTGCACATAGTAAGATTATGAAAACCAAAAAAGAGAAAATTAATACCTTCGTCTATAATCATTTATGGCTAAGATATCTAATTGATTATGGCGTTACATTTATAATGTCTGTCTTTTCTGCAGCCATATTTGCTTTTGGCGTTAAATGTTTTCTTGATCCATCGGCATTAGGTGGTGCCATGTCTGGTTCAGTCACTCTTGTTTCCGGAGGTTCTTCTGGTGTGGCTCAAGTTTTTCTATTAATTTTAGAAACTTGTGGAGTGAATATCACAAATAGATCTTTAGTCTTCTCCATTGTTTATATGGTTGTTAATATTCCTTTAATCATCCTTGCCTTCGTTGGAGTCGGAAAAAGATTTGCTACTTTTACTTTAGTAAATGTTGCATCTGTCTTTTTATTCTCAAACATCTTTAATGGTGATGTTTTCCTACATATCGCCTTATACGTTTCTGAGTACGGAGGCCTACTTCCAAGAGCATTATTCGCAGGTATTTGTACAGGTATTTCATCTGCAATTGCCTTCAAGTGGGAGACATCCGCGGGTGGATTTGATATCGTCTCGTATTATGTCTCATTACGTAAGTCCACGTCTGTAGGCAAATATGGAGTTATGATTAACTCAGCAATTATTGCCTTATTTACAATTTTCACCGCGATTAAAGGTGGAACTCCTTTAGCAGTCGGCGATATTGTTTTAGAACCTTGGGCCATCGCTATTGGTAGCATGTGGTTCTCAATTGTTTATCTGCTTACTGTTATGCTTGTCATCGACTTCATTAACGTTAGAAATAAAAAAGTTCAAATCCAAATTTTTACCGATAATAAGGACTTACCAAAATTCCTTCTTGCCGCTATTCCTCATGGGGCAACAATCGTCAATGCAACCGGAGCATTTTCTGGTAAGGAAAGATATTTGATTTACATGGTTGTTTCATCTCTAGAGTTGAAATATACGATAAAAACGATTCGTAAATTTGATCAAAAGAGTTTCATCAATGTTACGCCTCTTGCTCAAGTTTATGGACATTTCTATTCTCGTCCAATTCGCTAATGAAAATCGTTAAATGGATAATTCTAATTTTTGCAGTTGCGATTAATGTTTTTATTATTGTTAATGCCTGCATGAATGGAACGATGTCTGCTCAAGAATCGGGTCGTTTTTCCCGTTTTGTCGCATCGATATTAAATTTCTTTTCCCCTAATTTTATCAACGATGGCAATTTCAACAATTTTGCTGGCATCATTAGAAAACTAGTTGGTCATTTTGGCTTATTTGCGATAAATGGTATTTTCTCAACTTTATCGTTCTACTTATTTTTAAAAGATAGCAAACTTAAATCGATTTATTATTCGATTAGTTTTTCGTTAGGTTTGGGTTTTATAGTCGCATCCATCTCTGAATTAATTCAAATTTTTACTCCAGATAGATTTGGTAGTTGGTTAGATATTTTGATAGATTTTTCAGGGTTTTTCCTTGGCTTTGGACTTACTTTAGCAGTCCTTTCATATTGGGATTTTGTCCATTTTAAAAAAGCAGAAAATATTTAGGTTTTGCTGATAATAATTCGATATTTGCTTAGATTTTAAATAAAAAAGACTCTCGAATTTAATAAGTTGGGTTCGAAAGTCTTATACCTTATCACGTGGCGGAGAAACAGGGATTTGAACCCTGGCAGGGCTTGCACCCTCTATCGGTTTTCGAAACCGACCCCTTCAGCCGCTTGGGTATTTCTCCAGCGAGAATAAATTATATCATAGACATAACTAATTTGTTTAGATAATTGTATAAGTAATAGTTGCTCATATAACCTTATCCAATCACTGATTGAATTGCCTTATTTAATATAACTTTAATTGTATAGTCATTCTAATCGTGTATAATTTAAGACATGTCGTATATCGATATTCACGATTTATTTAGTATTGATAGTTTGATGATCCTTATCCCACTTGTATTGCTTGGGATAATTTTATTAGCAATCACAATATCTTTTATTGTTGTTTTAACTAGCAGTAAGAAAAAGTTAACCGAATTAAGCGATTCATCTAATTCATTACGAGTTTATATTGTCGATGCTAAAAATGATCGCGTCAGATATTTCAACCGTTCGAGACTTCATCGAAAGAAAACTTCTTCAATAACTGCTTTTTATAATCAATTCCCTGCCGACGAAAGAAATAAAGTTATTGAATGGATTGGTAATTTACTTGATAACGTTGAAAACACTCCTAAATATTTAGAAGTTAACGTTTTATTTAATTACAACAAAAAATCATATTTCTCAATTCTACAAGTTACGAAAGTTGATATTGAAAAAAGCGTTATATATTTAGAGTCTTATATACTTAAGTATATGTACGCTCACAAAACCAAAAATAGCCACATCCGTAAATTCTTATCTAGAGAAAAATTCTCAGAAGCTATTTCCTTCAATCATCAAAGTAAAGGTGTCACTTTTGCCATCAATTTCTTTAATAAGAGAACTTTAGAAAACGAGATTTCTCATCTTATCTTTGCTCAAATTAAAAACGTTTTGGTTCCTTATATTACTCCTTATCGTCCAATGCTTGAGCATGAAGAAAATCAAATCATTATCTGTGATTTAAAAATCTCAACAAGAACAAGCATTTTAGCCTTTGTTAATACGATGAAAAACGAAATAAATCGTTTATTAATGATTTCATCAACTGAAGATATTATTGGCTTTAGTTTTGGTATTGCTGAAAATAAATATTTTTATAATGCAGTGGACGATTTACTCGATACCGTTATTGAATTAAGTAACATCGCTAAAGAAGATAACAAACAAATGCATATTTACGAAGAAGGAAAGAAAATCACTTCCGAAGGTGATAATCTTCACTTTAGAACTGAAGTTGAACGCATCATCCAAGATAAGAAAATCAAATATTCATATCGACCAATATATAACACCGATAAAGGTCGTATGGTTGGCTATCAAGCTAAATTTGAACCACTTGACTCATTCTTTGATTCGATGGATGAACTTAAGCAGTATGCTTTTAGAACTGAAGATGATAAAGAATTATTCGCGACTATTTCTCGTAATTCCATCAATAGATTCATTCAAGAAAAAGATGGAGCAAGTTTACGTTTATTCTTCCCACTTAGCGTTCAAGAAATGAATTATGTCCATAGGACATTTGCTTATATTTCTTCAATTAAAGACGCTAATATTGTTTTGATTTTAAATGAAGATGAATTACTTAAAGAGCCCACCGAACATAGTGATACTTTAATAGAAGTAATTATGACCTTTAAATCAAAAGGATATGAAGTTGGCCTACTTCTTAACGATAACGAATCTGCTTTATCTGCACATATGTATGAGACATTTGATTACTTCCTTCTTTCAGTCGCATCTCATGTTACCGACAATAAATCACAAAATAGACAACTCCCATCTTTCCAAGCCTTAATTGAAAAATTATTAAGATACAATAAACCGATTATTGCAATTGATATCCCGTCGATGTCTCTTGTTGAATATGTAATTAAATTAGGTGTTGATATCGTCTCTGGTGATCCGATCGCTCCATTTGACGAAAATGTCTTGCCACTTAATTCTAAAATTATCACCAAACTTAAAAATATGAACTAGGAGGTTATTTATGGAAAATAAAAATAGTTCAATCACCACTCAAGAAGTAGATTTTGCACAGTGGTATACCGATGTATGTAAAAAAGCTGAATTAATGGATTACTCATCCGTTAAAGGTTTTATTATTTATCGACCATACGGCTATGCCATTTGGGAAGAAATTCAACATTATTTGGATAATAAATTTAAATCCGTAGGTGTTGAAAATGTCTATATGCCTTTAGTAATACCTAGTTCATTATTTCAAAAAGAAAAAGATCACGTTAGTGGTTTTGCTCCTGAAACATTAATTGCTACAAAAGGCGGCAAAAACCAATTAGAAGATGAATTGATTATTCGTCCAACAAGTGAAGTATTGTTCTGCGAACATTATAAAAACATCATCGAATCATATCGTGATTTGCCAAAAAGATATAATCAATGGTGCTCCGTTGTTAGATGGGAAAAGACTACTAGACCATTCTTAAGAGGTAGCGAATTCCTTTGGCAAGAAGGTCATACTATGTATGAAAGCGAAGAAGAAGCTC
>CAMOEQ010000013.1 GCA_946612405.1 uncultured Erysipelotrichaceae bacterium | reverse complement strand
GGCTTAAGCCGTTGTTATCTAAGATTTTTCTCGCTGTTTGTTCACCATTTATTCCGGCTTTGTTTAAGGTTCTATTATAAGTGACATATTTAACAGCTAACCAAATGCTAATTATAGTGGCAAATAAAGCGACAACTATAATTAAACAACCGACGATGAAAATTGCCCATTGTAATGCGGGATCAACATTTTTAAATGCTTCAATATTTTCAAATAAAGGCATATTACTCTCCTATGTATAACGTATTCAAAATTATAACAAAATATTAATTAAATAAGTTATAAAAATAAAAAAGGACTGATCTATTTGTATCAATCCTATTTAAGTAATTGGTGAGGCGTTAGGGAGTGAATACACTACTTTTTTCCGTACGGCACTTATTCTTCTTTTCCGAGTGGTTTTATTCGCTTTTTCTTTGCAGCTCTGCATCTTCCTAAATATGATGCTATACCAATCGACCTTGCAAATTTAATTCTCTCAACAGTTGTAAGTCCTTTTTTTATGTCGCTCAACGCTCTTGAAGAAATTGAAACTTGTTCGCCAGTATTGATATTTTCAACTAAGTACATTGGCGATTTTTTACCGCTTTCTCTGACTTCACTGTGGGACGATAATACCTTCCATTCACCATCGATAATGGTTCCTATGTGTCTTTGTCTAATAGGTTTTTTGTGTTCGTTAAGAATGAGATATTGCTTTTTGTAGTTATAATAAATAACTAAAATGTCTGGTCTTTTTGGATCGATATCAATTAAATGCTTGGTATAGGTTTTTGATTTTCCTTCTTCGCCGTAAAGAGTTTCAATAACATCCTTTGCATAAATAATTGCTCCATAAGTATCGTCTTCATCTTTATCGACTTTTAATGAAGTTGAGGTTTCATCGGTTTCAAATCGCAATCCCGCAAAAAGGATTCTGTCCTTCTTGGCTCTCAGAAATGTCACATATTCACACTTATCGAAATCTTTGATAAGTTGGCATGCGCCTTTGGATATTTTGATTCGTCCATTTCCGATGGCAACAAATGGTTCTTTATCTAGTTTTTCTGGTGTAACATCAATTTCTGTCCACTCCATGTTAATACCCCCATTTTGATAATAATTCAGTTAAAGCTGTTTTAAACTCGATTGCTGTTGATGTGATATACAAATAATCGAACGATTTATTGAAGTTGTTCCATAATCCAAATGCGTCGTGCCCAAAATCATGATTTGGCAACTTGTATTCACCAAACGATTCAAACAAATCCATGCCCATACAATAAAACTCGTAAGCGAGTTCATTTGGATATTGACCTCTAAATTTAAAACATTCAGCAAAGAAGTCACTTAGATATGCAATGACAACGCCATCATCATATTCATCGCATTTTTTTGTTTTGTTTATGAAGTCATGATATACAAGGCCCAATGTTGCGGCAACAAGCCAATCCAACAATGTATAAATTGAATGAGAATAATTTTGTTTAATTAAAGCATTATCAAGAATGCGCTTCGATTCTTTACTTGCCTTGTCAATAGAATCAATATTTTTAATCTCTGCAAAAACGAAATCATCGTTATTTGCTGACTTTTGAACCACTTTGACTAGTTCTGTTGTCAAATCAATTCCTAGAATCTCATAAATATTTCTGATGTTAGCTTTAGATGGTTCACTTTCGTTTTTAATCCATTTTGAAACGGCTTGTGGTTTTACAAATAGTTTGTCAGCTAACTCTTTTTGAGTCATGCCGCGCTTAGTTAAGGCTTCTTTTATTAATTCTCCTGTAGCCATATACTTTCCTCCTACACCACCATCATACGAAACTTAGTATAATCAACCAATCAATTAAAAGTTGATTCTCTAAAAAGCTTTGCTTTATTTGAATGTCATCAGCAAGTTTATGTTCGGTTTATATGAAGTTTTAATGCCCCTCATCCTTTTATCGATTTTAGAACTCATTTCGTCAATAAAATACGAAAGATATTCCAGAACTTTGTATGGCATTTTAGTCTTCTCTGTATACATGCTAAATCTGTCATAGTAGTTTTTAAACACCCGACTATTATCTCTTCCTAGATAACCACCATAGATTTCATACAAATTGTCGATTATTTTTGAAATGTGAGGAATTGATGACTCATCTAACGAAGAGTCATAAGAAATGGTTAATTTCTTTATCAAAAGATCCAAAAGATAAATTACATTCTCAAAAGTTTCGCCAACTTTGTTATCTCTAATGCTCTGATTAAGGTCTAAAATAGCAGAATCAATAGATTCGAAATAATATGGTTTACAATCAATAAAGCCTTTTTGAATTCGTTTTTCTCGTCTTTGTTTATCTCGATAATCAAGAAGTGTTTTGCTTAAAGCGGCATTAATACAAATCGAAGATGTGTGATTCTCAGAAAGCTTTTTTGCCAAATTTTTTAACCAAACAATTCTATCTGCATCATCTTTTGAAAAACGCAAATCTAAATGACGTTCTATTAGTTTTTTTGTTTCATCATTCAAACGACGATTTTCAGGATCATTTTTATTCAATATGTGAATGATATGAAGTATTTCTCGTTCCTGCGGTTCTGCTCGAGAACTCCTTGCAATTCCGCTAAGTTTTGGGATTTCGTTTTGAATGTATGCCAATATATCTTCTTTTTGGCCCTTCAAATATCTTTCGTAAAAAATGTCGATAGCATCTTTTAATTCGGAAACCTTATATTCTTCGGAGAGCCTATAGATATATCTCTCGCAGTATTCATTCAATTTGACGGGTCCAATAAGTTTATTGAAATAATTAACAACGATTTCATAATTCGAAGCATTTCTATCACTTTTAAAATCCTCGCCTGTAATTAGATAGTCAATGGAAACGCCAAAAAATCTCGATAAATCGGGTAATGTTTCTATATCCGGATTTCCTTTTCCTTGTTCCCATTTACTTACTGTACGATCAGATAAATTAAGCTCTTTAGATAATTCGGCTTGTGTTATATTCTTTTCTTTTCTTAATTCTTTAATTCGTTGTCCTATCAAAAGCATAATGAACCTCCGTTACAACTATTTTAAGGTCTATCAAAAGTTTTATAACCATACTTATTGTCTTGAAAAACTCTACTAATCGTAGAATTATTATATCACTAAAGTGATTTTTAAAAACAGAAAGTAGCGAGTCTCCTCGCACGGTTCAAAAATTGTGAATTTCTTAAAAACAGCAACATCCGTGTTTCTTTATATCTCAAAACTGAGCAATACCCGCGTTACCCAGTGGTGAGACAGGCAAAAATCAAAAGAAAAAACCCACCACCATATGAACTATACTGGAAGACTAGCAACCTTGTAACAGGTAAATATTCGTGTGGCAGTGTGTAAAGTTTTTAATACAAGTGGATCAAATTAGAAACCTGTGAATGACTATTTTTCTTGAGTAATGCTTTTAGTACTTTTTCGCTTTGTTCTAAATCACTCGAAAAATGGAACTAGTTTTGATTTCTTCGATATCTTTGTTCCGTCACTTAATCGAACGATAAACCAAATAAAGTGTAGATAAAATTCACAATTTGAAAACTAATCATTGCGAAGTTTTCCTCTGATTAAAAAATCAGAAGCATATATTTTTACCACTTTTTCTCGCTATCAGGTATAGTGTTCAAAACATCAATAAATTCGTCGGTAGAAAGAGAGTTTACTTTATCTACCATTTTTTGATATTCCCTTGAGCACTTTACATGCATGTATTCGCCGCTTGGACTTTCAGACCATTGATCAAAAGCTAAATCAATATCTTCTCCACAAACACAACATTTCTCTTTTGGTTCATTCATAATATTCACCTCGTTAAAATAATATAACACAGGAATTTTCAAAACAGCCAGATAACTAAAAACTTAATGTATTCATTTTTAAGATTAAAACAATAAAGGTAATAAAAATCCTCAAACTTGAGGACTTCTATACCTTTGAATCGTAGGGAGATGGAATTTATAATCATCCACGCCTAATACGTTCAAAATTTTAAGCATTTGGTGACCCATAAGGGATTCGAACCCTTGAATGTATCCTTGAGAGGGATATGAGTTAAGCCGCTTCTCCAATGGGCCAGGAAGAATATTTAAACAATATTAGTTTAGATATTCAATAGCGAGTTTAATTCTTCTATTAACCTCATCTTTACCTAAGATTTGTAAGACTGAATGGAGGTTTGGAGAATTCTTCGCTCCAACAATTGCAACACGAATGATTTCAGCAACATCACCAACGTGTCCAAGATATTGTTCAGGAGCTTGCTTATAAATTTTATTCGATTCAGCAAATTTATGTCTAAGACCTAATTCTTTAACTGAATTAAACCAAACATCGTTTGCTAATGAATAATCATTAGATTTTGAGAAATCTTCTAACAATTCTTTGATTGTCTCTTTAGAGAATTTTTCATTAAATGGATAACCATCTTTAACGATTTCTAAGTAGCGGTCATTATAGAAGAAACCAATTAATGGATAGACATCTTTATAGCAAGTGAAGTCTTTACGAGCTTTTTCTCCACCTCTTTCGATATTGAGAGCTTTAATGGATATTTCTTTATTATCTAATAAATGTTTATATAAGACTTCATCAAAGTCTTTAGACCATTTGAGTAAGCGTTCATATAAATCTTCAGCAGTGAAAAGAGCAATAACTTCTTTAGAAAAGAAATTTAATTTATCTTGATCAAACAAAACTCCATCAAGAGACATCTTATCGAATGAGAATCTAAATTTATCTAAATCATAGCAATGATTTTGAGCGGTCCATTCTTCAAAATTAGAATTAGCGATACTCATCAAATAGGCTTTTAATGATTCGGCTGGATAGCCGCCTTCGATGAAGTGAGAAACGCTGGCTTCCGGATCTTTTCTTTTAGAAAGTTTACGTTTATTGCCGTTATCAAGTTTCATGATAACTGGAAGATGAGCGTATTTAGGAAGTTTAAAACCAAGAGTTTCAAATAATTCTAAATGAATTGGAGCACTTGAAATCCATTCTTCACCTCTAATAACAGTTGTTGTTCTCATAAAATGATCATCAACAGCGTGGGCAAAGTGATAAGTTGGTAAACCATCGGATTTTAAGATGACGATATCCATATCGTTTTCAGCAATGGAAATGTCTCCACGAATTTCATCATGGAAAGTGACTTTGTTATTATGATTTCCCATCGATCTAAATCTAATGACATATGGATCGCCGTTTTTAATTCTAATTAAAGCTTCGCTTGGCTCGATAGTGCGACAAATCGCATAATCACCATAATATCCAGGGATTTCTTTATTAGCTTCTTGAATTTCTCTAGTTTCTTCAAGTTCTTGAGCAGAGCAAAAACAAGGATAAGCTCTTCCTTTTAACATTAATTCTTTAATACAAACACGGTAGATATGTTCTCTTTCGCTTTGACGATAAGGACCATAATCACCGACATCGTGATTTCCTAAATATCCTTCTTTAGGAGCAACATCAAAATAGGCTAATTGACGAACAAGCTCTTCTCCACTACCTTCAATTTCACGTTTTGTGTCTGTATCTTCAAGTCTTAGATAGAAAACACCTTTTGAATCAAAAGCAACTTTATGAGCTACTAATGATGTAAATAAAGAACCGAGATGTAAAAAACCGGTTGGAGAAGGCGCAAAACGGGTAACTTCAGCATTTAATGGAAGTTTACGATTAGGATATTTTGCTTCTAAATCAGCTATCGTTTCGCTGATGTCTGGGAAAATGTAATTGGCTAATTCTTCGTACTTGTTCATAATCTATTTTTTTATCTTGAAGTATTATACTACTTTTTATATAATAATCACGCTGAAATGCAGATGTAGTTCAGTGGTAGAACACTACCTTGCCAAGGTAGTTATGCGGGTTCGATTCCCGTCATCTGCTCCATTTGATTTGATTAACAGTACATAGTACTGTTTTTATTTTATTTTTTGTTTTCTTCTTGCTTATTTGAAGGTTTATTTGCTTCTTTTAAAACACTTTCTAATTCTGATACCGATTTATCTACCAAGGCGATTTCTTCACTAGAAAAAGACACTTTATCTCCAAAGGAATTTCTAAGTATTGAAGCAGAATGCATCATACTTTGAATATAAAACAGCGAATAAACAGAGAAAATGATTTGAAGCGTATCAAAAACAATCGGTAAAAAGAATGAAGATATGGTTGAAGCAAAAAATAAACCAATGACTGCGGATTGCGCTCCATTTCTATTTAAGATAAGTAATCCTAAAAGTGCACCACCAACATAGAATACGATATAAACCAAAATCATATACCAAAATGATGAATAATAATCTTTATAAAAGTATTTACGAATTTTACTGAAAGATAAACGATGTATCATATTTACACCTAACGATGATAAAACTGTTTTTCCTAGGGCATTATAAAACACTTTAAATGACTGAGTTAAAACGTGATGAATCATCATATAAGAAGCTAGACCAATCGCAGCAATTTCAGAGATATTTTCAATTAAAACAAATGTTGGATTTGCCAGCAAAAGCTCAATATTTTTATTCAAATCTTCAATATTTCGTCCTCGAATAATCGAATCTAAAATCGACATATAATTTGGATCTGACATTCCTAATGATAGATGTAAAATCAATGTCAAAATTGAAGTAACAATCAAATAGACAATGATCGTTTTTAAAATCGCTCCAAGGATGCGATAAATTCCGAAAAATTGTCGTGAATAATATAAACGAAAACCAAACAACATTCTTAAAGCAGATGAACGTTTTGTATTCGCTGACATATTTTCAGCGATAAAACCTGTTAGCATCGGTAAAATTAAAAATGGAATAGTGATAAATAAAGTGATTGGTAAAAAATAAGCTAAAAGCAAAGAAGCGATAACAAAAAGAAGAAAGACAGCCACCAAAGAAGTTTTAGAAATAAAATTCTTTCGGTAATTCTGTCTAATTTGTTTATCGAGACTTATTTGTTTTTCTTCTTTCATTGAGTCTATTGACATCCTTAACAGCGTATTTAAGTTGCTCATCATTAAGTGGAGCAACTTTTCTTGATTCTAAAGAATCAATCAATTTATTAAAATTCGAAATATGAATTAAATAATTATCTTTAATTTCAGGATGAAAATCACCAAAATCAGCATCGTTATCAACAATTGATATTGGAATAAATAATGAACGAGACAAACCTAAATTCGATGAAACTTTTTTGGCTAATTCATCGTTTTTAAAAAGGAAATTATCAATGTAATACTTCTTAGGATTTTTGCCTAAGGTTGTATAAATAAAAGATTGGTCATTTTCTTTGGCCTCAATATTACCAGGCATATAAAAATCTTTAATTATATAGATATATTTATTGCCAAAAAGAAGATGATCGATTTTGATTAATTGATCATCATTTCCTTTTAGTTCAAGTACATTGATAAGATATAAATCATTATGCAAAGCATAACGATAGATTTTTTTACCATAAATCTCTACGTAATTCTTTCGATAATATTTACGTAAGAAAGTGGGTAAGAAGATAATTGAGAGGATGACGAGAACTAATAAAATTGCTAAAGAGATAAATAGTGCGATCATTCAGCGTATTTCTCGGCGGTTAAGACGGCTGCTTCAACCATTTTATATAAACCGTTTTGTCTTTCTTCAGCGCTTAAGCGACCTTCTTTAACAAAATTATCAGTGACAGTTAACATAGTTAAGGCGCGTTTATTTAAATAAGCGGCATTGATATAAAGAGCGTATGATTCCATTTCAACACCCATAACACCAAGTTTGGCCCATTTTTTCCAGATTTCTTTATCAAAATCATAGAAGACATCAGCAGAGAAAATATTGCCAATATGATATGGATATTTTTTAGCATCTAAAATTTCTTTAGCACTCATAAGGGCTTCAAAATCTGCAACGGCTGAATAAGTACCGTTAAGGTTAAACTGTGATGCATAATTTGAATCTGATGAGCTTGCCGAACATAATAAGATATCTCTTAAATCGATGTTTTTTTGATAAGAACCGCATGTACCAACACGGATAATTAAATCAACATCATATTCAGTGTAAAGTTCATATGAATAAATCGCGATGGATGGATGTCCCATACCAGAGGACATAACGGAAATTCGTTTTCCATTTTTAGTTAAGCCAGTATAGCAAAAGCATCCGCGGACTTTATTGACACATTTAACATCATGTAAAAATGTTTCAGCAATCCAAGTTGCTCGATTAGGATCTCCTGGCATTAATACGACTTTGGCGATTTCGCCTTTTTTAGCTTCGTTATGAGGTGTTGGCATATTTTTCTCTCCTTTAATCAAATATAACTTTGTTATTTTTATATGCATCGATAGCTTTATTTATTTCTTCTATCGATAATTTTCTAGATAATTCAGGAAGTTCATTCATTTTGAAGAATTTCACATCGTTAGTCTCATGAGTGTGTTCATGGAATTTATGATTTCCAATATCTCCTAAAAAGATTAAAACATAATCTGGAACACTTTGTTTTGATTTATATGGTCGACGGTCTAAGACTGCTAATAGACGAGTTATTTTAGCTTCTACTCCGGCTTCTTGAGATATTTCTGCTAAAGCAGATTCACTTGGAGATTTATATAAATCGCACCAGCCACCAGGAAGTGACCAGTTTTCAGATTTAGCTTCTTTAACAAATAAGATTTCATCTTTATCATTCACTATTAAAGTGCGACAAGAGATATTTGGAGTAGGATAAACTTCTTTGGTGAACATGCTTGGTTTATCAAATTTTACGTCCATAAAATTTTCAAGCATATCTTTAGATATTTCGTTTAATTCTTGATAATTTTCTAGTGCGTATGGATCAGTTGAATAAGTTAAACCAATCTTCGCGATGGAATGAACTTTAACAACGAAATCGTAAAATTGTTTAAATTGCATAATTATTCTTTATTAGTTGGAACTGCTAATAAATAATCTTCAAGGCTTCTTAAGAATGTATCGGCTGGGACATGAATTAATTCACCAGCGATAGCAAGAGAAATTCTTCCTGTTTCTTCAGAAACAACAACGGTGACCGAATCAGAAACTTCGGAGATACCGATGGATGCTCTATGGCGAGAACCATATTTACCTGTAAGAGGTTTGGTTGTTGGAGTGTAATAAACTGAAGCAGCAAGAATTATATCTCTTCTAATAACCACCGCTCCATCATGGAGTCTGGTACCAGGATAGAAGATAGTCATCAATAATTCTGGCGTGACTGGAGCGTTTAATATTGTTCCGCTTTTGATGAAATCATCAAGCTTAGTGTCTCTTTCAAAAGTAATGATCGCGCCGATTTTATTTTTCGATAAATTTTGAACAGCAGTGTCAATCTTTACAAGTAAGGCATGACGATCAAATACTTTTTCAGTGTTATTTTTAATCTTTTGATTACCAAGTGAATTAGAAAATAAATCACGTAAAGCAGATTGGTTTATTACCAATGAAACAATAATGAGGCAGATGAGTAAAACGGTCATTATATTCCATAAGAGTTTTAAATCGAAAAACCAAGCAGCAAAAAGGGCGATGATTGCTGTCACTAAATTGACAACGATGAATTTTCTTTTTAAGACCTTAAGTAAGAAATATAACGCTACTGAAGCGATAATTAATGATAAAACCAAATCGATCCATAACGCTGGCTTATCAAAATTAAATGTACCATCATTAATATTAAACATAAATAAACCTCAATCCTTGTATATAATTGCTGCTAAATTATAACAAAACTATTTAATAAAATAAATCGCTATATAATGAAAAAAGGACGTAATAAAAAGGTTCCCTATTAGGGAAACCTTCTTACATTATCGACTAGAATTTTGTTTCATCGAAACTATTAAGAATCTTTTTAAGAGGTTTAATTACTTTCGCAACATTACCATCTTCAAATGGATTTCTTAAATGGTTTTTCTTAAGTAATTCAACGAATGGGTATTTACCACCACATTTACATAATTTGACATATTTTCGCCAAGCTTTTTCGCGGTTCTTAGTCATTTCGACCAAGAATTGGAAAGCGCAAACTTGGGCTAAAGTATAATCGATGTAATAAAATGGGGAGCCAAAGATATGACTTTGTCTAAGCCACCAACCACCATGATTAGCAACTTTCATCTCTTCTGGATAAACCTTATGAGGAGTGTATCTTCTTTCAATTTCTTGATAAGCTTTGCATCTTTCCTCATGGGTTGCAGTTGGATGAGCATAAACCCAATGTTGGAATTCATCAATAGTTATTCCATATGGAAGGAATTCAATTGAATCACACAAATGTCCATAACGATATTTATCGGCATCTTTGCCAAAGAATAATTGAACCCATGGCCAAGCAAAGAATTCCATCGACATCGAATGAATTTCACAAGCTTCTAAAGTTGGAGATCTAAAATCGGATGGCTTGATGTTTCTAGATAAATAACCTTGGAAAGCATGGCCCACTTCGTGAGTTAGAACGTTAACGTCATGTTCGGTGCCATTAAAGTTAGAGAAAATAAATGGCATTTTATATTCATCTAAGAAGGTCATATATCCACCAGGTTGTTTGCCTGGACGAGCAACTAAATCGAGGAGATGGTGTTCTTTCATAAAATCAAAGAATTCACCACTTTCTTTACTCATCTCATGATACATTTTTGTAGCAGATTCCACTAAATATTCTGGGTCACCAATTGGTTCAGGATTGCCACTTAAATACATCAAATTGTAATCGTATGAATACATCTTTTTAAATGGGATTCCAATACGTTTTGCTTGAGATTTGTAGAGTTTTTGAGCGACTGGAACAACTACTTCAGCGATTTGTTTACGATATTTTTCAACCATTTTGGCATCGTAATCAACTCGACCTAAAGAGAGATAACCAAGTTCAGTAAAATCTTTATAACCAAGTTTCTTAGCGGCCTTATCTCTAAGAAGGACTAATTTAGAATAAATATCACCAATTTCTTGTTCGTGTTCTTGGAAGAATTCATCGATTTTAATTGAAGCTTCTCTTCTTTCTTCACGGAGTTTCGAATTAGAGAATTTACCCATTTGAGGAATATTATAGATTTGACCTTTATATTCAATTTGAGCCGATCCCAAGATTCGATCATATTGTGATGATAATTTATTGATTTCAATTAATTCAGGAATGATTTTTTCATCGAATGATTTAAGTGAATTTTCAATCATCTTGAAATAATATGGAGAAAATTTCTTTTCAAGTTCAGCTCGATAAGGAACTTTTACAAGAACTTTGTTCCACATATTGATGTAATTAGAAATAAGTGGCATCATCTCATCAACTTCGTCTTGAGCTTTCGCGATTGCTTTATCGGTTGTATTAAGAGAATAACGAATGCTAATTACAGTGACATTGGTCTGAAATTTAGAACTATATTTTTCAAAAGCATTGATAACTTTTAAGCCACTCTTATAATCTTTAGCGGCCTTAAGCTGTTCAATAAAAGACATCATCTTCTTTTCAACATTTTTTAAAGAGATTTTCTTGATAGGTATTTGTTCAAATTTAAGATCTACATTTTTCATATTTTTTACCTCCAAACTACATAATTTTATCTTAAATATTTATAAAATAAAAGAGCGAATATCTTCGCTCTTTCAATAATCAATATCTTAACGAGCCCATTCGCCGTAATCGATATTTAGTTTTCGCCAAGTATCGAACTTGGTATCGCTAGTTGTATAATCGCTCTTAAAAGCTTGAAGTGGATATTGCCAATCGAGTGATTTAGCAAAGAAAACATTAACTCCACAAGGTTTATTTGATGAATATTTTTTACCATATACATTTGATAAAACCATTGCTTTAGTAGCGTTTTCTAATTCGGTTGTAGAGATGGAAGAATATTTGCTTTTCATTTTTGTTAAGAATGAAATCATATCTGCTAAACCATAGCAATCTTCACCAAAGGTGAGAGGAGTATTGCTAAATGCACTTGAGATATTATTGTAAGCTGTTTCAGTCGTAAATGAAGATGTATATGATTTAAAGGCTGAAACAAAATCAGAAGCTTTTGATAAATCAAGAGCGGATAATTGTTGATCATTGCTTGAAGTACTTCCATATTGAGAAACGAAAGTATTACAAATCTTATCTAATAAGGTCGGGGTTTCAAGTAAAGGATTTGCGTATAAAGTTGGAAGCCATCTATCATAAGCCCAGCCATCGCCATTTTCTAATTCTTGAGAGCAAACCATATATTTTGCATAATCAGAGATGACAGCAATATTATCAGCATAATTCATGATGCATGCATCATAACCAATCCATTCAAATTTAGAATCTCCAGCTGTATTAAGAGCATTTTTCATCGCAGTTGCAACTTCGGAAGTTTTAAGCATATCACCACCAAAGTTTTCATCGGAACAAACCCCATGAACTGCTCCACCGTGGTTCCAAAGAACCAAAGCATATTTTTTAGCAGGATATTCTTGCATTCCCCAAGTTAGGAATGATTCAAGAGTTGAAGATAATCCCATATTGGATTTAGCGGTTTTTGAATCGCTGATTAATTGATTGTTTCTAACGTGGAACCTGCATGTATTTGAAGCACTGATGTCATATGTGCTAGCCCAGTGGGTTGCGCCACCAGTTTGAATGACGATATTAACATCATCAGGTTGATTACTCGTTTGAACCATTTCTTTGATATCTTCAGTAGCAGCCCCATCAAGTCGAGAATACTCATCATTGTATTCTAAAGTAGAACCACAGACATACATTAATAATGTATATTCATCTAATGCTGCGGGATCTAAAATAGTAATGACACAAGATGCTTTCTTAGAAGAATCAACAGTTGAAATAGCGGTAATTGTTACACTTTTATTTGGAGTAGCGCTTGATGAAATAGAAACCTTTCCATCGCTAACGGTGGCAAGACTCTTATCAGAAGATTCCCAACTAACAGTTGTAGATGGGTTATTAGTTCCTTTAACAGTAGCGGTTAAAATCGAGGTTGAACCTGGTTTTAATCTAAGACCGTCCTTATTTAAAGTAACCGAATCAACAGTTGGAACCTTTTCATCAGAAGTTGAGGTTGTAGTTGTTGTTGGATTAGATGTATTAGTTGAACCTGGACCAAATGGTAATATATTACATCCGGAGACTAGAAGGGTTACAAGTATAATTGGAACAATCAATCGTTTTTTCATCAGCTATCTCCTTCCCACGAGGGGGTAGATAATTATCTCTAATTTTTTTACATAAGTAAAGTTTTTTGAATGTTAGTAAGAAAAAAGATGCAAGAAATCTTTAACAAAGATATAATTGAAGCCCATGGAAAAGAAATTAGAAGTTAAAATCTTATTACCATTAATGCTTATTTCATTAAGTGGCTGTGCTCAAACAGATCCTAAGACAGTCATTAAATTTGAATTTGCTGATAACATCACTTTTCCAGCAGAAGAAAAGATTTTAGATAACTTATTTGTTGACTTTAATGTAACTCATTTTGATGAGACAAAAAGTAAACTTACATATTCTTGTTACGAAGATAATCAAAATAAAGGAATTAGTTTTAAATTATTTAAGGATGGAGAAGATGTTGATTGCATCGATACGCCTTTAATAAGTGGGCAAAAATATATTTTAGAAGCCACTTATCAAGGAATTAGCGATTCTAAAGAATTTGTTGTTGATGAAAAAGTATCTTTATTAAAAAAAGAAGATCTCAAAATAACTGCGAAAGATGTTGATAATGATTATTCCACTCCAACTGGAGATGTCAAAATGCTTGTTATCCCAGTTAATTTAACTGGTAGTTGGCTCGATGAATGGAGTGAAACATATCGAGCAGAAATTGAAGATTTATATTTTGGTGATTCGCCTTTATCTTTACATTCTTATTATAAAGATTGTTCAAATGGAGCAATGAATATCACTGGCTTAGTTAGTGAAATCTATGATTTTACCGATTATACAAGCGATCAAATCCAAACAAGTTATTCCTATCTTGTTAAATGCATAAATGAAGCGCTTAGTACAATCGAAGACAATCATCCTGAAATTGATTGGACTGAATATGATTTAGATCAAAATGGTTCAATTGATAATTTTCATTTAGTAACTAATTTCAATCCATCAATTTATCAAAGCGAAACCGGAAAATCACCATGGGCAACAAATTTGTGGCCACACATGAGCACATTAGATAATCCTCCAAGTTTAGAAAAACCTGTTGCAAGAACTTATTCAGCCGGAGTTTTAGAACATCTTATTGATGCATATGGCAATAGCAGCGCAATCACTCCAATCCATGAACAAGGTCATATTTTTGGTCTTCCTGATTATTATGATTATGCTGGATTAGTTGATTATACTGGTCAATTTGATATGCAATCTGGCAATGTTTTTGATTGGAATTCATATTCAAAATTAAGTGTTGGTTGGATTGATTCATACGTTGTTAAAGACGAATGCACAATCACTATTCCATCAGCTTCAAAAGAAGGAAAATGCTTAATTATTCCCGCAAATCCTGATAATTTTAACAATTCTGCTTTTGATGAATATTTCTTAATTGAACTATTTTCGAAACATGGAAATAACGCTAAATTCTCTCAATATTGGAACTATGTTTTTAAAGGTAGCGAACAAAAATATGGCATTAGAATGTACCATATTGATTCAAGATTATTTAATAGTAGCTTAAGGCCGACTGATAAACCAAGCGAAGGTCGATTAGTAATTGATAATAATTCATATGATTATTCATATTCATATATTGGTTCATCAAAAATTGCTGATATGAAACTAATTACACTTATTCAAAAAGGTGGGGTTGATACCTTTGGTGACGAAGACAATTCACGTAAGACTTTGAAGGCTTCTGATTTATTTATGAAGGGTGATACTTTCACTTTTGATAAATATTCAAAATTCTTATCGAAACGACACAAAACTATCACGAAGATGGATGATAGCGATACCTTCCCATACACAATTGATTTTGTTGAAATGAGTGAAGATAAAGCCACCATTAAAATCAGTAAAAATATTCAACAATAAAAAAGCAGTAATTAAACTGCCAATCATAAGTTTATTGGAGCGCACGGCGGGAATCGAACCCGTGTGACTAGCTTGGGAAGCTAGAGTTCTACCATTGAACTACGTGCGCATCGTCATAATTATAAATAAAACA
>CAMOEQ010000012.1 GCA_946612405.1 uncultured Erysipelotrichaceae bacterium | reverse complement strand
CCCGTACGGGATTCGAACCCATGAATGTATGCGTGAAAGGCATATGAGTTAAGCCACTTCTCCAACGGGCCACATTGGATGGCGCCCTCTGTAGGACTCGAACCTACGACCTACTGATTAACAGTCAGCCGCTCTAACCAACTGAGCTAAGAAGGCGTTGCGCTTATAAATGTTATCAAATACTTATAGTAAAAACAACAACAAAACAATTTTATTTTAATTGTGATGAAATGGCATTTAATAAATCTTTTACAGTCGCAAGATTTGACATGTCGACGTCATCGAAATGAACATCGTATTCTTCTTCAAGTTTTAATAATAATTCAACAACATCTAAACTATCTAAACCAAGTTCATTTAACTTCATATCATCTGAAGTAATTTCTTTATGAGCCGCTTGGGCAAGACGTTGTCTAATTTCAGCAAGTTTATCCATAATAACACCTCGTAACGTTTTGTATTTTATCATAATTTGATAAGGCTTCAAATCTCTTCTCGAAATAATCCTCAGAAAGGGTCCTTTCAAGAAGGGGTTTGCCCCTTCTATCATTTTAATAATGAAGTGAATAATTCTTTTGAGTGTCGATATTGTTTTCAGGGTTGACTCTTTGCGATGAGCCAGAGGCTAAATCTTCCATGCGGCTTTGGACCGTTTCGGCTGAGGAGGTAAAAGCAGCTGTAAGGATGCCGATGACAACTCCAAAAATAGCGATGACAAGAACAATTCCTAATAATTGACCTTTAATCTCGGACATGTCTACTCCTTTCTATCTAAATGTAATAACCAATTACGACGCTTCTAGTTACGCTTATTACCATCGGATTATTAGATATCACCCATGGCGTGAATTCCCGAGAGATTTTATATTCATAAATCGAGCCCAGCATTGGCGTCTCATCACCGATCGCCTCAATGCTTCCACCACTTTGTTCATAGACGAGGTTAACTATTTCATCATCGAGCCCACCTCGTGATGAGATTAGATTACCAGCGACTACACTAACAGCGTCGAGATTGGTATAAATAATTTGAATCGATGTTAAATCGCCAGCAAAAACAAAAAGCTGAGCGATAAATAACATCGACAAAATTAATCCTATTTTATAAGCCATTTAACATTTCTCCTATTAATGTGACAACTCCAATCGTAATCATAATGATTAAGTAGGCTGAACCTACTAAAGAAGTCATCGTTAAATTTGCTAATGATTTATCTTTATTATTGAGTTGTTTTGAATGTAATAATTCAGAGAATTTATCAAAAATTAATTCAAATTGGATGAGATAATTAGATTCAGAACCATCGTCGATCATTTGGTAAATAGAAATCATCATTTCTTCAACGATTAATTCTTCAAAATGATGAGCGAAATTGACAAATGGAACGACCGTTTTATCTTCATCGATATCTTTGAGTAACTTTTCTAGTTTTCCTTTTAAGGATTGATTAGCAAAAGATGATATTTCTTTTAAAGAAGAATACACTCCAAAGCCATTTTTAAGATAAATTCTAAAAAAGGTAAATAAATTAACAAATTCAATTAAATCGTCATTCTTTTGTTTCTTTTCCATAGATTTATATCTTGAGAAATAAAAATATGAAAAGATGAGCATGAGCATTAAATATGCAATGGCAAGGTAATAAATCTTGCTTAATAAAATTGCGACTAAAAAAGCGACAGTAATTATAACTGCAATAATTACAAAACGAACGATCTCCTTATTAAAGGAAATATGAAGAGCGGACATTCTTTCTTTTAATTTAGACATTTTCAACATCCTCCTTAATTGAAATTGAGGTGAAGTTAATTAAAAAAAGATGCACGCTAACTAAAAAGATGAGATAAAAGCCGCTAATAAAAGCAATCATTATAAAAGAAGAAATCATCTGAGAATAAAATTGTGATATTGCAAATCTAAGAAAGATAAGAATGAAAAATGATAATAACCACAAAACAGCAAATTCAACTAAATGGCGATTACCAATTGCAGTTGATTCGTTAAGAGTCTTCTCTACTCTCGTGCATTCTCTAATTAGTGAATCAGAGATAGTTAAGATATTTCCGCCTTGTTCTTGATGCAAATTGACAACGTTTAAAAACATCTTGTAGATTGCTAAATTGAAATAACTACGAAGAAAATTTATTCTTTCCATAATAGTCATATTTTCTATTTCATTCGTTTCTTCTAATAAACTTTTTGGAGCGACTCTAAGCCCATTTTGATACGCTTCTTCTAATGACTCTTTAACTGAGATAGTAATCAAGAATGAATTAATGAAATGATAACAAGAATGAACAACTTCACTTTTATGTAGATATTGAGCAATTTTCTTTCTAATTAATAGAAAATAATAAAGAATATAAACAGCAAATATTCCTATAGGAATAAATATCTGCATTGTCGCTAAATATGCACTAAAGGAAATGAAGAGGGATGATATGATAAAAATTAGATCAATCTTTTTCATTTTTTGCTCCTTTTTGGTAGATTATTTTGAATTTGTTTTCTTCGATAGTTGCAATAGAATCAATAAATCTAATAACTTTCTTGTCTTTACTAATTTTACGATTGATATAAACGTAATAATCGATGTGCTCATAAATATCGCTGATGATGTCTTCAGGAAGTTCTTTATTATTGTTTGCTTGAATCATACGCATCATTCTTCTTGGAATAGCTTCAATCGATTTAGCGTGTAACGTCGTAATGATTGGATGACCAGTCATAACTGCCGTTAAAGCATCGCTCATTTCTTTGCCTCTTGATTCAGCTATCACAATCCAGTCAGGATTGTTTCTTAGAGCATTTCTAATTAATTCTTGAGCATTTCCTTGAGGAATTGTCGGGGATATTTGCCAACTAGTCACATCTAAAGCTTTGTTAAATCTCACGTAATCTAGCTCTTGAACGTTATCGATAATAATGACTCTTGTATAATCATCTAATTTAGAGATGAGATATTTTTGCAATTCTGTTTTTCCGCTTCCGGTTGGACCCGCAATAACAATCGATTTCTTGTCTTTAATTGCGCCCAACAAAATGTTTTTAGCTTTACTTTCCATAAACGATCCATCATCTTGGATACGGATGCTTTTAGAAGCTAGTCTAATTGAAAAAGAAATAGATTTATTATCCCCTACTCTAACTATTGAAGAATGTTGAGCATTTATCCTATAGCGAGATATAGAAATGTCTAATGTTGGACAAGTAAATGAAAATTGTCTTTCCGCTAAATTGGCGATTTGCCGAATGAAATCCATCGCTTGTTCTGAACTTACTTCTTCTTCAAATTTCTTTCTACCTAAAACATTATCCATATAAAATATGGAAACTCCGTTATAAGAGATATCGGTTATTGTTTCGATAGCAAGTAACGGTTTAAGAAAAGATTCTTCAATATAATTAATTAATCTTTCATTCATAACTTTGATTGATATAAAAATTTCGTGCTTTCGTGTAGTGAAAGAAATAATTGATTTCACAATCCAAGGAAATCTTTACTGAACGACAATATGAACTAGTGCATACGACTTGGTTCTCTTTATCGAAATAGTAAATTGATGCTTTATAATGCGTCACATATCTTGCCAGGTTTTCTTTTAAATAATTAGTTGCATATTTTTCAAGAACATCTTTTTTAAAATAAGCTTCAATTGGTTCACCTTTTTCATCGACAAATGCAATGCTTGCCTCGATTAAACCTCGATACATATTTTGAAATGTTCGATTAATACCTGAATAAGACATAGCCCCCATTGAAAAATTAAGGAATAAGGCGAACAAAGTTGCAAAGAAAAGGGTGTTTTCCATTATTCAGAAATAAGTGTTCCTAAATCTAAATCTGGAACACTATCCTCCATGCTTAAACAATATGAAGAATCATTGCAATTCCCGTATAAATCACTAGTTATTGAGACACTAAATTCATAGGCGAATTGATAATTATTTGCTCCTAAATTATCAATCATAAAACGAATGATATATGTCTCTGCATCTTCTTTAGGGCGAGGGAAAAATAGATATTTCGTTTCAATATAATTTTCAATAGGATAAGAAGACATATCCAAAGTGATTGGATTCACATATAAATGATCTTTTGGATGGAAATTTAGCTTTCCGCTTTTTTCATCCTTATCTAAAGATAGTGAAAGATACCGCCAATTTGGCATACCTCTTTCTTCGCCGATTTTAGTTAATGCGCCTTCATGACTTTCAATAATTAAACGAGGATTGTCATATGTTAGTTCAAAATATTTAGGAGCGACATAATTAAATAACAAACCATATAAATTAACTCCCCAATATTTTCCTAAGACATATTCTTGCTTTAAATTAGAGAAAATGAATTTCTCACTTTGATATGTTATTCCTTCTCCACGTCTATAAATTGCGATGTTTTCTGGCGTCTCATATGATGAATTTTCATCTTTGATTACCACGTTTTGAGGGCTATAAACTTTGCTCGAGATACTTACTTCATCATTTTGAGGTCCACTTAACTGAAAAACATAAACATCATTTCTAGAAATATTGGAATAAGTTTGGGGATAATCGTAAATGACTGTAGCGGCTTTATCTCTAAGAATTTGCGAAAAAACAACTTTTCCTCTTACATATTGAGGGTTAACGACCTTAATCGATACTTGAATAAGTTGATTGTTAGTAGATGAAAACGAATATTTAATTGTCATCCTACTTGAATAAAGTGAATGTTTCATTGGTTCGACTGAAATAAAGTCGATTTTGTTTTCATAACCAAATTCTTCATCAATCGATGATCTAGAAGTAGCTAAATATCCAATTAATATAGAAGAAGCAAATAGTGCGCATGAAAAGAGATTCATCGCTCATAATTCTCCAAAAATGATTTAACGGCTAGCGAACGCTTACGATAATAAGTGGAACGCGAATAATATTTAGCCCACCACATCGAATCGCCATTATTATAGAAAAACTCTTTTTTGATTATTTCTCTTTCTTCATCATTTAGACTACTGATAGCTTTTTTAACGTTATAAACATATAAGGCAGCATCATTTAGCCTTCTTTTGTTTCTTGAAGATAATCCACGGATGCGCGGTCTTTCTAAAAAGTCATTGTAGCGGACGGAAATTTTAATTAATTCCTCATAACGCTTTAAGGAATCATCACTAGAATTTTTGCCCATTTTCTTTTCTCCTTTTTTGTAGATGATTTGCTAGGCCCTACACTACTTAATAGCGATTTTTTTCGAAAATTTGTCGAAAATAGAGGAAAAATTTTTCAAGAAAGATTTTTATATTTGTTTTTAACGAATATAATATTTTTATGATTATTTTATGTGGAGCATCTGCTAGCGGGAAGACTGTTACCGCCTTAGAACTACAAAGAAAATACGGACTTAAGAAAGCAATCACCACTACAACAAGAGAAAAACGAGTTGGTGAAACTGATGGAGTCGAATATTTCTTTATATCTAAGGATGAATTCCAAAAAAGATTATCTGAAAACAAATTTGTTGAATCATCAATTTACAACAATAACTATTATGGATGTGGTTTAGATCAAGTAAGCGATGATAAAGTCGTTGTTTTAGATCCAAACGGTTTACATAGCTTTAAGAAATTAAAAAACAAAAATATTGTTACCTTCTTACTTATTGCTGACGAAAAAACAAGAAGAGATAGAATGGTATCTCGAGGCGATAAAGAAGAGAACATTAAAACCAGATTAACTAATGATGTTATCGACTTCTCAATGGAAAAAATTGGACAAGTAGATTTCATTATTAAAACCAGCGATAAGTCCATCGAAGAAATCGCTGACATTATTTACGATTGTTATAAAAAGAAAATAGCCTAATTGGCTAATATTTTCTCACTGATGCCTTCGAGTTTGGCATCTTTTATTTTAGCTAATTTTTGGTGGGAAATTTTTGGATAACCAACTGCATGAAGTAGTCCACGAGGATAAATAAAATCTAGTTCATTTATATCGTCTTTAGAAGCACTTAAAAGTGTGCAAATTGCAGACTTTTCTGCGGAATTTGCAAAGATTTTTAAAAATTTATCACCTGCAAATTTAAACCAAGATTTAAATGAAGATGAGTCAGCTTTTATGATGTTTGTTCTAGCTAAACCAGGGTGAGTAATCACTACTTCTAAATTTGGATATTTTGCTTTAAGATTAGCGGCAAAATTATAATTCATTCTTTTGGAAATATTATAGGTTCTATTTGGCTTATTCTTAACGTTCAAAAGATATTTTTCATAATGTTTAGTTTTACCAAAAACTCTAACAAGAGAAGAGGTGACCACCACTCTTTTGATATTCCCTTTTTCAAATGATGAAGATAAACATTTTGCTAAATAATAAGCTCCTAAATAGTTGGTGCCTATCGTTAAAGGATAACCATCAACTGTTGTCATATTATTTGTTGGATGAAATATTCCCGCATTTAAAATTAAACCATCATATTTATTATTTTTAATATTATTAGCAAATTCTTCTATAGAAGAAAAATCGGCTTGATCATATTTAATGATTTCAATATCAGCATCTTTAACTTCTTTTAAAATATCTTCTTTTACTTTATTTGCTTTACTTAAATTGCGGACAGCCATTATCACTTTTGCTTCTTTATAGGCTAATTGTTTAGTTACTTCTAAACCTATTCCACTTGTCGCGCCAGTCACGATAAAAGTTTTACCTTTAAGACTAGGAATATTCTTATTTATATATTTTAAATATTTCATTCCGTTTTCTTTCTACCAACTCTAACGATTATTTTTTCAACGGTGAATTCGGTTACATCAGCAACTTCAACACTTAAATTTTGATATCTAAAATGATCTCCAACTTTAGCAAAGCGATGTAGTTCGTCAAGCACCCAACCACCAACAGTTGTATAATCAACATCTTCAGGTAAGGCAACGTCAACTAAATCAAAGAAGTCTTCGATATTTAAAGAGCCATCAACTAAATATTGATTGCGTTTAAGCTTTCTATAAGATTCATGAATCTTATCAGTTTCATCCCACATCTCACCAACGAGTTCTTCTAAGATGTCTTCCATTGTTAATAATCCATCAGTTCCACCAAATTCATCTTTGATAATAACGATGTGGTTTTTATTCTTTTTCATGAGTTTTAAGATTTCAGAAATACCCATTGATCGAGGTACAAATTGAACATCATACATTAAAGAGGAAATATTGATTGGTTTAGACGCAAGCATATTTCTTAATAATGATTTTGTTGAAAGCATACCGATGATGTTATCAATGCTATCTTTATATATAGGAATACGAGAATGATTAAATATCTCATCATTTTTTAATAATTTCTTTATATCAACGTTGATATCGATTGCAAACATATCAACTCGAGGAGTCATAATTTCATAAGCTTCAGTTTCTTTAAAAGCAATCGCTGATTTAAGAAGTTCGCTTTGATCTTCATCGATAACACCTTCTTCTTCAATTGATTCGACCATTTCTTCAAGCTCTTCATCGCTTATGACATTGTCTTTCTTTTTAGAAATAAAGAATGATGCAAAGAATTTACCTATATTTGAAGTTATAAAGATAAATGGGAAGAAAATTATTTGTAAGAATTTAATTGGATAAGCAAATAATTTTGCTAAGCGATATGAATAGGCTCTACCAATTACCTTTGGTAAAATCTCACCAAAGACAAGAATAATTAAAACAAGAGCGCCAGAAGCTATCGTATAAATATAATCGATATCACCAAATAATTGTCTTACCAATAAAGTAAGTAATGTGGTAGCTGCGATATTAACTAGGTTATTTGAAAATAAGATTGTTGTAATTGTCGTACTATATTTTTCAGCATGTTTTAAAGCTAATTTGGATGCTTTTGATTTTCTTGCATCTTTTTTAAGACGAAGTTGATTGACGGAAGCATAAACCATGTCAGAGCATGAAAATAAGCCTGATAAGACAATCAAAATAACAATCGCGATAATTAAGGCGGTCGACATTATTTGTGTCCCTCCTTAAGCGGTTCAGCGATTTTTCCAACAAGTTCTTCTAAAACGTCTTCCATTGTAATTAAACCGACGACTTTATCATCTGATTTAACGATTGCGATATGGGTGTGATGCTTTTTAAAACCTTCAAGCATGTCATCTAATTTGATTTTAGTAGAGACATAATATGGTTTTTGAAGTGAATTTAAGACTGAGAAATTAGGATTTTTAAGATATTTCTTAATATATGTTTTAACGTGTAAAATACCAATTATTTTATCGATTGAGCCATAGCAAACAGGAATACGAGTAAATTGAGTCGATAAAATAGCATCATTAAGTTTATCTTTACTGAGATTTTTAACATCGATATAGAAGATTTTATTTCGTTTAGTTAAAACTTCTTTAACGGAAGTATCAGTAAAATCTAATGAAGCATAGATGATATCCGATTCATTTTCTTCAATTAAATCTTTCTTTTCTAAATCTTCGACAACATTGGTGAAATCTTCTTCAGTCATCATGTTATCTTGTTTAGTTTTAAATAATTTAGAAACAGCTTTAGTTAATAAATTAAAAATATAAATTAAAGGAAATAAAATATAATAAAGTCCATTAGCAATGTAAACATTATTTGCAGCGACTTTTTCAGGCATTGCTCTAGCGACCATCTTTGGAACCATGTCGCAGAAAATGTAAACGATAAATGTCATTATTATCGTAGATATTAATGAAATTAATGCATCATCAATTAATCCGTTGAAGATTTGGAAAAATAAAATAGCGGAGATCGTCGAAATAACAACACTTGAAATGTTGTAGCCTAAAAGCGACATGATTAAAGTGCGATCAAAACGCTCATAGGTTTTGAGGATTAATTTAGCTTTTTTATTACCTTCATCCGCTTGAACACGGATTTTAAATTTATTTAAGCAAGCATAGGCGGTCTCTGTAGATGAACAGAACGCACTAAAGATAATTAATATAATTATGATAGCTACATACAATATATATAGCCACGACAACGGGTCATCCATTCTCTAGTAAAATCTCCTATTAGTGAAAGATTTTATCATATAATCTATTCTTTTCAAAATATGAAAAAAGGAGAACCATTGATTCTCCTCTTAAATTTTAAGTGAAATTATTTAATTTCTTTAACCCAATCGTGTGGGACAACTTCACCTTGGACAAGGCCGTCCTTAGCCATTGCATCAGCGATTAATTGTTTAGCTCTACGAAGTGAGAGTTCAGATTTAACTTTGAAGACGAGTGGGATTTCTTTATAAATGCCTTTATGTCCGACATCGGCAAGAGGCATCTTGCTATCTTGATAATCTTTTGGATCGAGTGCGAAATAAAGTTTTAAGGCTTTACCAGCAATGGTAATTTTGACATATGTCTTAGTGTGTAATCTAAATGTATCACCACTATTGGATAAACGAGATTTAACACCATAAGCAAGAATATCGCTCTTAAGTTCATTGAAATGATCTTTGAGTTCTTTAGAAGCAGCGTGGATTCTAACTTCGAATGGAATTCGAATAATCTTTTTGGATTCAACTGGTTCTACTTCAACAGCTTTTGGAGCTGGAGCAGGAACAACTCTCTTTGGTTGAACTGGTTGAGGTTGAACTGGTTGTTTTTTCTTAAACATACCGAGTTCGTTAATCATCTTTTGATAATAAGCTTCATCGTATTTACGCATTTTGTTTTCTCCTTATTTCACATCTTTACCAACTTCTGGCTCGACAGGATCTTTTTGATATTGTAAGCATGGAAGTTCGTCGATTAATTTTTGATAATATTCTCTTTTTCTTGCAGCATCACGTTTAAGGACTGATACTGCTTCAGCAGTAGCTTCTTCATTCTTATCACCTTTAAACATATCAAGTTCTTCGATAGTTTCACGATAATATTTTTCAAGTCTAACGTCTTGGCTTGCTTTAGCAAGTTTGAAGACAGCTAAGTTTTTGGTGAGTTCTTTATAATATTCTTCATCAGGATCAACTTCAGGAGCTGGAGCTGGTTGTTCATGAAGAACTCTTAAGCTAGCAGCAGTTTGACGATAATATTCTTCATCATCATCTTCAACTGCTTCATCACCTGGTAAGGCGATACCATTAGCACGGCATAATTCTTCATATTCTTTTTCACGAGATGGAATGCCGGCTTTGTATTCAACATAAGAGACAAGGGCGGCTCTGCGTCTTGCTTCTGCAAGAGCTTCTTCGTCGATTTCCTCTTCTTCTTCAACAGGTTTAGCTTTTCTAACCTTTTCTTTGGCAAATAATTGACCGGCAGCAACGGCTGGGGTAACGATAGCAAAGATATAAATGACGATAAGTAAGCCAGCAAATACCCAAGCTAAGATCCAAGAAAGGAAGTTATAGAAGATATATGGAGCGGCATCAGCAGCGGCTGCACCATAACGAGCTGGGCTTAATCTAAAAATGCCATAATAACCAATCATATCTAGGAAGATATGTTGATCTATTCTAGCACCATTAAATAATGTAACTTCACGAGCAGCAGCAAGTGAATAGCCAAAGGCCATAATACCACAGGCAGCGCACATAATAGTAAAGACGAACCAAGTAATTAATTTAATTGGTTTTTTCTTAACGATAATTGCGACAAGCCATAAGAGCAATAAAGCGGCAACGATACAACCTGAAATAAAGATAATCAAATAAATTTTGCTTGCAAAATTAAATGAGACTAAGGTTTTCGCACCTTCAACAAATAATTTGGCTGGATTATAGGTAAAACCAACTGGACTTCTGCCAATCATTTCATCAATGGTTGGAAGTAAGAAGAATAGTGAAGCTGCTAAAACAAAAAACACAGCAGTCACAATGGTGAGTACCAAGCCAGCGCGTCTACTTCTTTTTCGCATTGGAAATCCTCCTAAGTTGATTTTATTGTAAAACAATACACTTTATAATTCAAACACAATTTCAAAAAAATCTTTGCAAAACACAATTATTTTTATTTATAAAATCATTTTATTAAATCTAGATTTAATATCTAGAATTGACGATTTTAGAAGAAAAAAATTAGCATAAAATTTGCTAATTAAATTAGTTAATACTCAAAGGCTTTCGCCATGGTGTTTGCGTTTTTGTTTATACATTTCTTCATCCATTTTGTGGAAGAAGAGGTCATCGCTTTCATTTGGATCATAGATTGAATAGCCAATTGAGAAAACTATTTTATATTGTGATTCAATTTTTGAATTATATTTTTCCGCTTCTTTATTGACTTTGTCAATAATATCAAGCGTCTTTTCTTCTAATTTATCTTTTGATGAAACATTTGTTCTTACTAAAATGATGAATTCATCACCAGCAAATCTAAATGGTAAAGAATTGCGGTCAGAGGCATTTATTAATATATTTGCAGCATCAACTAAAGCTTCATCACCTACAGAGTGACCAAAGCTATCATTGATATTTTTAAAATAGTCAATGTCGAGCATGATACCACTATAAACATAACGTTTTGATGAGCGAGCAATAATAAGTTTATGTTCAACGTAGGCTCTATTATATAAATTGGTGAGCAAATCAACGTGTGACATCTTGCTTTGCATATTGACGTAAATACCTAATAAGCCAATCGCACATCCAAGCCATGCAGTAGCGATACCATACCAAATTGCTTGGACGATACAAGCGATGATAACTGGAGTCAAAAACATCCAAATTGGGAAAAATTGTGCTTCGCCATGGACGATTCTTGATCTTAGATACATAAAGATTGTGATAATAAATGAAATAATTAAAAAGACATAGAAAACATATCCGGTAGGTTCTCGATAATAAACGTTATGACTATCAACTCTAAATAAGAAACCAAAGAAGATGTTGAATATCAAAGAAGTAATTAACATAGCCCATATAACTATCATTGTTATAATGGCAGCTTTTGGCATTTTTAAATTATTATGGAGAGCAGAATTAACATATAAAATCCATAGAACTGATACCGAAGCATTGCAAGCATATAAAAGTGAGTTAGAAAGAATGTTAACAACTCTTAAGAATGCATTTGCTTGGCCATCAACTAAAAAACTGATTGTTTCTAAGATCGCACAGGACATGCCTATATAAATAAGAATCGAAAAAATGCGATCAGAAAAACGCGCTTTACGTCTAGTCATTAAACGAGAGAAAAATAAAACGAGCAAGATGATAACTGCTGCAGAATTAGCAACAACGATTTCTTCAATAATCATTTTAATATATGCCGCTTATAGATGCGATAATCCACTATTATAAATAATAACCGAAATAAATATATAAACAACCTATAAAAAATTAGCCTTAATGGCTAACTTCTTAATATAAATCTAATTTTATTTTTTAACTAAGTCTCTCATATGAGAATTTATTTTTTCTTTCCCATAATAAACACTTAGTATTTCACTAGCGATTGAAATGGCGACTTCTTCAGGAGAATCTCCACCTGTTTGTAGTCCAATAGGTGAATAAAAATTAGTTAAATCAATATCTTTACCATATACTTCATAAGCTTTTGCCAAATAATCAGCAATTTTCTTTTTTGAACAAAGCATTCCAAAATATTTTGGTTTGATATTCAGTTCTAAGATTTTATTTAAAACATTATAGTCATTGGTGTGTGATGGAGTGCAGACGACGATATATCTATCATCTGGTAGACCATGTTTTTCAATATATTCAACAAACCCTTCATTAACTTTGACGTTTGCCGAATCATCAAGAGCATTAATAACATAATCTCTTTCATCAATAATGGTTGTGAAAAAACCTAAAGGTTTTAACACTCTTGCTAAAGCGGCTCCGCAGTGCCCTGCTCCAAAAATATAAACATATTGTTTAGGACCGATAAATTCATAAAATAAAGTTACTTTACCACCACAAGCCATCGGAAGAACAACGCGGCCATCATCCACTTTTACTTCACGGTCAAAAAGAAGATATTTTTCGCTGAATGATTGTCGAGCTTTCAACACTTCTTTACATTTTTCACGAGCATAATATTCGATCGCTCCACCACCGACGGTGCCAAAGGCGATGTTATCTTTGATAACAAGCATCTTTTTGCCAACATCAGCTGGACCCATTCCTTCTTTTTCGGTAACAGTAACAATAACAGCGTCTTCACCAGCTGATCTAACTTCTTGTAATTTTTGATAAATATCGATACTCATAACAAATATTATTGTAAATAAAGATGACTGATTTATATAGAAAAAATTTAATTATTTCGCCCGCGTCATTCAAGGTTAATGACCGCGCACATAAAGAAAAAACTCCAATTAAGGAGTTCTCTTCATAATATTCTGGGAGATTATATAAAAAGTTGTGTCGCAAAAGTACCACTAAAAATTCAAAATAATATTAATATCAATCTTCGAATACTGCCCAAGGATATTGAGCCATATATTCTCCGCGATACATTCTTATCGCATCGGGGTTACCATTTTTATATTCATAAGCATCACAATCGACTTTGTCGATATTGATTGAACAGCCGTTATGAGTTTTATTAAAAATATTTTCGCAGTTTATCGCTTTTAGAGTTTGTTGGATATCAGCGATTAAATTTCTTAAATATGATTTATGATCTTCTTCCCAAAGAACAGCGTTTAATTCATTGATATTTATTAATGAGCCTTCGCGGTCCACTAAATAAGCGAGAACTTCTTTGGATTTTTGATAAGAGAATTTGATGGGTTCGCCCTTATAAAATATCTCAAAATTACCAAAACATTTGATTTGAATTTTCTTATTTCCTTTAAGTTCGATTGGATATCTTAGCTCTTCGATTTCTTCTTTTATTTTTTCGGCGTTTACTGGTTTAGATAAATATCCAGAAGCATGAAGTTTATATGCTTCTAAAGCATAATCGTTATAAGCGGTCACAAAGATGATATTTATATGTGGGTTTATCTTCTTTAATTTTTTGGCGAAATCAATGCCATTTATTCCAGGCATTTCAATATCTAAAAAAGCGATATCAAGTTTGATATCTTTTATTTCTTTTAATGCTTCAAGAGGATTTAGATAAGAAAAGATTTGGCTATCTTTTGGAAGAGCTTTTTCGGCTTCTTTTTCAAGCCTAATCAATTGCAATTCTTCATCATCGAGAAGTAAGACTTTCATATTATTTATAAAATTGTACCACCACTTTAGTGCCTTTACCAATTTCGCTTTCGAAACGAATGCGGCCTTTGCACATTGTCGTGACGCGATGTTTAACGTTATTTAAACCGATATGTTTATTATTTTTAAAATCGATTGAATCGACATCAAAACCTACTCCATCATCGATGACTTCAACAACAAATACATCGTTATTTTCATATGTTTTTAAAGCGACCGCTCCACCTTCAACTTTTTTTAAAATTCCATGTTTAATCGCATTTTCAACCAACGGTTGGATACTTAATGGAGGTACTTTAAAATCGGTTGTTTTAATATCGTAAATTACATGAAGACGATTACCGAATCTCATCTTCTCTAATTCAACATATGTTTTGATATGTTTAAGTTCATCTTCAAAAGCTACTAATTTGGTTTCAGTTAAGGTTGAAAAATTCATCCTTAAATAATCGGAGAATTCATCTAAGGCTTTTTGGGCTTTATTTGGGTCGATTGGAATTAGAGTAGATATCGAAGATAAAGTGTTATAAACAAAGTGAGGTTGGATTTGTGAAACCATTATCTTGATATTCGCATCTTTAAGTTTTTCTTCTTCCTCTTTTAATTTGATATTCTTTTCAACATTTAAGAATAAGAACAATATTTCAACAGCGATTAAAAGAGTTGCGTATGCGATTGCATAGCCCGGAACATTGTTTTGAATGATGATGGAAATAAATGGCAAAACACAATACAAAGAGAATGCGATTTTTTCTCTTAAATTTAGTCCTTTATTTAAGACGACTAAAACAAAGGAAATTACTAACATAACGAATTGATATCCTTGGGAAATAATCATCAATTTTGCTCTAGTATATATTCCATCGATAGATGTGAAATAAATATGAGTGAAGATATTTACAATATCTGATATGACAAAAATCGAAAATAAAACAAGATTAATTATGCCGACAACTTTCTTGGTTTTTGGATGGATTTTTGTATAAGAAGACATGTATAAATAAAAGAGTAATAATTCCACATTATTCATGATGTAGAAAATGGTATAGAAAGTGATGATTAAAGCATCGCTAGTATAATTTTGTTTAATTAGAACAAACGTAAAATATGTCGCGAAATGAACCATCGTAAAAAGGAAGAAATATAATAATGAATTTTCATCTTTACGACGGTCTTTTTTTAACAATATATTAACGATATGAATTAGGAGGATTAAAACCCCTAATAAGCAAACCGTCATATTAAAAACACTTTTAACATCCATATATTTATTATCTTATAAATA
>CAMOEQ010000011.1 GCA_946612405.1 uncultured Erysipelotrichaceae bacterium | reverse complement strand
ACATAATCTTCATTTATTTCTGATAAATCGAAATCTTCCCAGGTAACATCGTTACCATAACGTGGATTGATTGAAATTTCATCTTGGAAAGCTTTTACTTCTTTATATGTTGTTTTACCAATGACATATTGAAAAACATCATTTTGATTACCCTCATCTTGATGAAAAGTGATATTAACACTTCGTTCACCACATCCACTTAAAAGTGAAGCAACCATCAATGTCGTTAGAAAAAATTTAAGACCTTTCATAATTAGACCTCCGTTTTCTTATTTGGTTCAACATATAAACCTTTTTTATACATTTGGGGAAACTGTTCTTTATTGATATATTTATCAAAAATATGATTAGCTCCTAGCGAAAACATCATTATAAATGCAATTTCAAATAGATAAATATAGACCACTACAACGATATATTTGACAATTATAAATTGCTCCATTATCGAAAATAGGAGCGGAGACAATATTAACAACCCAAACAATAAAACAATTGGAGCTTCTTTAATATACATTGCTATGGCGTTTTTAAGCATTTGAGAAAATGAACCGATATAGATTGTCGATTGAATAAAAGCGAGCAAGAGTGGTAAAGCAATAAACGGAATAAAAATAGCGACGGGGATTATTTGAACAAAAACATTATCGCTAACAAAAAGCATCAAACGATGAACAACGATAATTATCCCCGCAAAAGTTGCACAAATCGCTGCTCCTTTATATCCATTTTTTAATCCAGTCGAAATATCTTCTTTTACAAAGATTGGCTCATACCATATGAGTTGACGAATAAAACGAAGTACGATACAAACGGCAATTGCAAATATGTATAAACATAGCCAACAAGCGCCAGCACAAATTAAATACGCAACTTTAAGAGTAGCTAAACGATCTTCTGGACTCATTGATCCGTCATTAACTCTCGAAGTCAAAATAAGAGCGTATTGATCTCTTAAAAATAAGCAGGTTAACAATGGAAGTAGCCCAATTAATAAAACGAGCGATAAAACTAAAAGCATTCTCCAATGGAGTTTAATGACATCCCAAAATACCTGCTTACGATTATGAGGCAGTTGGTTCATCTCAAATTCGGTTGCGCTTTGTTTTGTCTTTATATTCATAGTTTTAATAAATGATTAGCAATGCTAAGAGCGTTATTAGATATGCAGTTATTGAGTTTACCAATATGAAGTGATGATTTATAAAAAGATAAATAATAATTTTCTTCTCTAGCTTCGCTTATATGAAAATCGATAATGCCTTTTAAACATCCTTGTTCACTACTAGCATCATAGATTTTAATTGCACATTCGTTTTTGATTTCTTTATCAATTGCATTCGGTAATAATGTACTAACATTATCTTTGCTTAATTTAACGGATAACGGCATTGTTCTTTCAAGTTGAGATTCAGGATAAATGTAGATATCTGTTGAATCGTAGACTAGACCGAACATCCTGCTATTTTCACTAGCGATGACGTTTTCATGGTTGATTCTAATTTGACGGATATCTTTACTAGCGACACTTTGTGATTCGTTAACTAATTTCGAAGTATCGACATTTAAAGCTGATACATAAAAGAGAACTTTTTCACTAGAGGTTGGATTGCACCTAATCGCGATTCCACCACAAACTATTGAAGTGGATACTATCGCTCCAATTAGGAAATAATACCAGTTACGACTTACTAGCGAATTCATTTATTAATCTCCGTTACAAAGTTGCCTTTTAAGGTAACTTGATAATCGTTTCCTTCTAATAGATAAGGCATCATCTTTTCATCGCTTAGATAACATTCTTGATCGCCAAAATAAACAACAAAGAACAGCAATCCTTTTTTAAGTGTTTGGGTTTGATTTGGATTTTTATATTTTCCAGTTAAGACTTGTTCTTCTTTATTGTCTAATTGCTTATAGAAATTATAAAGGTATTTATTAAATAAATATCCACCAACAAAGAAATAGGTTGAAACTATAAATAAAGCGGATGAAACTAGCGAACCTACAATTGACATCAATAGTTGAATTCTATAATTAGCAAAGATGATGAAACAAACGATTGAGATGATTGTTAATCCTAAAAAGATACCTGCCAAAAGCAAAGATAATTTTTTAGCCTTTTGATGCTTCTTAATTTTTTCAGCGATATCTATTTTCATTTTCCGTCTATCAAGGACACTACTCTTTCGTCCTTACACTCCATAAATTCTTCCGGACTTCCTTTAAAGATTATTTGCCCATCATCCATCGCAAATATAATGTCGCCTAATGAAGTTGCTTCATCGATATTATGTGTTGCATAAATGACAGTCACTTTACGTTTCTTAAGACATCTTTTAATAATTTCTCTAGATTTAAACGCTGTTGATTGATCTAGATTAGATAATGGTTCATCTAATAAACAAATTGATGGATTCTTTACCAATGCTCTTGCTAAAGCAACACGTTGTTGTTGACCACCAGAAAGATGCCTTGGTTTACGAGATAATGTCATCGTTAAATCAAGTTCTTCAGCAATTGCATATACTCTTTCTTTGATTTCACTACTCGGTGCTTTCATATTTCGAAGTGGAAAAGCGATGTTATCAAAGATCGTCATATGCGGATATAAGACATAGCTTTGAGAAACATAGGCTAATTCTCTATCTTGGACATTTATATCTTCGATATTTTTGCCATCAATAGTAATTGTTCCAGTGTATTCTACTCCATCAAAAAGAGTCCTTAACAAGGTTGATTTACCACATCCTGAAAATCCTACTATTACATTAGTTTTATCAGAAAGAAAAGTTTCGTTAAGGTGATCAAAGACCACCTTCTCTTCTTTTTTATTTTGATAAATCACTCCTACATCTTGGAATACTATTTGAGGCATAAAATTCTCCTAAGATTAGGCGTTATATGGAATTAAATATTCGGCATAGCCGGCATCGAGTTTAGATGAATAAACTCCGTTATTTAAAGCAACGAGTTTTTTCACACCACGATAATAAACTTCAACAGCATTATATTTATTGCCGAAATTGATTGAGAATTCAGCAGTTAAATCTTTTTCGACGGAATATAGACGTGGATCCATTGCATTCATTACTGAATACATGTAGCGGTCATTCGTCTCATCTTTGAGTTCATAAAGAGTAAGCATTCTACCTTCTTGAAGGGTGATATCATCATTAGTAAATAATGCAAAATCCATATCGTCCATGGTTGCGTAATCAATTGGGAAGGCAACTGGCTCTTCAGCAATTGATTTAGAGGCTTGATATTGGAAGTTCAAAATGACTGGTGCGAAAGCTTGCATTTCTCTAAGCACTGTTTGAGCGTTGTAATAAACGCTGGTTAAATGACCATCGCTAGTGACAAATGATTCACCATCATTGAACCATTCACCATCAGTTCTATTAGAAACTTTTCGCCAATAGGTGAAGAAAGCAAATACTTGGGAGCCCATCGACATATAGTTATTGAGTTGCCATTCTAAACAAGGAAGAGTTGGCATACTCCAAGTTCTATTGCCATTGTTTTTGCCACCCATTGATTGAGAGACAGTTTCAAATCTTAAATTATGTTCATTGCAATAATTAGCAAGAATTTGGATACCTTTAAAGAAAGCATCTTTGATGATCTCAGAATTACCTCTAACTCTAAATGGATAATCATCCATTAAGATTTTTTCGGCTCCAGTAACTTTCATATATCTTTCAAGATAATCAACATAAGCTTCTTCGTCGGTCATGGTTTGCCAATCTGGAGAGAACCTCTCTCTAGCGGTTTCACCAACCGTAAATGGAAGCAAGTTGGATTCAATATAAATGTTTGGGTCATAAGCTTTAATAGCTTTATAAACTGCTCCAAAGGAATCTAATTGATAATAACGAGGTTCATCAATTAAAAGTAAGCCATAGAAAGCAGGATGATCTATATAATCTTTAATCGCTTCTGCGACATAAGCATTGAGTTCGGCTTGTGAACCGAATTCATTGCCGATAATTGGAGTTTCTTTTCCGGATAAACTTCTAAATCTATCATCGGTGATAATGCATCTTTCAATACCTGCTTCGTAAGTTAAATCCATTAAATGTTTACAATGTGATGTAGCGAATTCAGTTTCTCCCGAAAGAGGGAATCTATCTTCCCATTGAAGCATCATGGTATTTAAGCCGGCTTCTTTATATTCCTTATAACGTTCAACGGTTTGGTAGTTTTCACCAGTATTGATGGTAACGCCATCAACAGAATAGTTACCGTTGGTTGGACTAGCATAACCATAGGTTATAAATTCACCTTTAGATGATGAATAATCTGGGGCGTTCTTTTCTAAATCAACTCCACCGCAGGAGGATAAACTCATAAGAGTTACAACTGATAATAAAATAATATTTTTCTTCATTTGTCTTTCCTCCTATTCAATTGTATAAGTGAAATCAATGGCAGCGCCTTGACCATAGAAAATGAGGTCTGAACCTAAACCAACGTTTTCACCTAAACTCATATGACTCAATAAATCCAAAGTGAAAGTGTTCGTGAACATCAAGGTGGATGTATCAACATTAGTGATGCTAACGGTGATGTTCATATTGCCGCCATTCCAAGAATTCACTTTGACTTTATATTCGTAATTAACTCCATCACTAGCATCAAGATAACCAAGACCTTTATTTTGCATTGTGTTACCGATGTCGTTATAACGGAAATGAGTTAAATCATCATAAGCCATCTTATCGTAAGGGAATCTATTCGATGGAGACCATCGATAAGGAGCATATGGCATTAATTTATGTTGATTGGCTGGAGCACCTAAAGGTGGAGTTTCGCTAACTTGTTGGAACGATGTGCATAAATAAACACCATGGCCACCGCCGATAGCTTGCCCATCAATAGTGTCAGAGAACAAACAAAGATTTGGAATATTCTTACCAATGAAATTAACTTTGATAGTTTTGCCGATTTGTGAAGCACCTTTCACGCCAACATAAGAAATGTCTTTCAAACGTTTGCTATCATTTTCTGGGAAAACTGGATCATCTAAATGAATCGCAGAATTGGTTTCATTTTCTTGATAGGAACCTCGATAAGCAAAATATTCTCTTTCAGTGAGAGGGGAAGTGTTGATTGGATATGAGCAGAATGTCGTTGTTTTCGACATTGAAGTGTAATTAGGATAGGCGATGATATGACCAGAAGTTGGGCCGGTATATCCAAAGATATAGAATGTTTCATCAGCGATAAGCTCGTAATCACCAGAACTAGAATGCTTATCATAAAGTAAGGCGGTTAAAATAATTTCACTGCCAGATGCTCTTACAATTCTAATTGTATAAAGATAATCGCCATCTCGATATAAAGCATCGAAACTAAACGGACTCATCGCATCAGTTGCGTTGGTGCGACCATGATTGTAAACACGGTAATTCCAAAAGATATTATCGTATGTTGTTACACCATCATAACTCATATAGCCGACCGGATTAGAACTATCTAATCGATATGGACCATAGAATGTTAAGCGTTTATTTAAAGTTACATCGCCAGTTCCTGGGCAAATGTATAATCCTTTTGAACCACCGGTTAGACCTGAGATTGTATCAGCGAATAAAACGACACCAGGGATGTTATAACCTTTGAAGGTGAACGAGACAGAATCGCCACTTGAATAGATGCCTTTATAGGCAAAATATCCGTTAACTGTCGCGGTATTTCCTTTTGTTTTATCAGATTTTGTAGTGGAGTTATCAAATGTGTAATGGTTGATACCTTCATGTTTTCTTCCACCATATTGAACATAATCATTTTGATCTGGTAGACCATCGATTTGAACAACGGTGTCTCTTTTTTCAGAAGAATACAAAACAACTCGACCTTCTGGAACATCGTATTCATCGGTCCATCCACCACTTTGTCCAATTTGCTTAAGTGGTTCGGAATAACGCTCGTTTATAGTTCCATAATCAATGATTTCACAAATGCTCCAGTGAATTGAATGCAATTTTTTAGAACCACTTTGAGTGTTACCAACTAAAGAAGCGGTTAAGTAATAATAAGTATCTTCCTCTAAATCATCGACACCAAAGAGTTCATCTCGAGATGCTTGGCCATCTTTATAAATCGTGCCATTCATTGGACAATAAAGCGAATAACGATTGGAATATCGTCTTTCAAATGAAAGCAAGTATCCATAGATAGAGTTAATTGCATAAGAACCGGAAATACTTGGACTAGCAAGCAAACCGATGGAAGGAACATTTTTCCCTTTAAAGCGAAGGCCGATTGAATCACCATTTTTAAATAACGGTTTTAAAGTGACATATGATGCTTCGGCATAAATGGATGCTGGCAAAACAAAAGTATCTTTAACCGTTTTATCAACTACGACTTTATTTGAAGCATAGGTACCGTCATCAAGCTTATGAACGTTTTCATTGCCGTCTTTTTTGCTATTAGCAGCGACAACGTTAAGGACTCCATCAACACTTTTTGATCCGTTGGTGACTCTTACCAAAACTCGATATAGTCCGGGGTTTTTAGGAGTAAAACCAACGTTAGTGAAATCATAATCAACAAGTGGTTTAGTTAAGTCTTGAGAAATATCAAATGTATATGGAGCGTATTGAACGTTATAAACGCTTAAATCGGCATTTGCAGGAGCATAATCAGGAGAAATTTCAGCAAATATTTCTACGAAATAAACTTCAACTCCGGTTGAGACAAAAGCGGCGGTATCTTTTATTGATAAGGTTGGTTTTGAATCTACTACTGTGATTCTTTTATTTAAACTTTTTGTAGAACTAGAACAGGTAAAAAGATATTCACCACTGTATTTTGGGAAGAAAACATTACCTAAAATTTCATCGGTGACATTTAAACCATTTTTATTGTACGAAGATGTAATTGTTACTTGTGAACGATCAGAATAATAGAAAAAGTTTTCAACATCGATTGGAAAACCTACTTCGTATTCGCCATGATATTTATCAACAAGCTTAAGATCGACCGGAAAAGCCGAACCACCACTGCAACCACCTAGAGTGAAGGCTAGGCAAAGTGAAAATAGAAGATTTTTAATTCTCATCCTTTTAATCCTCCAACCGAAATATTAGTTAAAATAAGTTTTTGACTAAATGAATAGATTAAAACAATTGGCAAAGCCGAAATAATCGTTGCGGCATTTTGAATTGCTGGAGCATTTCGCGCATAAACCGATTCACCAGTTTGGAAAACGTAAAGACCATAGGACAATGTTGGATAATCTCTTAAATAAACCATGATGGTTGAATAATCGTTCCAAACGGTTAATGAGTTAGAGATAAATAAGGCTAATAATACAGGAGCAACCATCGGAATAATGATTTTTAAAAAGATTGTCATATTATTTGCTCCATCTATTTTGGCTGATTCAGAATATGAATTGGAAATACCGGTCAAAGTTCCGTGTAGGATAATGAAAGTAAAGTCAAAACCGGTTACCCACGCAAACCAAAAGAGTGATGGATTATTAACCATATTTAATGAATCAAAGAGTTTATAAGAAGCAGAACCTGTGCCAAATAGTGGTATCGTTTGAACAAAAACAGCAATGATATATATGAGGTTTTTGCCAGGGAAATTGAATTTTGCAACCGCATAAGCAAGAATAAATGACGCCATCAAAGACAGCGAGACTTTAGCAATCGTAAACCAAATTGAATTAAACAACATATTTAATAGGTTTTGATCGCCGACATCGGTAGTAACGGAGAATTCGTTAACAACGTTTTTCCATGAATCAAATTGAGGTTCGCCCGATATAACAAAGAAATCCCAGAATGAGTGAACCTCCTTTGAAACATTACCATCAATACTTGTAAAAGAAGTAAGAACACCTGAATAAATTGGATATAAAGTAATAAGGGCCATTAAAACGAAGAAGATAAAATACAAAATGAAAGTCAACTTCTCTGAAATTGTCTTGTTGTGGAATCTAATCAATTTTCTTTTGATGTTCATAATTACACTTCCACTGTCGGAATCACTTTTGTGATTATTCTTCTACCTAACAAAACAATAGGCACACTGAAGAGCGAGACGACAATACCAACTGCGGCTGGATAACCATAGTTTGCGGTCGCTGGATTTTTGGAAATTTGAACGGTTAAATAATATAGGTAATAGCCCATTGTCGACATGCCATTACCTCCAGAACCATTCGTATAAAGATAGACGTTACCATCAGCAACAAGGATGGAACATAAAGCGATTGTTAAAATTGTTGAAATTGTTGGCCATGAACAAGGAAGAGCAACATGGAAGAAACTACCCCAGAAGTCTAAGCCATCAAGTTTAGCGGCTTCCATAAGTTCTGGAGGTATTTTTGCATACGCGCCAGTGACAATAACGCTACCACCAGCAATACCATGAATAAAAGTGATAACACAAAGTGTTGGGAATGCTGTTTGAGGTGCGCCAAATAGACCATCAGCTAAAACCTTATCAGGCAAAGTAAGATGGAACCAATTTTGTAAAATATAAATAACAATTTTGTTTCCGGTTGAATTACAAATTGATTTAAGTAATGTAACCCAAATAACTGCACCAACGATGCCAGAGATGGTAAATATAACTCTAAAGGCATAATGGCCGAAGATTCGTCTATATAAAACATAAGTGGAGGCCAAACCAATTGGGAATGCTATGAAGTTGGATATGCCCCACAAGATTAAAGAACGCCCCACCATTAAGGCGATGTTGTTTTCGGCGTTTCCACTTTGAAAAATATTTCTAAAGACAGCTCCAAAGTTATCCCAAGTGAAGTTGCCTGTTCCATGTTCTTGGAAGGCTAAAACGAATGAATCAACATGAACATAAACCCAAAACATTGCAAACTGAAGAATTGGTAAAAGAATTAATAAATAAATGAATAGAAAATTCTTTTTATCAAATTTGCTGTAATGTTTGAATTTAAATTTCTTCATATTAAATCAAAGATTTATTTGAAAGGTGCAACCCATTTATCCCAGTTAGCTAAAATGTAATCATAGTTAGCCTTACGAGCTGCATCAGCGTTTGTTTTATAAATGCCAGCCCATTCTGGATTGATTTCACCAGTGCTTGTGTAAGCAGTGTCTTGACTATCTAAAGCATATGAATGGAAATATTGTTTGAGTGGATACATTGGATTTAATGTACCAAGTTGTTCTCTAAGACCAACGGTCATTGGCCAAATAACGCTTGCATATTTGTGAGTAGCGATTTGAGCGTGGCCCTTAGAAAATGGAAGAAGATTTGTTTCTTCGTCAATCGCAGTTGAATATGGCGAGAAGCATCTCGATGTTGAGAAATACATTTTTGAAAAATCATCGCTTGCCAACATTCGTAAGAATTTGGAAGCTATATCTTTATGAACATCACCAATTCCTTTTGCGAGATAAGCATTGCCAGTTTCAACACCACGGTTGTTATAAACGCCACGAGCTTTGCAAGCTGCTAAGATCGATTTTTCACTTAAATCAAAGCTAAATGTTGAAGCGATTGTTGATTTGATTTCACTAACATCTTTACCTTCGTCAGATAAAGTAGCAACTTTTGCTAAAACTTCATCACATTTGTCTGGGTCGGTAATTGTATCGCCCCAAAGTTTAGTTCCTAATGCTGAAATAATTGGAACATTGATGAAGGCTAATTTTTGTAAATCCGAATCAAGTGGGTAATCAGATGCGGTCTCATTTAATGCCCAGTCACCATCAAAGAGGAAGACACCACCAGTATCTTTTTGCATTAATGAGGCATGAGCTTGTGGAATATTGTAATCTTTTGAGCCAGTAGCAAAGTTGTTGTAATCATATGTGTTAAACATGAGTTCGGCAGCTTTTTCTAAACCGACATCATTATAGACTTTATAACCAGTAGCAGTATTGTAGCTGCCATTTGGATTATTCATTGACCAGAAGGTATTCCAAGCATCGATAGTTGAATATTGAGTAAACCAAGAATTCATCATAACGGTTGCATAACCAGTATTTTTAACTGTAACCAAAGGTGAAATCTTGGTGGCACCCAATTTATTTTGACGCGTAATCGCGTGAATTTGATTTAAAAATTGATTGGTTGTGACTGGTAAGGAGAAACCAAAACTTTCAAGTTTTTCCTTATTAACAACTAATGAACCGATGGATTTTTGATAGAAGAAGCAATAAGCTTTTCCATCGAGTTCATACCATTCTTTTCCAAAGGACGGATCTAGTTTTTCACGTACGGTTTTATCTTCTTCTGTGCCATCAAATTTGATCGCCTTTTGGTTATAAACTGATTCAGTAATATCTTCAACAAGCATGTTACCTTCATCAAGACAAGCGATTGGTTTTAATGAACCAGTGAAGTATAAATCGACTTTCTTTTTAGCATAACCAGAAAGAAGTTCGTTTTTAACGGCACTTCCACTAATCATGGTATTTGGAGTTTGAAGATTGATTTTATAACCTTCATTAGCATAGACGGCTTCAAACTTTTCAATAGCTTTGCTTAACCATTCGGAGCCATAGCCGCCGAGGAGGAGTTTGACATTAATAGCCTTTTCTTCAACCGAAAGTCCACCACAACTGGTAAGACCTAGAGCCAAAAACGGAATAAATAGAGAGATGAATTTGGTTTTTTTCATGAGAAATCCTTTCTAAATTATTTGATTCTATTTGTTGTTTCTTTATCAAAGAAATATAAGGAACCAGCATTAAAACCAATAGTTAGTTTATCTTCGGATTTAATACCTGTTTCACTAGCAAGCTTAATTAATAATCTCTGATTATTAATATAAGTATAGACGATTAAGTCGTAGCCTAAAAGTTCACGGAAATCACAAACGATGTCAAAGGTTTGAGAATCTTTTCCAAGTTTAGCATCGCCTTTTTGATAAATATTTTCAGGTCTTATACCGATGGTTACATCGTATTCACCTTCTTTATATTTTTTGAGTAATTCGATTTGGTCTTTATTTAATTTGATCTCAATTGGCTTTTCGCCAGTAACGAAAAGTTTTTTACCATCGAATTTAGTTTCTAAGAAATTCATTGGAGGGTTACCGATAAAACCGGCAACGAATAGATTTTGTGGATCAGCATAAACTTTTTCTGGACTATCAATTTGTTGAACCCAGCCATCTTTCATAACGACGATACGATCCGCCATAGTCATAGCTTCAGTTTGGTCGTGAGTAACGTAGATGGTTGTTGCTCCAACACGTTTATGAATTTTGGAAATCTCACTTCTAGTTTGAACTCTTAATTTAGCATCGAGGTTTGATAATGGTTCATCCATTAAGAAAACTTTAGGTTTACGAACGATAGCTCTCCCAAGAGCAACACGTTGTCTTTGACCGCCACTTAATGCAGCTGGTTTTCTAAATAGATATTTTCTTAAATCGAGGATAGCTGCAAATTTATAAATTTCTAATGCGATTTCATATTTGCTAAGTTTTCGATCTTTATAAACATGAACTTCGGTTTTTGAATAATATTCAATTTCTTTATCTTTTTCGACTAATTGATTTTCTTTTTGTTTGATACCATCTTTGATGACATTAGAAATATCATCCGAAACTTTTTCTAATTGTTTTTCAAGTTTGGTTTTTTCTTTAATTAGAATACTTCTTTCCTTTTGAAGCTTATTAATTTTTTCTTGATATATGCCAATGATAGGTTTTTGAATTCTTAAAATTTCATCTTCGTTCGCATAAATTTCTTCTAACTTGCGATCAACTTCATCGAGCAATTCTTTTGGTTCATGTTGTTTTTTGATTTTTCGATTCAATGAACGGATTTCACGATAAATCTCATAATTCTTTTGACGAATTTCATCGGCTTTCTCACTCTTTTCAAATAACGGGCATGGAATCTTTCTTAACTTTAAAGCAAAGGCCATGTTGTTATAAACGGTCATATGAGGATATAAAGCATAGTTTTGGAAAACCATTGCAATATCTCTGTCTTTAGGGACAACCGAATTAACCAGATGATCATCGATATAAAGTTCACCAGAAGTGATTTCTTCTAGACCAGCGATCATTCTTAAAGTAGTAGACTTTCCGCAACCAGAAGGACCGACAAAGACGATGAATTCTTTATCTTTAATATCGATGTTAAAATCAAAAACAGCTTGCACGCCATTATCGTAAACTTTGTTAATATTTTTCAACTTTAGATTTGCCATAAAATACCTCTCGATATATATGAAAAGTTGTTATTCCATTCAAATTATACCACCATTGCTTAAAATTTATCCTTCCTAAGGAAAATAAACTAATGAATGTAAAAATAGCACGATTTTATAATTTTTTATGAATTTTTGGTTTTAATATTTAAAACTTATGTAATTTGTTTTTCAACAACAAAAGCTTTTTATTCTCGCTTCCTTCAATATATAGCAAGTTGAAAAAATAAAAATATAGAAATAATATTGTTTTAGAAAACATTCGCTTTTTGAGGTGAGTTTATGAACAAACCATTTAGCACATTTTTTATAATCTTAGGCCTATTAGTTACTGGCTGTTCTTCAAGCACTGATCCAACGACTACGACAAGTGGTTCTACTTCTTCTGATCCAAGTCACGATTACAAATATCAATGTTCTATTACTTGGGATGGCTATACTCCTTCAGCGACATTTTCGATTCCAGATGGTTCAATGACCAGCGATGAAATAGCACTTCTTTTCGATGAAAAGATTTCTCAAAAAGTCATTGATTATCCAACCGAGGAAACTAAAGGCACTAGAGAACATAAAGTTAAATATGTTTTAAAAGAAGACGACACTTTCTTTTTTGAATCCTCAACAAGTAATGAAGAATTTGAATTCCAGCACGTCGATACAAATGCCCCACAAGTAGTCAATTATTTAAGAGCTCAAACTGAACAAGAACAATTTGATGCATTGCAAGCTGGAAAAGGCAAAAACTTAGACTATAATCGTTTAACTTTAAACTTCCATAAATACGGAAGAGAGCAGACATCTATTTATTTAGCATCTGATGCAGCTTTTACTACTGATGTTGTTAAATACCAAACAGCAGAAGAAACATACGATTTAAACTATTTAATTCCAGGTGAAACTTATTATTGGAAAGCTGTTGGAAAAGCCTCACAAGAAGAATTTGATGGTGGTTTATTCAAAGTTAATTCTGACAACGTTCGCTTTGCGAATTATGACCGTGTTGGCAATATGCGTGATTTAGGCGGATGGAAAACAAGTGAAAACACTCGTATTAAATATGGTATGGTTTTCCGCGGAAGAAATCCTGACAGTTTAAATCCTGCTCAAAAAGATGATATTACCGCAAATTATGGTTTCAAAACTCAGATCGATTTGAGATGCGATGCTGATGGCGGAATCGGTGTTAAGATTTGTCCTCATGTTGCTTATTACTACACAAATACTGTTAAACACTATAATCATGCTTTAGATGAAGATAGAAACTTAAATGAAAAAGCAGGTATTTTAATTAGTCCTGATGAAGATAATGGAGAACGTTTGACATATGCTCAACTTTTCCAAAAAGTATTTAAACTTTTAGCCAAAGAAGAATCTTATCCACTCTATTTCCACTGCATCCATGGAGCAGATAGAACTGGAACTTTAGCATACTTAATCGAAGGTGTGTTGGGTGTTGAATCAAATGATTTAATCAAAGATTACGAATTAACGACGTTCTGTTCTAAATCTGGTATAAGAACTAGAAGACCAGTTAAATCTGATAATAGCGGATTTGCTGACCCAGTTGCTTCATATCAATCTGGTACTTCAAATTATGAACAAATGAATCTTTTAATAGATTCACAACCAGGTTCATCATTACAAGAAAAGATTGAAAGTTATCTTATTAATAAAGTAGGCGTTGCCACTGCAGATATTGCTGCAATGAAAAATTTATTAATCGAACAACACTAATCGTTTATGAAAAAAGAAATAAACATTGATCTTATTCATGAAAATTTGTTCAACGAAAAACCTCTTTTAGCGTACTCTGATAAAGTGGATTATTCTTCTTGGAAAGAAGAAATAAGAAAAAAATATATTGAATTATTAGGTTTAGATTTAATCGCTAAAAATAGTTGTGATTTAAATATTGAAATTGAAGAAGTCATTGAAGAAAAAGAATTCACGAGAATTAGGTATACCTTTGAAAGCGAAAAACTATCAATCGTTCCTTGCTACCTATTAATCCCAAAACAAAATAAAGAAAAGTATCCTGTATTAATTTGTTTACAAGGACATACAACCGGTTTTCATATTTCAATCGGCGAAAGAGAACACGATATCGATGAAGAGCCGCTTAAAACTTCAACTTTTGCTTTAGATGCTGTTAAACATGGTTTTGCTGCTCTTTGTATTGAACAAAGAGGTATGGGTGAAAGAACTACTCCTCTTGAAATGAGAGCAAGAGCCATTAAATGTGGTTGTTATCACACCGCTATGACGGCTCTATTATTAGGAAGAACAATCATTGGTGAAAGGGTTTGGGATGTTCATAAAGGAATAGATTCATTAGAACACTTTAAAGAGCATTTAGATTTAGATGATATTACTATCTTAGGAAACTCCGGCGGGGGAACCGCTTCATATTACTCAATATGCTTTGATCAAAGAATTAAGATGGCGGTTGTTTCAAGCGCTATTTCAACATATAAAGATAGCATCGCAAATAGATGGCATTGTTCTTGCAATTATATTCCTCGTATTGCCGAATATTTTGATATGGGTGAATTATCCACATTGATCGCTCCAAGAAAACTATTAATTTGCAACGGGGAATTAGATCCAATCTTCCCTCTACATGGGGTTAAAGAAGTTTATAAAGTTATTGAAAAAATTTATCAAAAAGAGAAGGCACCAGACAACACAAGATTGGTAATATATCCAGCAAAAGCACATTATTTTGATAAAAATGTCGTCTTCAAAAATTTGGAAGAAATGAGAAAAAAATGATAGCGGTTCGGCTATCATTTTATTTTAATTTTGGAAGAGAAGCAGCGGCGATAGATTGCCCTAACCTCCTCATAAAATCACTCGGCATTCCAATATCGATATAGTCATATTCGGGGAATTCTTTATTTAATGTATCTTTAGCAACTTCTAAAATTGTTTCTCCACCTTGTCCAGAAGTTACTCTTCCAAGTAATAAAACGTGTTTTATATCATAAAATTCGGCATAGTAAGCTAAAGCATATGCAAGATAAACTCCTATGGATTCAAAAATCTTTCTAGCTCCAGCATGTCCTTCTGCATTTAATTTTTGAACCACTTTAAGTTTTTCAGCAAGTGTGAGATTTGAATCCAATTCAATTCCGGCTTTTGGAGCAAGTTTTATAACGGCGTCTTGGGAAAAATATTTACATCCAACTCCAAAATCATGACTCCATTCATCCACCATAGCATTTTTGTTAAAGTCAACTGGCATAAATGCCAATTCAGAGAACCAACCTGTTAAATTGCCTTTATTGTCAACATATCCGACCGCTTCACTTGTGCCCATCGCTATGCCTAACACGCAATTATCTTTTAAATCAATTGCACCCGCTAAAGCAGAAACGTCTCCGTCATTAGCTACCTCAAAAGGAATTTGGTGTCCTAATTCTTTTTCTAATCTCTTAACTGTATTAATATAAGCACCTTTAACTAATTCAAAGTTTTCTTTTGGAACCTTTATAAAAATAGATGAAACCATGGGTTTATTTTCAACTATTACGCCTGCAGCCGAAATTCCAATTGCATCGACATCTCCACCCAAAACATCGATAGCTTTTTTCATTGCGTTATAAAAATATTCATAATGATAAGAAATGTCTTCGTTTAGTTTTGGTAACCAAACTATTTCTTCGGAAGATAAAACTCTGCCATCTAAAACAGCAGATACTTTTATATCACTGCCACCAACATC
>CAMOEQ010000010.1 GCA_946612405.1 uncultured Erysipelotrichaceae bacterium | reverse complement strand
CTGTGAGCGCGCGCGTTATTTTATTAAGGATATCGTTGATATCCTTGACATACATTTGCCTATAAGAGATGATCGACGCCGATAATTTGATCATTAATTCAGTAGTAACATCAAGCAATGTTTGATCTACTTTTTCTGATTTCAACAAATCATTCCTCTCTTTAAGGACTTTTTCATATCTAGAGATATAGTCTAGATAGGCATTACTTTTCTTAGATATAGATATATCTAAAAAGTTTCTTCTATCTCTAGGTGGCCCACTAAATAGCATGACGTCTTTCGGTTGAAATGAAATGACATTAACGCACTTTGATAGTTCAGATAATTTAGAAATATTTTTGCCATTAATAGAAACTGATTTGCCAACTCTAGAAATGGTAACTTTAATTTTTCTAGTTATTTCTCCTTCCTCAATTAGTGCGCTAATTTCTGCTTTATCCTGGTTTTTCTTAATCAATTCAGTGTCTTCACTAGTTCTAAAACTTCTTCCTAAAGATAAATAGTAGATAGCTTCCACAATGTTTGTTTTGCCGGCAGCATTGGGACCAGTTATGACGTTGAGATGATCTGAGAAATCCAGTGATAGGTTTTCGTGGTTACGGAATTTTTTGAGATTGATCTTTTTGATTATCATGATTAGTCAATAACGAATGTTTGGTTATTTATCACAATCACATCGTTATGATAAAGCTTTCTTCCACGGCGATTTTCTTCTTCTCCGTTTACAAGAACAACATTCTCACTTAAGAAGTATTTAGCTTGTCCTCCAGTATCGATAATACCAGTGATTTTAAGCAATACTCCTAAAGTGATAAAAGCTTCATCTTTTCTTAATTTGACGCTCTTTTGGACCACAAAAAACTCCTATGGAACTATTATACATTATATAAATAAAAAAGGGAATTAAATATTCCCTTAATTTACTATACTCTAGAAATAGTGTTCTTTGGCCTAATAAGTGCGCACTGGAGTGACAATTTGAACAATGGAGTCATCTGAGGCGTTTTCAACAACAAACGGCTTCATTTCGCCTACAAATGCAAATGTCACATCAGCAGATCCAAGTGCTTTGACGGCTGCGATAACGAATTCACTATTAAATGAAATCTTAAGTGGTTGACCAACATATTTAAACATGTCGATTTTTTCAACAGCGGAACCAATTTGGCTAGATTTAGCGGAAATCTCAACGCCATCTTCACTCATTGTTAAGTCAACAACGTTTTCTCTATCGATTGATAAAATGTTGGCTCTTTCAATGGCTTTCATTAAATCGTTAGCGTTAACTTCTAAGGAATAATTGGTAATCCTTGGAACGATATTTTTGGTATTTGGATAATCACCAGCGATCAATCTAGTAGCAACGATCGTTGTACCAATTGTGAATAAAGCTTTTTTATCGCTAAAAGCAACTTCCAATGAATCTTTGCCTTCTAACAAATGGCTAACTTCCACCATCATTTTGGCTGGAACATTAGCTAAGAAAGAAACATCATCTGGAATGTTGATTGTTTTTCTTGCCATTCTCGCTGAGTCTGTAGCAGTAGCAGTTAATAAACCATCTTTAGCTTCAAGGTTTAAAGCTGTTAAGATTGGACGTTGTTCTTTTAAAGATGCCGCAAAAGCTGTTTGATTAACCAAGGTATTGAAATCAACTGCAGACATGCTAAGTTGTGTACCATTAGCTTCTAGATCTAAATCAAGATATTCATCAACTTTAACGCAATTTAAACGGAATTCAGAGCGATTGTTGCTGATTGTAGCAATTGTTGAATCAATAACATCTAATGTGATTTCTTCTGAGTCGACTTTTCTAACAATATCAGTAATTAATTTAGCCTTAATTAGAGTTGAACCTTCTTTATAATTTCTAATGATGTCTTCTTCACCTAATTTATAAGGAACTTGTGTTTTAATTGTAATGTCTAAATTAGATCCTGTGATAAATAAACCTCTATCTGTAAGTTCTAATTTAAGATTTTCTAATATTGGCATAGCAACTTTGCTAGAAACCGCTCTTGAAGCAGTGTTTAGACCTTTGAGGAATTCCTCTCGTTTAATAGTAAATCTCATATAAGTTCCTTTCTATTTTATTTATATTATTATTTATAATAATTATTAGTGCTGTGGAAATTGTGGATAATTCGATTTCACCCTATCTATTTAATTCTATCACAACAGTGTATTTAATTACCATTTTTTATTTAAAAATAAAATTAATTACTTTTAATTCTCTTTTGTAGTTCATCAATAGCGGCTTTTAATGCCTCGTCAGTTTTCAACATACTTTCCACTTTTGATATACCGTTCATCACCGTTGTGTGATCACGACCACCAAACATGTTACCTATTCTTCCAAGTGGTACATCAATATTAAGTCTGATGAGATACATGGCAACATGTCTTGCTAATGCTAATTGACCAGTTCTAACTTTGCCTGTTAATTGACTTGGGATGAGATTGTAATAGTCAGCAACAACATTGATAATCTTTTGTTCAGATAACTGTGCAGCGACGTTTTTAATGCCTGTAATATTTTGTGCAGCTTCAATAGCGACATCTAATGTAACTCTTTGAACTTGATTCATTTCGGATGTGTAGAAAATTAACCTATTAAATGCACCATATAGTTCACGAACATTATCGCTAAATTTCTCAGCATAGAAATATAAAACAGCGGGATCAAAATTATCGACATCTAAGCCTTCATTTTCAATTTGTTTTTTAAGAATTTTCACGCATGTATCTATATCAGGATTATTGATTTTCACTGTCAAACCCTGGCTGAATCTTGTGATAAGACGATCTTCTAAACCTTTTAATTCATTAGGCTGTCTATCTGATGTGATAACGATTTGTCTACCACTGTTAACCATCTTTTGATATACGTAGAAAAACATCTCTTCTGTTTTAACCTTATTTTCCAAGAATTGAACATCATCAAATAGCAACACATCAACACCCACAAAAAAGTCTTTTAGTGTCTCATTTTCTTTCTCGCCTTTGACGAATTTAACATATTCTTCAACAAAGTCATTAGCGTCGATGTAAAGGATTTTTGCCTTTGGATTTTTGCTCTTAATTCTGTTTCCAATAGCGTGCAATAAGTGAGTTTTTCCTAAACCAGAATGTGAATAAATAAATAGTGGATTAAAGATCTTTCCTGGGTCTTTTGCAATCAATGTTGCGGCGCGATAAGCTTCCTTATTGAAATCACCTTCTACAAATGAATCGAATGTTAAATCATCTTTTAGCTCAGCATTTTTAAAGAAAACCGGTTCATTTGATGCTTGTTCATTACTGCTTTTTGTAATTTTGCTAATAGTTATGTCTTTTGCTAAAACAAACTTAAATTCAGCGTTTTCTTCTGTGACTTCGTTATAAGCTTCTTTAATAATATCGATATATTTTGAAGAGAGTAATTTTTGCGATGTTAAGTCTTTAGCGACTACTGTAACAGTATTACCTTTAATATCATAGATATATGTATCTGCGAAGAAAGTATCAAAGATTTGCCTTTCTTGTAAATTTTCATCAACTATTTTTAATGTTTTTTGCCAGATTCTAGCTATCTCTGATATTGAATTATTCATACTGTTCACCTTGTTTTGTGGAAATCATTATAAAATAATTCACTTTTATTTGGTATGTGAAAATAAGGAATTTTGAGTTTTCCACAATGCATTGATTTCGTTTTCATACTTTAGGGAGTTTTCCACTTTTCCACATTGTTTATTTTGTGGACAATTTTTCCACTTTTTTCACCAATTGTGGAAATGTGGATTACCATCTGTTCGTTACCATTTCTGCAAACCCAAGTAGATTTTCAAATTTAAACTCTTTATCTTCCACTTTTATTGAGCCAGAAAAATAACCAAACACTTGATGCTGCTTGCTTTGAATAATCAATGCGTTTGTATTTGCATATCTATCAATAATTGGAACAAATTTTAAGCTGATATCATTTTGTTTACTTGAAAAAGTCCAAGGATCTAAGAATGATAATTTACCTTTTTTATCTTTTGGAATCTCAAAGACAACATCTTCTAACTTATAAGCTTTATCATCATAGAAAAACATGTTTTCACTAGCTTTGCTAGTATCTCCAAAACCATATCCAAGATTAAAGCCGATATTATGGCCTTCATAATTTGCGTTTAAACTTGACCAATACCAGGTGTTTTTATACGTCCAAACTCCTCTACCCCAATCTAAGACACCAAGAGCTTTTTCGTTAAATTTATGAGATAAACTACCAAACTTAAAAGAACCACTAGCTTTCAAAAGATTGATTTTTTGATTGTAGTAAAAGTGTTTCTTTTTGCTAAATGGAGTGGCTATTACCATTGAGTTATTGTTCGTTAACGATAAAACAATATCGCATTCAAAATCTTCACCGTTTGTTAAATCTTTTAAAGAACAAATTAAATGCCTCTGACCGTTTTTGTTTTCAAAGAACATATCGTACTTTTTACCTTTTATAGAGACATTGCCGTCGCTTGATGAAGAAGGAAAACCAACTTTCCCTTTTGTGAACCACTTAATATATGACTTAGTAAATTCTATTTTGTTTTTAAATTCCAAAACCGAAACAGAGGCCATGCCCATGTATGAATTGTCATCAATTGTTAAAGCCACACCATATTCATCATCATTTATAAAATAATAATCCCATTCTTTGATACGGCTTTTTCCCGCTTTGATATCACTTCTTCTATATTCTTTGACCAAACTAAAAGCGTAACCAGCTTCATTTAAATCGCCTTTTTCGTTAAGCAAAAGGCCTTCTGATAACTTATGTTGCATAAATATTTTCCTCTATCAAACACTATTATAGCATCGATAAATAGACTTTTATTTACAAATAAAGTGATAAAAGTTAAGAAAAAAACACATTTTGTTGACTTTTATTTATAAAGGCCGTTAAACTTATCTCGCTATGTAATAGGAGGTTTCTTTTATGAAAAGAACATATCAACCAAGTAAAATCAAACATCAACACAAAGCTGGATTCCGTGCTCGTATGAAATCCGCAAATGGTCGTCGCGTTCTTGCTCGCCGTAGAGCTAAAGGTCGTAAAAAATTAGCCGATTAATTAGAGGCAATCTATGAAGATTATTAATCGCATAAAAGCAAGTGATGACTTTGCTCTAACGATTAAAAAAGGCAAAGCACAGCGTAACCAATCGTTTGTCATCCATTACCGCACTACTGAATTAAACTATGTGAGAGTCGGTATTTCTGTTTCTTCTAAATTAGGTAACGCTGTGGTTCGCAACCACATTAAAAGACAAATTAGATCAATGTGTGATGAGCTCATTGATTATGCTAGTAAATCACTAGATATCGTTATCGTTGCTAAACAAGGCTTCCTTAATCGTACATTCGACGATAACAAAATGTCTTTAACTCAATTATTAAATTTATAGATAGGAACTACTAAATGAAAAAAAGAACAAAACTTAGTATTGCAGGAATTTCTATTCTTGCTGGTGCTCTTCTTTTAACAGGCTGTACAGCATCGTTTTGTTCAGATATCGACAAAGCGCATATTTTATATGCTTTAGACTATGGTGTCAGTGATTATTACGATCACGAAGTAGAATTTGCAAAACCAGTCTTTGAAGGTAATACCAAAATCTACTATGTAATTAACGTACCAACAGACGCTGGTAGTGGCTTAGGCAAAGCAAATGCTGATGCCTCTGCTGCTGGTATCCAAATTCCACGAAATGAATACTTCGTGAAAATGGACCAATTAGTCTTAAAATACGCAGTTGAAAAATATGCTTTAGATGTTAACGACTCTTCCATCACCACTGCAACAGTTGATTATCAAACTGCTCTACGTGCTTTAGATAAATACGGCTATTTAAAGTATTCAGGTGATAAATTATGGGAAGGTTACGACAATCTGAACAAAGAAATTAGACAAATGGCTGCTGATCCTACAAGCGGGATCAATTTTGATCATTTGCCAACAAATGACTATATCAATATCTACAAAAGAGATATGAATACTTTAGTCTCTAATTCTCGTTCTTGTATCGCTATTTCTGAAGGAAAATACGGCTATTATGGCTATGCCAATGGTGCTCAATACCGTGAAGGTGATAGAGTACCAGTTGATATTGAAGCAAAAACATGGGGCGGTGCCTGGAATGTTGGTGGCAAGTTCACTTTCTTTGAAGGTTTACTCGTTTATCCAATTGCTTGGTTAACCGAATCATTTGTTTCTGGTTTTAAAAACGTCGGTGTTGTTGGCGGTCTTGCTCAATTATTAGCGATTTTCGCTATCACATTTATCGTTAGATCTTTAATGCTTTTAGTTACTATTAGACAAACATCGGGAAACGCTAAAATGCAAGCTCTCCAACCAGAAATTGCTAAAATTCAAAACAAATATCCAAACGCCAACACTAACAACTATGAAAAGCAAATGATGGCGCAAGAAATGAGCAAACTATATAAGAAGAATAAGATTAATCCTCTTAGCACTTTATTAGTTATGGTTGTTCAATTCCCAGTCTTCATCTGTGTTTGGGGTGCTTTACAAGGTTGTGCATCATTATCATCAGATTCCATTCTCGGATTGCACTTATCAGACAACATCAATCAAGTTTTATTTAATGGTGCAAACTGGGCAAATGGTAGTGCTGTTACTGCTTTATTCTTATTCTTATTTATGGCGGCAGCACAAGTTGTTTCTATGTTATTACCTCAATGGATTCAAAAAGCAAAACGTAAAAAGGTTGCTTCCTTAGGTAAAAACCCAGCCCAAACCGAACAACAAAGCAGAATGAAAATGTTTACATATGTCATGATGGCTATGATTATTTTCATGGGCTTTATGCTCCCAAGCGCGATGGGCGTGTATTGGTTTGTTGGTGCTATTTTCTCAATTTGCCAAACTTTAATCATTGAGAAAATCAATAGCGCAAGAATGAAAAAGAAAGGAAAATAATCAAAATGAAAACATATACTGGAAAAACAGTTGAAGAAGCATTACAAAACGCTTCTAGCGAAACTGGTATTGAAATTGACGATTTGATTTATATCGTTTCCGATAAGAAAAAAGGTCTTTTCGCCAAGAAAATTGTTGTTGAAGTTTATGATTTAGCGGATGTCATTAGATTTGCTGAAGATTATTTATTAGGCGTTACTGATGCTTTAGAAATCGAAAGCACTGTTAATACAAAATTAGATGATCAAGTTATTCGTATTACAATCGATTCAACACATAACCCAATTTTAATTGGAAGAAATGGTAAAACATTACAAGCTCTTAATGAATTAGTGAAATTAGCTGTTAGCAATCATTTCCATAAAAGATTCAGAATTTTACTTGATATCAATGGTTACAAAGACAGCAAGTATTCTCGCTTAGTTCGCATGGCTAGAAGATATGGTCACGATGTGCAAAAAACAAAAACCACATACACATTTGATCCAATGCCAGCGGATGAAAGAAGAGCTATTCATAACGCTTTAAATAATATGCCAAACATTCGTACCGAATCCATTGGTGAAGGTGCCCAAAGACAAGTACAAATTATTTACGTTGAATAAAAGACACCCTTGTGGTGTTTTTTACAAATATCCCTATGTTTGAAACAATTGTTGCCTTAGCTACTCCTCCATTAAAATCCGCACTTGGTATCGTTAGATTATCAGGTGATGATGTTTTTGAGGTGGTCAGCAAATGCTTCTCTAAAGACTTAAGAGATATTAAAGAAAAGACCATTTTATATGGTCATATCATCGATAATAATGAAAAAATCGATGATGTTGTTTTATTAGCGTATAAAGGTCCTAAATCATTTACTGGTGAAGATTCAGTTGAAATCATTTGCCATGGTTCACCGCTTATTTATAAGCAAATAATTGAAACATGTATTAAAAATGGTGCAAGAATGGCTACGAATGGTGAATTCTCTTCACGTGCCTACATGCATAATAAAATTGATTTAGTGCAAGCTGAAGCAATTAATGATGTTATCAACGCCACCACTAAAGAAGCTAAAAACTTAAATCTTTTATCTTTGGATGGCAAAACAAGTGATTTAATTAGACCAATTAAAACTAAAATTGCTGATATTCTCTCTTTAATTGAAGTTAATATCGATTATCCAGAATATGAGGATATCGAAGTGGCTAATAAAGACAAAATTATCGAAGTCGTGGATGAATTATTACCACAAATAGACACATTAGTGGATGATGGTCAAAAAGCCAAAATCATTAATGAAGGCGTTAAGGTTGCTTTGGTTGGTAAACCAAACGTTGGCAAATCCTCTTTGTTAAATGCTTTTTTAGGTGAAGACAGAGCAATTGTTACTGATATTGCTGGCACAACACGTGATGTTGTTGAAGGTCACGCTAATATCGATGGGGTAGTTTTGCATCTATTTGATACAGCGGGTATACGTGATTCCGAAGATAAAATAGAATCTATCGGTATTGAAAAATCTAAAAAAACCATCAAAGAAGCGGATATCGTTGTCGTTGTTTTAGATAGCTCTAGTGATTTGGATTTAGAAGATCAACAAATCTTAGAATATACAAAAGAATTTAATCCAATTGTTGTTTACAACAAAGATGATAGCAATAAGAAACATAATAAATTATCTATTTCCGCTTTAAATAACCAAATACAGCCACTTATTGATGTGATTAAGGAAAGAATAGGTATTGACGAACAAGTCTTCTCTAAACCTGCTTTAAATAACACACGCCAATTAGGTTTACTTAATAAGGCCAAAGAATCTTTATTAAAAGCCAAAGAAGACGCTCTTAATGACTTGACGGTTGATTTAATTGCTACTTCTTTATTTGATGCTTATACCGCAGTATTAGAGATTTTAGGTGAAGCTAATCAAATTGATCTTTCTAAAGAAATATTCTCCCGTTTTTGTGTAGGAAAATAATGAAAATAGTTGATACACACTGCCATTTAAATGACGAAGCATTATTTAAGGATTTAGATAATGTTATTTCGCGTGCAAGACAAGCAGGTGTTGAAAAAATGGTGGTTATTGGTTGGGATGAAAATAGCTCAAAACTAGCCATTCAAATCGCCGAACAATACGATTTTATCTATGCGGTTATTGGTTTTCACCCAGAAAATGTTTTTGATATAAACGATGAAATACTATATAAAACATTGAATTTATATACACATCCAAAAGTGGTTGGTATTGGTGAAATAGGTCTAGATTACCATTGGACCAAAGAGCCAGATAAAAGAGAAATCCAAAAAGAATATTTTATAAAACAAATCGAATTCGCTAATAAAGTAGGATTACCAATATCCATTCATAGTCGTGATGCTTTTATGGATACTTTGGAAATACTTAGAAAGCATCCACCAAAGAACAGTGGTGTCATGCATTGCTATTCAGGAAGCGTGGAAAATATTCAAGATATAATTAACCTCAATTTATATATTGGATTAGACGGTCCAGTGACATTTACAAATGCAAAAACACCTAAAGAAGTTGCTTATGAAGTACCACTTGAAAGATTAGTGGTTGAAACAGATTGTCCATATCTTTCACCTCATCCATTAAGAGGAACAGTTAATGAACCCGCGAATATATCTTTAGTGATTGATGAAATAGCTAGAATTAGAGATATGTCTAAAAAACACCTTCTTGATGTTTTATATCAAAATTCTTGTAATCTTTTTAAAATATGAAGATGTTTTTAAATCGAATATTAGTGGTGGAAGGTAAAGAAGACGCTGCCTATCTATCAAATTATATCTCCTCTGAAATCGTTATCACTAACGGCTATGAATTATCAGAAGCGACTATCTCTTATTTAAAAGATAGACCAGTATTACTTCTTTTAGATCCTGATGAAGCAGGTGCTTCTATTCGTAAAAAAATAAACAAATTATTGCACGATGTAGTTAATATAGAAGTCGATATTAACAAATGCACGCGGGGCATAAAAAACGGTGTAGCGGAATGCGATATTGAAGAAGTATTATCAAAATTAACGCCGTTTTGCATGAATAATGTCACCTATTCCCCCTATATTAAACAATCTGATTTATATAATTTAGGAATAATAGAAAACAAAGATTTAAGATCATATGTATGTGATAGATTAAATCTTGGTGTTTGTAATAATAAAACGTTGTTAAAAAGACTTATTTACAACAATATTCAATTAGATGAATTAAATGAGATAATTAAAGAGTATAAAAATGGAAATAAATAGGAATAACATTTTTGAAATCGTTAACAAAGCTAGCCTTCAACCTGATAAAGACTACGGGCAAAACTTTTTAGTGGAACCAGAAGTTTCTAAAAAAATTGTTCAAGCTTTAAATATTAATGATGGCGATAAAGTTATTGAAGTTGGACCAGGATTAGGATCATTAACTCATTTTTTGTCGAATCAGAACATTGAAGTTACTGCAATTGATATAGATAGAAGAATGATTAATTTCTTATCGATTGTGTATCAAGATTCAAATATCAAAATTGTAGAAAATGATATTAGAAAAGAAAACGTTTCTACTTATACTAAGGTATTGGGTAATTTACCCTACAACATCACAACTGAAGCAATTCAATATTTCTTGCTTAACGCCAAAGTTGCACAGAGAATGGTTTTTATGATTCAAAATGAAACATTTGCCCATTTTTACGATGTTGCTGGTAAAGAGTATGGCCCGACATCTGTTTTAATTCATCTTTTAGGCAAGATTAATAAATTATTTACTGTCAAAGCTGGGTCTTTTTATCCAGCGCCTAAATGCAGTTCTGTTGTTTTCTCAATTGATATAGATACATCTAAAAACCGCGATAAAGCTATTTTAGCTTTTAAAGTTTCCAAACAACTGTTTTTAAATAGACGCAAAACAATTTTGAACAACCTAACAAATTATTTGAAAAATAAAGAAACCGCCATGGGTGTTTGCGATGCTTTAAACATCAATCCTTTATCTCGTCCTGAACAATTATCACCTGAAATATATTTAGCAATTTCAGATTATCTAAGCGTCAAATAGCAAACAATACTTATAATTAGTGTTGTAATACGTTATTATAGTAATGCTTATGAAAGAATTACATATTCGTAGTTTTGCAAAAATTAATATCAGTTTAAACATTACCAAAAAAAGAGATGATGGTTTTCATGAAATCGATTCAGTCATGTTACCAATTTCACTTCACGATTCTTTGGTAATTTCTAAACTTAAAAACACCACAGATAATTTCGTGACGATGGATGATTTTTCCCTTGGCACATTTAATTACAACCTAGCAACTTTTTCTATAGAAAAACTACAAAGCATTTATCATTTCGAAGATAAGTTTAGAGTTTTAATTCATAAAGTAATTCCAATTCAAGCGGGTTTAGGTGGTGGATCATCTAATGCCGCTTTCACTATGAAAGCTGTTAATTCCATTCTTAAACTAGGCGCAACTGATGAAGAATTAATTAATGTTGGTAAAACTCTAGGATGCGATATCCCATTCTTTATTAAATGCAAACCTCTTAGAGTGCAAGGTGTTGGTGAAATTTTAACTCCAATTACCGTAAAAAATAATTACTATGTTCTATTAGTTAAGCCAGAATTAGGCTGTTCCACTAGAGAAGTTTATAACTTATCAGACACAATGGACTTAAAAGTATGTGATATCGATGCTGTTATCAAAGCTTTAGAAGAAGGCGATGATGAATTATTAGCTAAAAACATCTCTAACGCACTTCAAGAACCTGCTATTAAATTAGTGCCTGCAATTCAAGGTGTAATTGATGAGTTAAAACAAGAAGGCTTAGATATTGTGCAAGTTACAGGTTCTGGTTCTGCTGTTTTTGCATTAAGCACTGATAAAAAGAGATTAGTTAGATTACTTAGAAAACTTGAAAATAAATACGAAGTAGAAATCGCAAAGGTTATGAAATAAAGGAGATTAACCATGGACAAATATGTTGTTGTTTTAGCCGCTGGTAAAGGCACAGGAATGAATTCCCGTGACCCAGAGCATTCAAAAGTTTCTTATCCAATTTTAGGAAAGCCAATCATTAACTACGTTATTGATGCAGTTAAACCTCTTGATCCAAAACAAATCGTTACTGTTGTTGGCTTTGGTGGAGAATTAACTGCCAAATTAGTGGAAAATGAATCTGAAGTCGTTTGGCAAAAGAGATTATTAGGCACTGGTCACGCTGTTTTACAAGCGAAACAATTCTTGGAAGGCAAACCAGGTCAAACATTAGTTATCTATGGTGACACCCCACTAGTAGAAACAGAAACATTACGTTCCATTTTCCATATTCACGAAAAAAATAGATATGATATGACTGTTGTTTCCGCAGTTTTAGATAATCCAAAAGGTTATGGACGTATCTTAAGAGAAGAAAAGAGCAATCGTATCTTAGCTATTAGAGAAGAAAGCGATTGCACCTTTGGTGAATATGAAATTAACGAAGTAAACACTGGTATTTGTATCGTTGATAATGAACTCTTATTTAAATACATTGAAAGGTTATCAGTCGATAATTCTAGACACTTATTCTATCTTTCTGAATTAGTGCAATTATTAATTAACGATGATTATCACGTTGGTGTCTTCGTTGCTGAAGAAATGAAAGAAGTTTATAGCATTAACAATCGTGTCCAATTAGCATATGCGACTAAGATTATGCGCAAACGTATCAATAACAAATTGATGCTTTCTGGTGTTTCTATGGATCACAGCAGCACTACTTATATATCCCCAGATGTTAAAATCGGTCAAGACACCATTATTCGTCCAAACACCACAATTCTTGGACATTCAGAAATTGGCGAAGCCTGTATCATTGGACCAAATGTTGTCTTAAAAGATGTTAAAGTTGGCAATGATTCAGAAATCGTCTTTGCTGATTTAAGCGATGTCACAATTGGCGATGGTGAAAAAGTTGGCCCATTTGTGGAAAAACATGGTAAATAATTATGCAAATTGTTGAATCTTTTGGAAAAAACGTCTTTGTTGGCGAACAAATGATTGGCTATATCGATAGAGAAGGAATTTTTATCAATCGTCAAAAATTCGCCGACATTACTCCAGAAGGAATTATTTCTTACAACCAACAAAAAATTGGACATGTTGATGAAGATGGTTACATCATCATTAAAGGAAAAGAAGTTGGTTATATTGATAATGACAACAACTTTGTGTTTTATAACATTAAAAACTTATAAAAAGGAGATCATATGATAGCGATTGGAATTGATATCGGTGGTATGTCTATTAAAGGGGCAGCTGTCGATTCAAATGGTAGAGTATATGAAAAATTCTCCATGCCCTTTGTCAAAGGTGAACCAGGAGAAATCACTATTCGCAAATTAGCGGAAATAGTTAAAGAATATATTGCTGCTAATGGATTAGAAAACAAGATTGCTGGTATTGGTATAGGCAGTCCTGGCACATTAGATGTTAAAAACGGAATCGTTAATTACGCGAATAATTTAGGTTGGGAAGACCTACACGTCGCTGATCTTTTCCGCGAAGTATTACCTTATCCAGTGAGATTAACTAACGACGCTAATGCCGCATCATTAGGCGAAGCAAAATATGGTGCTGGAAAAGCTTATGAAACAGTCATTATGCTTACTTTAGGCACTGGTGTTGGTGGCGGAATTATCATTAACGGTAAATTATTTGAAGGCAATGAAGGCAAAGGTGCTGAATTAGGTCACTCTGTTATCGTTGTGGATGGAGAACCATGTACATGTGGCAGAAAAGGTTGTTTGGAAACCTATGCCTCCGCGACTGCATTAATTAGAGAAACTAAAAAAGCCATGCAACTCAATAAAAGATCATTATTATGGAAAGTTTGTCCTGATATTGATTTAGTGGGTGGCAAAGTACCGTTTGACGCCGCTAAACAAGGTGACGCAGTTGCTATTAAAGTTTTAGATAATTACATTAAATATTTAGGTGAAGGCATTTTGAATTTTTGCAATATCTTTAGACCAAACGTCATCGTTTTATCTGGTGGTATTGCTAATGCTGGCGATTATTTATTTGATAGAGTTAATAAGTATATTAAAGATCGTAATTACGGATATAAAATGACACCAGAAGTCAAAGTCGTTCCTGCTGAATTAGGATACGATTCAGGCAAGATTGGTGCAGCAGCATTGTTCTTTTAGAAAAAAGGAGATATAAACATGCAATTAGTTATTATGGCCGCAGGCATGGGTAGCCGTTTTGGTGGCCTCAAACAAATGGAACCAATGGATGAATTCAATAATTTCTTATTGGACTATTCTATTTACGATGCAAAACGCGCTGGTTTTACAAGCGTCGTCTTCATCATCAAGAAAGATTTTTATGAAGCTTTTAGAGACACAATTGGTAAAAGAGCGGAAAAGATCATCAAAGTTGAATATGCTTTCCAAGATTTAAACGATTTACCAGAAGGTTTCAAATGTCCAGAAGGCAGAGAAAAACCATGGGGTACCGCTCATGCAATTTATGCGGCACGTGACTTAATTAAAGAAGACTTTATCGTTATTAACGGCGATGATTTCTATGGAAGAGAGACATATGAAGTTGCTTATAACTATTTAAAATCTCTTCCAAAAGATAGCAAAGGTAAATACGCTATCGTGGCTTTTGAAGCTAGAAACACTATGACTGAAAATGGCGCGGTTAAAAGAGGTGTGGCCTTTGAAGACGATAAAGGCTTATTAACAAAATTAATCGAATCTAGCATTTACGCTAAAGGCGATAAAGTTGTTTGCGAACCATTAGATGGCTCACCAGTTTTTGAAACTGAACCATCACAATTAGTTTCTATGAACTTGTTCTGCTTCAACAAAGATTTAATCGCAGAACTAGGTAAGAAATTCCCAATCTGGTTAAAAGATAATATCAATGTTCCTAAATCAGAATTCTTAATTCCAACAGTCGTAGATGAATTAGTTCATGAAAACAAAGCTACAGTTCGCTTATTATCCACTCCATCAGTGTGGTTTGGCGTGACTTATAAAGAAGACAAACCAGGTGTTGTTAAAGCCTTAAAAGACTTAGTGGATAAAGGCATTTATAAACCAGGCTTATATTAATATAAAAAAATTACATTTTTTGCTTTATAAAAGTTCCTGACAATTTTATGATTATTGCATAGGAACTTTTTTATTTATTTTAAAAGTTCCAAAGTAGTAATTTCGTTCAACCATGCTGGAGGTGGAAATGAAAACACTAATCATTTTATCTGCAATGCCTGGAAGTGGTAAATCTACTTGGGCTAAAAAGTTTCAGGAAGAACATCCCGATGCTTTTATTGTCTCTAGTGATGAGATTCGTTTTGAACTAACTGGTCAAACCCAAGACTTTTCAAAACAAAAAGAAGTGTGGGAGCTTTTTTCTTTAAGGATTCATGAATACGCTCAAAAGCATGAAGACGCGATTGTCATTTTAGATGCTTTAAACGATCTTAATGTTTTAAGAGAAAAATATGTTAAAGATAATCCTGAATTTGATAGATACGAATTGGTTTTATTCCCAAGAACAGAAGAGCAAATCCGTTTCTACAATAAACAAAGAAACATTGAATCAATTGTTCCTGATGATCAATTAGAAATGCTCATGAATAAATGGGAAGAGCCATCTGAAGAAATTATTAAATTATTTGATATAGTAGACGAAGTTCGTTGGTAGGGGGTATGAAAATGAACGGCAATGTCAGAGATCCAAACATGAAACGCATCAATTCAAAAGAATTAGCTGATGCATTCATCGAAGAACAAATCAAAGAAATTAAACAACAAGTCGGAGATAAAAAAGTACTATTAGCGCTTTCTGGCGGTGTCGATTCATCAGTTTGTGCCGCTTTATTGATTAAAGCAATCGGTAATAATTTAACTTGTGTACACGTGAACCATGGTTTATTAAGAAAAGGTGAAAGTGATCAAGTTATTAAAGTGTTTAAAGAACAACTCGGCGCTAATCTCATTTATGTTGATGCAGTTGATGAATTCTTAGATGCTTTAGCGGGTGTTGAAGATCCAGAACAAAAAAGAAAAATCATTGGTAAAATCTTCATTGATGTCTTCGCTAGAGAGGCTAAGAAATTAAACGGTATTGCTTTCTTAGGCCAAGGAACTATCTATCCAGATATCTTAGAAAGCAAAGGCATTAAAGCCCATCATAACGTTGGTGGTCTTCCACCAGAACTCAATTTTGAACTCGTTGAACCAGTCAAATTATTATATAAAGACGAAGTGAGATGTGTTGGTGAAGCGTTAGGTTTACCACATAGCATGGTTTATCGTCAACCATTCCCAGGTCCAGGTTTGGGTGTGAGATGTGTCGGCGCAATTACAAGAGACAGATTAGAAGCTGTTAGAGAAAGCGACGCTATTTTAAGAGAAGAATTTGCTTTAGCGGGTTTAGATAAACACGTGTGGCAGTATTTCACAATCGTCCCATCAATTAAATCAACCGGTATCAAAGATGGCAAAAGAACATTTGAATGGCCAGTTGTTATCCGCGCGATTAACAGTGTTGACGCTGTCACCGCAACAATTGAACAAATACCTTATTCTGTATTAGAAAAGATAAGAGACAGAATTTTATCTGAAGTTAAAGGCGTAAATCGTGTATTATATGATTTAAGTAATAAACCAGTAGCCACTATTGAATGGGAATAATAATTCCTGATTCGTTTTGTTTACACTAGGAGGCAAAAGTATGAGAAAAAATCGTGAAATCGTTTTATCAGAAAAACAAATCCAAGATATCTGCAACGATATCGGTGCCAAACTTTCTAAAGATTTGGAAAATGAAGAGAAAACCCCTCTCTTCTTAGGAGTCATGAAGGGTGCTTTGAACTTTATGTTTGATTTAATCAAGCGTATCGATAGACCTATTTACACAGATTTCATTCAAATCTCTTCTTATGCTGGTGTGCAAACAACAGGCAAAATCAATCTGAAAAAAGATTTCGATATGGATATTAAAGACCGTACAGTCGTGGTTGTTGAAGACGTTGTTGATACAGGTATTTCTATGAAATATCTTATTGATCATTTAAACGCTAATTATCAACCAAAGAGAATTATCATCTGTGCATTATTCGATAAAGAATATGCGAGATGTGAAGATATCCATATTGATTATGTTGGTAAAACATTAAAAGAAAACTGCTTCTTAGTGGGATATGGTT
>CAMOEQ010000009.1 GCA_946612405.1 uncultured Erysipelotrichaceae bacterium | reverse complement strand
CCAGCAATTAATAAAGGGATTTCATCAAAATGAAATTTTAAAAAAGGTGGGAAAAGCGGAATGTTAAAAGCTAAAAAAGGAACAGCATAAAGTACTCCCGCAATTGCTCCAAAGATAGCAACTCTAACAATGAAACGAACTGTATTATTCATAAAAAATACCCTTTCGTTTCAGGGTAGTTAAATTAAATAAAATATTTCTTCCATCCAGACTATACTGTCGCTTCTAGAATCTCACTAGATCAGCCTATTGGCTCGCGGAGTTTACCGCCGGTCGGGAATCTCACCCTGCCCTGAAACATATATATTATAGCACGAGATTTATAAAGGTGCTTTAACAATTTGAGAATAAGTTCTTGGATATTTCTTTTTGGTGGACTTTTGCTTTAAAATCAACAGCAAAACCCTATTATCTTTTGATTTTGGTAATTTATATTCTTTTTTGCAAAACTCGCTTATTTCAAGAGCTTTAAATGCCTTTTGGGCTCTTTTAATTTCTTCATCAATTGCACTAGATTTATAGGCCACAAAATAGCCACCAACCTTAACTAAATGGAAAGTGATTTCTAATAAGATATTAAGTTCTTTAACCGCCCTAGCCGTGACGATATCATAAGTTTCCCGGCGTTTAAATTCTTCTGCTCTAAACTGAACGACTTCAACATTATCTAATTGAAGAACTTTAATAGCCTCTTTTAAAAACGATACTTTTTTACCATTTGATTCTAATAAGGTAACTTTTAAATTAGGATGAGCAATAGCAAGTGGTATTCCTGGAAAACCAGCGCCTGAGCCAACGTCTAATAATGTTTTATTATCTAAATCAAGATATTTATCTAAATATAAAGAATCAATAAAATGTTTTTCTTCAATTTCATCTAAATCGGTAATCGCGGTTAAATTGAATTTTTCGTTCCAAGATAAAAGTAATTCTCTATATTTAGCAAAGCTAGAGATCTGTTTTTCATTTAATCCATATTGTTCTAAAAGTTTCATTTATTCATTCGTTTCCAGTTTAATATTAAAACAGAAATATCGGTAGGATTAATTCCAGATATTCTTCCAGCTTGCCCAATTGTTGATGGACGAATCTTATCTAATTTTTGTCTAGCTTCCAAAGCTAATCCATCCATATTTAAATAATCGATGTTTTCTGGCAATTTATAATCTTCAAATTTAGAGAATGAATTTGCTTCATTTTCTTCTCTTTTAATATAGCCTTCGAATTTAACTGAAACTTCTAGTTGCATCACTCCGATATAATCTAATTCGATTTCATTAACTTCCGGAATTAAATCGCGAACATTTTCATAATGAATTTCAGGACGTTTTAAAAATTCTAATCCTGAAACACCTGCTCTTAAGATAGGCAAGCCTTTTTCTTCGAGATATGAATTGACTCTTTTTGATGATCCTAAATGAACATTAGAAAGTATTTCTTTAACTATGTTAACATTCTCATTTTTCTTTAAGAAATTATCATATCTATCTTGATCAATTAAACCAAGTTTATATCCATAAGGAGTTAATCTAATATCAGCATTATCATGACGAAGAAGTAAACGATATTCGGCCCGAGATGATAATAATCGATAAGGTTCTAATGTTCCTTTAGTAACAATGTCATCAATCATTACACCAATATACGATTCATTTCTTTTTAGAATGAATGGTTCTTTGCCTAAAACATATAAAGCAGCATTGATACCTGCCACCAAACCTAGTCCACCAGCTTCTTCATAGCCACTTGTTCCGCATATTTGTCCCGCTCCATAAAGTCCTTTATATTTCTTAACTTTTAAAGTTAAATCGTATTGAGTAGGTACTAAAGCATCATATTCAATTGCATAAGCATATTTTAAAAATTCAGCATGTTCTAATCCTTTTAAAGAATGAACCATCTTTTCTTGAATTGATTCTTCCATCGCAGTAGAAAAACCTTGTAAATAAATAGATTCACCATCTTTAAATTCTGGTTCTAAAAATAATTGATGTCTTTTTTTATCAATAAAAGTCATTACTTTAGATTCGATAGATGGGCAATATCTAGGACCAACACCGGTTTGTAAACCATTATAAGTAGCAGTCTTATCTAAATTATCTTTGATTATTTTATGTGTCTCTTCGTTTGTATAAATCAAATAGCAAGGAAGTTGTTCGCTTAATGGTTTAAATTCTTTTGTTAAATATGAGAAAGCATAATTACCTTCCATACCTTCTTGAATAACACTTTGAGAAAAATCAATTGAACTCTTCTTAATTCTTGGAGGAGTACCTGTTTTTAATCTAAATATTTCTAAACCCATTTCTTGTAGAGATTTAGATAATCCAATCGAAGGATTTTCTCCATCTGGACCAGCAGATATTGATTTATTTCCTCTAAGAATTCTAGATTCCATGTAGGTACCAGTAGAGATGATAACGGCCTTTGATTTTATAATTGTTCCATCTTTTAAAATGACACCTCTTACGACATCATTGAGATAATCAATTCCTACGACTTCTGCTTCAATAATGTCGAGATTTGCAGTGTTTTCTAATAAATATTGAACATAATGAGGATAAGAAAATTTATCTTCTTGGGCTCTTAAACATTGCACTCCTGGACCCTTACCAGTATTGAGCATTTTCATTTGTAAATATTCATGATCAGCTGCAATACCCATTAGTCCACCTAAGGCATCGATTTCTCTAACGACAATACCTTTAGCGGAACCACCAATCGAAGGATTACAAGGCATATTTGCAATCATCTTTTTATTAAGGGTGATTAAAAGAGTAGATAAGCCCATCTTTGCAGCAGCATGAGAAGCTTCTACTCCAGCGTGACCACCACCAACGACGATTACTTGATAATCTTTCATTATCCAACGCTACCTTCCATATCCATTTTGATTAATTGATTTAATTCAACAGCATATTCCATTGGAAGTTCTTTAGAGAATGGTTCAATAAAGCCCATAATAACCATTTGAGTAGCGTCTTTTCTAGAAATACCTCTAGACATCAAATAGAATAATTGATCTTCATTTATCTTTGATACAGTAGCTTCGTGTTCAATAAATGAAGTATTATTTTGAACTAAATTAGTTGGAATAGTATCCGATTTAGAGATGTCATCTAAAATTAAAGTATCGCATTCAACGTGTGATTTGCAGTTTAAAGCACCTTTCATATGCTTAACTGATCCTCGGTAATTAGCGACACCACCATTTTTAACAATTGATTTAGAAATAATGGTTGAAGATGTGTTACTTGCTAAATGAATCATTCTAGCACCAGCATCTTGATATTGACCTTTACCAGCAACAGCAATTGAAATGCAGTTTCCTTTCGCGCCTTCGCCAGCCAAAATACAAGCTGGATATTTCATATTTGTTTGTGAACCGATATTTCCATCAATCCAATCCATTTGTCCATTTTCTCTAACTAATGCTCTTTTAGTAACTAAGTTAACAATGTTATTTGACCAGTTTTGAACTGTTGAATATCGACATTTAGCATTCTTTTCAACAATGATTTCAACAACGGCAGCGTGTAAAGAGTCTTTTGAATATATAGGAGCAGTACAACCTTCTACATAATGAACATCGGCCCCTTCATCAACAATAATTAAAGTTCTTTCAAATTGACCTGATTTTTCATTGTTGATTCTAAAATATGATTGAAGAGGTTTATCTAATTTAACCCCTTTAGGTACATAGATAAATGATCCACCAGACCACACTGCTCCATTTAAGGCTGAAAATTTATTATCGCGATATGGGACAACAGTATTAAAATACTTCTTCATTATATCTGGGCAAACTTTTAAAGCTTGGTCAGTCGAAAGGAAAATGACACCTTTATCCTCAACTTCCTTAAGCATGTTATGATAAACGGCTTCCGATTCATATTGAGTGGTTACGCCACTTAAGTATTTTTGTTCAGCTTCTGGAATACCTAATTTTTGGAAGGTATTCTTAATAGTTTCAGGAACATCGTCCCAATTCTTTTCAACTTTAGCACTTGGTCTAGTGAAATAAGTATATGAATCAAAATCTAAGAAAGATAAATCTGGACCGAAAGAAGGCATTGGGAGTTCTTTGAATGCTTTAAAAGATTTAAGTCTAAATTCAAGCATCCAATCTGGCTCGTTTTTTAATTTAGAAATTTCACGAACAATCTCTTCGGTTAAACCTTTTCCAGTATTAAAAATCGAGACATCTTTGTCTTTAAAACCATATTTATATTCTTGTTCAAAATCTTTTTTATTTGTGCTCATGGTGACAAATAATTTCCTCTAAGGCATCATAGCCAATCGTCGCACATCTAATACGTGCGGCTTGCTTAGCAGTATTAACAAAAGCAATAGCTTCGTCTAATACTGAATCATCAAATTCTTCTTCGTGAATCATATGTTTATATTGTTCAATGATATATGTTGCATCCTTTAAAGATTTAGAAATAACTAATCCGCACATAATATCGGTTGAGGCTGTTGAAATAGTGCAAGCCACTCCATCCCAATAACATTCTTTAATGATTCCATCTTTTTCCAAAGCATAGACGATTATATCGTCAATACAATTAGATGATGACATATGAAATTGTTTAAAATCTTCTTTATTAGAAGGAGTTTTTTTATATTGAGGATTTTCATAATGATCCATGATGATTTGTCTCATCATTTGGGGATTAAGCGAAATAGGCATCTAAGAAATTACCTCCTGTCTTTAAAGTTTCGACTAATAAATCGATATCTTCTTTAGTTGTATAAAAATATAAAGACACTCTAACGGTAGCTGGTGTTCCTAAAAATAAAGGAAGCATTTTAGCACAGTGTTGACCAGTCCTAACCGCAATACCTTTCGAGTTCAAATATGTTCCTAAATCTTGAGCGAAAACACTCTTCAAATTGAAAGTTATAATTCCAGCTTCTGCATTAGGATTATAGATGATGATATCTTCGACTTCCATCATGCGTTTCATCGCATATTTGCGGAGATATTGCTCATATTCATGAATATTTTCAATACCAATTTTGTTGATATATTCAATCGCTGCTTTGAATGCTAAAATGCCTTCAATATTAAGTGTTCCTGCTTCAAAAATATAAGGAACTTCTAAATATGTAACCGTATGTTCTGGAGAGAAGGTTACGTTATTACCTCCGCCAACAAAAACAGGTTTCATTTTTTCGAGTAATTCTTTCTTTCCATAAAGTACTCCAACTCCAGTTGGACCGCACATCTTATGAGCAGAGAAAGATAAGAAATCGATATCTAATTCTTTGACATTTATTTTGTTATGAGGAATGCTTTGCGCTCCATCTAAAGAAACTAATACTCCTCTGGAGTGAGCATATTCAGTGATTGCTTTAACGTCTACTTCATAGCCCATAACGTTGCTAACTTGAGCAAATGACATCAATTTCGTATGCTCATTAATAGCTTCCTTAACCTTTTCTAAAGTAATTCGACCTTCTTTATCAAGTTCAATATAAGAAATCTTGCATCCGATCTCTTTTGCAACCTCAAACCAAGGTAAAGAGTTCGAAGCGTGCTCTTCAACCGAAATAAGAATCTCATCATCTTTGGTTAAATGTTTACGAGCATAACCATATGCAATTAAATTAAGTGAATTGGTTGCGCCAGTTGTGAAGATGCATTCTTTTGGATTTGCCCCAATGAAATCTGCAACTAATCTTCGAGTTGATTTAATTAATTCATCAGCGTTGTTACATAAATCATAATCTCCTCGATGAGAATTACTTGTTTCAAATCCATAATATTGGTTGATTGCATCTAAAACGCATTGAGGTTTAAAAGTTGTTGAAGCATTATCCAAAAATACAAGGTCATGATTTTGCATCTTAACTTTGTTAACATACATTGGAAAATCTTTTCTAATCTTATAAGGATCTATCATTACATAGCCTCCGTAATTGCTTTGCTTATACGATTTTGAATTTCTTCAGAAAAGTTGACTGATATTGGCTTAAGATAGCCCATTGTGATAACTGTGCGTGCATCTTCTTTAGATAATCCGCGCGTCATAAGGTAGAACATGTGATCACTATTAAGTTGACCAACAACCGCTCCATGAGAAGCTTTTACATCATTTTCATCGATCTTGAGAATTGGAGAAGCAACTCCATGAGCTTCTTTATCAAATACGATTATTTTCGCATTTTGCTTTGTATCAGATTGTTTAGCACCTTTATAAATATGATTGATTCCGGAGAAAACAATTTCTGATTTATCTTTAGCAACTCCATAATTATCCATATAAGCGATTGTGTGACCTACTTCATGAATAAAAGAAACATCAAAAATCTTCTTAAAATAAGAGTTAGAAAGAGTGGCTAAATGCCAATAGCAATTCGCACCTTCTTCAATCAAATTTACTCGAGATTTGACATTAATATTAGATTGAGAAAAATCTGCAAAAATCACTGCAAGAGTCGAATCTTTTCCAACTTTTGCAGAGATTTTGATATTTTCTTGCTTAGAAAAATTTGCAAGCTTAAGAGTGAGGTGAGAACCGTTTAAAACCTCAATATCTAATGCTGAAAATTCATCTAATTCGATGGTTTTATTTTCTTTATTATTTATGGAGATTTTTTGAATATTCATTTTATTTTTTTAAGGCTTCTTTTGTCGCACAAGTTCCGATGCTAACTGAACTCATTTTTTCTTCATTTGGGAATTCGATTCCTTCGTCTTTAAGCCATTCATAACCTTCTTTATCAATCTTTTTAATTAATGACTTATCGCCTTTTTTCGCGACGATACCATTAACTAAAACATAAACTTCATCAACATTTATTAATTCATATAATTTCGCGTAATGACTAACGATGACAAAGCCGCGTTTAGTCTGTTCTTTTTTTATCGTTGAGCCAACAATTTGAATCGCATCAACATCTAGACCAGAATCAATTTCATCAAGAAGAACTAAATCTGGATTAAGGATTAACATTTGAAGAATTTCGTTTTTCTTCTTTTCACCACCAGAGAAACCTTCGTTTAAATTACGATTAGCCATTTCAAAAGGAATATGCATTTCTTCATAGGCATTATTGAGAGTTTTATAAAATTCAAATAATGAGATAGGTTTTTCTCGATGAGCATTTAAAGCGGCTTTCAAAAAGTCAGAGTTATTAACGCCAGGAACTTCACTTGGATATTGCATGCCAAGAAAAATTCCGAGTTTTGAACGTTCATCAGTAGAAAGTTTTAGTATATCTTTATCATCATAATAAATAGAACCACTTATAACTTCATAATTTGGGTTACCCATAATAGTCTGTAAAAGGGTTGATTTACCATTGCCATTTGGACCGAGCAATGCAACGGTTTTATCAGTATCAAATTCAATAGATAATCCTTTAAGGATTTCTTTGTCTTTTACTGCGACATGTAAATCTTTAATAATTAGTTTTGACATACGCTAACTCTCCTTGAAAGCGCAACTATTGTAAATTAGTATTTTTGAAAAGTAAAATGATATTATAAAAAATATGACCAAAAACAAAGTTTTTGAATAAAAACTGAAAAATAAGCAATTTTGTTACATATAATAGATTAATCTATTGAATTAAGAATAAATTGTTGTTGTATTTATACAAGTAAAGTCATAAAATAATCTCACTATGTTTGAAAAAGGAGGAAATTAGGAAAATATGAGAAAATCCAAATTAGCCATTGGTCTAATGTCTGCAGTCCTCTCAGTCGGTGCCTTAGCCGCCTGTAGCGATGTAACATATTCACCTGATGGCGTCATATTAACCTACACTGGCGAAGACGGCACAGTAATTTCTTATACTGCCGATGATCTTTATAACGATGAATTTAAAGATTCCAGCAACTATCAAGTTGTCTTTGATGCTGTTTATAAATTAATCGTTAAGAACTACTTCACCGAAAAAGATCCAGATAATGATCATTTCGGAAGTGAACAACTCGCCGGATTAAAAACAAAAGCTCAAGTTGCAGTTGATGGTGATAAACAAACTGCTTCCAAGAAAGCTGAATCAAATGGCACTTCTTATGACACAGAATTCTCCGCCATCTTAAGCGAGAAAAATTGTGAAAACGAAAGCGATCTCTTCGATTATTATCTTTATCAATACGAAGAAGAAACTTTCAATGATAATTTTGAGAAAGTCGACACCAACATGAAGATTCTCAAAAGTGGTACTAGCTCAATTGCTGATCCAAATCATTTCTATGATGATATTCCATGGGATGGTTACTTCGCTGAGAAAGTTCCATATCACGTTTCACATATCTTAGTCAAAATCGAAGACTCTGATTCAACAAACTATGCTAATGCAGTTATTTCTCAAGCTAATGCTAAGAAATTATTCACCGTTGCTGATGCTCTTAGACAAAATGTCTATAACTCATTTGCTGATACCGCTGCTTTAAGTGACGACTCTGCCACTCGTGGCGATCTCGGTTTAGTTGATATGGACAAAACCGCTACTTACATCGATGAATTCAAATTTGCTTTATACGCATACGAGAATTTATATGGAAAAACTACTGAAGCACAAGCTAGTAAGATTTCCATGAACTTCGATGAAGATTTAGTAAAAGATTATAAAAAATATTCACACCTTGATGAAGACACACTTTCAGGTGAAGATGGCTTTGCTACCATTCCTTATGGCGCATTCGAAATCCTTCAATCAAATGCTGAAAGAGAATTAGGTTATCAAGATCAAAAAGTTAATGATGGAGATAGCAACTTCTTCCCAAGAAATATTTTCTTCAACCATTTCTTCAATCGTCATTCTTTAGCAATGGTTACTCCATTAAAAGCTAAAAAGCATTTTGCTGATAGCAAATATTACGATGAAATTGGTACAGAAGTTTATACAAAGGCTGATTCCGTCTTCCTTGGTGATGAAGAAGGAATGGTCAAAGAAGGTACTGGTTTCCATACATTCGATAAAGATAAAGATGGTGTTAATTTTGAAGGAACATATCTTGCTACTAGCGCTAAACTTGGAAACAAAGTCGTTTATAGACCAATCTTAGTCGTTAGAGGTGGTTCCGCTGGCGAAGGTGGTTATCAAGGTATCCACTTCATCGTCGTCAACCGTTCACCATTCGAATTTGTAAATGGTGATGCAAGCGATGCATCCGTTGCTTCACTTGAAAATTACTACACAACTTATTTCCCATCACAAGCTTTATATCCAACATATAATGTCGGTGACAAAGTAGAAAAACTTCAAACATACGTTAACTTCTCAGGAAATAAGGATACTTATCAATCAAGAGCCGAAGAAGTCTTATCCGCTATTAAAGGATATGATGCCGATGGCTTAAAACACTTCATCTTCAAGAAATATATGAAGGCTGGAAAGCTTGCTTTCCAAGATGAAGATTTCGCTAACGAATTCTATAAATGGATGGCTCGTAGCGAACAAAACAAAGACTACAACGAAACTGTTGAATGGGAAAACAAATGGATTAACTACATTGAAAACTTAAGACAAGCTGTTTCCATTCAAAAGAATAAGACAATTAGCAAGACCTGTGCTATTGGCTTTGGCCAAAATCACACCGGTGATGCTGATTGGGAAGAAATTGGAGGTTTATGCAACGATGGCAAGAAACACAACTAAGAGATTTCTCTTAACAGGTATTTTCGCTCTTTCAGGTGCCTTTGTGCTCGCATCATGCGATAACATCACAGCTATACCTGCCAATTACGAAACACCAATTGTCGTTAAAGACGGCAATACCTTTGAGGATGATGAAAATAAATTAGGCGAAATTTATGATGCATTAGTCTCAAATAAAAACGAAAAAGTCGTCGCTTCTTTACTTGAAAAGATTGCTGAAAAGGAATTTGGTACATATGCCGAATTCAAAGAAGTCTTCACTGGCGGTCTTATCAATAAAGAAAAAGCTAAAGCTCACATCGAGAAATATGCTCACGAATTTAAAAAAGACGATGATGAAGATACAGCTTCAAAGAAGAATACAACTGCTGAAGAGATCCAATTATCACGTTTAGAATATTTCTTTAAAGATTTAAATGAACGTATCGACAAGGTCATCTTTGATGAAATCTCCTCCGATTCCTACCGCGATACAATCAATAAAACTGAATTCCTTGAAGAAAAATATGCTCGTGCAAAACGTCAAGATAATTACGACATCAAAGGATTTGATGATTCTGGTAAAGCTACCATCGAATTTAAGAAAATCTTCATCGATTCCAAATTCAACGAGGATAACGTTCGTCAATATTTAACTAATTTCGAAGATACTTATGATGATTACATCACTAGAAAACTTATCCCAGATGTCTATAAAGACAAATTAGTTGAAGAATATATTTTAGACAACAACTATTCTGCTCTTGGACGTGCTTATGGTCGTAAGATTAACTTTGTTAAAGCCTCTTATGATGCTGAAGATCCAAACACTCCATATAGATTAGCAACTTTATTTGCTGATACTTATTTAGCTCCAGAATCTGCCAAAGGACACGAAGTTAGCTACGATAAGTTAGTTAGCTGGATGAAAGGTATCGAAGGTGTTAACACTGAAGAAGGCAAACCAGTCGTCGAAAAACTTGTTCCAACAGCTGATTTAAATGCCATCTATGGTGATGCTATTAATCTCGAAGCTAAATGTGAAAAGATTACCATTACAAGCGAAGAACAAGATGAAATGTTCGCTTCTGCCTTAGAATATTTTGGTTATAATTTCCCAGACAAAACCACTGATCCAACTGGTTATGCCGAAAGCATCCACAATGCTCGTGATGAATTCAAATTCTATGAAAAGACTAAACTTGGTTCAATTCTTAAGAATTATGAAAAGGCTGTTGTTGGTGAATTCACTAGATTCGCTTCAAGTGATGATGTCACTCAATACGATAGTTTTACCAATAATGGTAAACAATCCAAAGAACAAGGCTTAATTCAAAAATTAACAGACTTAGCCCTCGATGACTATTCTGAAGATGGTTGGTATGTTAAAAATGATGCTGATGGTTCTCTTTCTTCTTTAACTGAAGAAATCAAAAACAGATTATTCAACATCAAAGTCTCTAATGACTTTGGTAAAACCGCTGATGAAGGTTGGGATAATGATGATCCAGAAAATTACTTCAAAGAAGTTCAAGGTCATTATTATTTAACACCTGCTAGTGTCTCCGATGCTAAATATAACTTTATCTTAAGAGATACTTCTGGCAGCGCGCTTTACATCGTTGAAATCTTAGAAGCTCCATCAACTTCTAAATTAAACAAAGCTTCCGAAAAATCTTATCTTAAGGATGAAGGTGCTAATGCCTTCAAGACCGAAGAAGTCGCTAGACATATCGCAAAGATCTTAGGTACTAAAGATACCTATACCACAAATGCATATACTTCATATCTCAAATTATATACATTTGTATATCACGATACTTCCGTCTACGAATATCTAAAGGAAACTTATCCAGATTTATTCGAAGATTAATAAGTTAGGGGAGCGAATTCCGCTCTCCTTTCTATATAAGAGGTAAATAATTATGGAACATAAAGATTGTATTTTTTGTAAGATAGTTAGAGGTGAAATTCCTTCTCATAAGGTTTATGAAGATGATGATGTCCTTGCTTTCTTAGATATTTCTCAAGTTACTAAAGGACATGTCTTAGTCATTCCTAAGGCTCATTCAGATAATTTCTTATCAACTCCTCAAGAGACGATGCATAAGGTTATGGATGTTGCTCAAAAGATTGGTCAAGCTCAAATCGTTAAATTAGGGGCTAAAGGAGTTAATATCCTCTCTAATGTTAATAAAGAAGCTGGACAAAGCGTTTATCACTTCCATGTCCATGTCATCCCAAGATATGACAAGAATGAAGGCTTTAGAATCGAAATGAAGGAAAATGATAATCTAAAAGATTTATCTCTTCCTGTACTTGCTGAAAAGTTATCTATTAAATAATAATTAAATATGAAAAGGTAGAGGCATGAATCTCTATCTTTTTTAATAACTATTGAAAAATCACGATAAAGTGATATTATTTAAATAGAAAGGAGGTAAAAAAATGCCTACGTTGGCAAGATTCTACGGAATTATAGTTAGAATGTATTTCCTACCAACAGAGCACAACCCACCTCATGTCCACATTATTTATGGAGAAGAAACGTTCTCGATTACAATTAACGACATGAAAATCATAGATGGAGAGAAAGAACCAACACCAAGAATAATATCAATGGTTAATGAATGGATTTCTCTTCACAAAAATGAGCTGCTCGAAATGTGGGAAACGCAAATATTCCGTGAAATAGAACCATTAAAGTAGGGGGATTAAAATATGTTTCATAAAATTAGAAATGTCTATCCATTAAATGATTATGAACTTTTAGTTCAATTCTCAGTCGGCATCACAAAAATATATGATGTTAAACCTCTTTTTGATTGGAGAGATATTTTTAACAAACTAAAAAAGAATGAATTATTTTACGCAGTTCAAGTTGATATCGGGGGCAAAGGAGTAATCTGGAACGATCAAATCGATTTATCCTGTGATGAATTATGGGATAATGGCAAATTAATTAAAACGCATTTCGATGGATTAATGTCGATGAACGACGCAACATCGATGTGGGGTTTAAATGAATCAACTTTAAGAAAAGCAATTGCGTATGGAAAACTAAAACAAGGAATTGATGTATGTAAATATGGAAAACAATGGGTTGTAACCATTGAAGCCATGAATAGGGAATACGGAAAAGCAAAAATTTAATGAAAAGAGAATCTCAATTAATCTGAGGTTCTCTTTTAATTTGCTTCCTTATTTTTATATGTCATTAATATCGGGGAAATTATAAATAGATTAAGCGCGACAAATTCATATGATTTAGGAATAATAAATGAGCCACTTTCGATGAGGGAATAAGTACTAAATAAAGTTATTAAAGTTAATGATAATGCCATCAAGGTTTTATTTTTCTTAAATGATTTAATGGCAAGATAAATAATCATAAATAAAATCGCTAAAACGATAAGCAAGGTGATGATTCCACCATTACCGATATATTCTAAAGCGAAATTATGTGATCCTCTAACCGCGACATATTTAGATTCTAAATCTGAAGCATTCATTCTAAAGAGGATTTCACCAAATAAGTTATAACCGACTCCTAAACCCCAATTGCCATAATTAATACATATAGAAGATATCTTCCACATATAATTTCTAGTTGCTAAAAATCCTAAGGAACCATTATCGAATAAGAAAGCAACGAAATCAGAATGATTTGTGGAATTAATTAAAGCGATTTTAAGGCCACCAAAGACCATAAATAGGATAAATATCACCGCCAGCATGCAAATGGTCTTAATTCGCCTATTATGGGCTAATTTTCTAGCAATAGCAGTAGCTAAATAAATTAGAAGCAAAACAAAATTCAAAATAATTAAGCTTCTACAGACTGTAAATATAATATTTATATATATTGGAAGGGTGAATAAAAGTATCCACCATTTCTTATATAAATAATGCATGAATATAACTGCGATTAAGCCAAGAGTTAAAATAAAGGCAAATATATTTGAATTAACAAAGACGGATTTAATCGCGAAATTCTCTTTTATTTTAAATAAAGATATTGAAAAGAATTCAATATATTGACTACCTTCTTTAATAAATGAAAGAATCTGGAAGGTTAACACTGCAATAATTGTTAAAGATGATAATATCGTTAAGAATGGCTTTAATCTAAATAATTGATAAGGAAAATCAATTAAGATAAAACCTGTTAAAGCAAAAGCAACAGCTTGAATGATAAAAGTAGCCCTTAATTCAGTCGAGATATAAAAAATGAATGAACAAGGATTATTTTTAATCCCATTATATGAATAAATAACGTGATCAGGGAATGTTAATAAAGAAATAACTAAAGTTATTATAAGTAAAGTAAATAAACCTAAAATAACGTAGTTAGGGCGATATTTCTTTCTAATTAAATTGATAACAAGAAGAGGGATAAAGCCAGCTAGAGCCACTCCAAAATATATAAGTGTGCTAGTTAAAGACAATACTTCTTCAGGATTATCACCAAACAAGACTTGTCCATTTGCTAAATAAATGCCAAAAGAAATAGCTAAGATAAATGCTAAATAATTGATTATTTCAAAAGCTATGTTCTTTTTCATTTATAAATAATTATTTATTACGAGATTTTGGTTTATAAAAACTCACATCATCCATCACCCATAATCTTGGGGTGAATTCGCCTTCTTTAATTGGCTCTAAGGCTTTATCAAGCACCATCATATGGGAATCGATTAGATCGATTTGCGATAATAGCCAAGCTTCTCTAGTAGCGGGTTGAACTGGTGAGCCCCATTCGAGTTTGCCATGATGGGCTAAAATCATATGTTCAAGAAGGACAGGAACTTCTGATTTAATATCAAGTTCATCAACGATCTTTTTAAATTCGGCATACATAATTGCAATATGTCCACATAATTTGCCTTCGACTGTTTGAGCAGGCATAAGTGGATTTTCATATTCGACAGTTTTACCAATGTCATGCATTAAAGCACCAGCGACCAATAAATCTCTATCCACTTGTGGATATCTTTTCGCGACATCTTCAGCTAAATCTGCCATCGCAAGCGAATGATGGAGAATACCACTACCAAATTCATGATGGATCTTAACAGCAGCTGGATAAGTTACATATTTATCATAAAAATGAGAGATTACTGCTCTAGTAATCTTTTCTACATCTTTATCTTTAAATGAATTTAGATATTTATCTAATCTTTCTTTCATTTCATTTAATGGAAGAGGAGATACTCTTTGGAAATTAGATAAATCAATTTCAGATATATCATCAATCTTACGGACTTCTTGAATTTTCATTTGATTGACACCTTTATATAAATTGATGCGACCATCGACGTTAACGACTGTACCAGGCACTAAAATGAGGAAGTCTTCATCGCTTGCTTCCCATTTTTTAGCTTCAATAGTTCCGCTTTTATCTTGGAAAGTAACATTTAAATATGACATTCCTTTTTCAGTGACACCTTTGGTGACTCCACTTACAAGTAGTTGACCAATGATTCTTTCACCATCTTTAAATTCTTTGATCCATTTCATAGATTTACTCCTTTAAATTTTTAATATCGCTATATCGATATCCTTTTTGGATAAGGTATTGAGCTATTTTATCTTTAAGCTCGTATTGAGCGTATTTATCTTTATATTTGTTTTTCGCTTTTAGATAATCTAATTTTAATAATTCAATTTCTTTTCTTTCATCGATTGGGGAGACTTCTTCTAAAGCGATAGAAGCAACATCGAATGAATATCCTTGTCTAATAAGAGCCTCATATATATGCTTTTTCATCATTGCATAATTATATTTAGAATATTTTTTCTCATATGGTTTGATTAATTTTTTAGCACATTTGATGTCTCTAACTTCATCATAAACTAGTTTATCGATATAAAAGCTTGATATTCCTTTTTTATACATTTCCTCTTTGATACGATTAAAGCCATATAATTTATAATCAGCGTATTCTAATATTTCTTTTATAAGAGCTTTTTCATCTAAGAGTTGATATTTTATTAAAATCTCAATTACTTCATCGCATTGAGCCTCATTAGCTCCTTTTTTAATTAATTTTTCTTTGATCTTAGCTTTGCTATAGCTTCTTGATGAAGTTAAATTAATCGCATAAGAGATATATTGTTCAATTTCATTACGTTTTTTAATTTCGGCAATATCTTTTTTAGATAAAAGTTTTCCAACAAAGAAATTAAATTCGGTATAGACATTAGGATTAATTTCTAATTTATCTTCATCATCAAAAATGATGATAACTTTCTTTTGACCGATTTTAATTCTTTTGATTTTCTTTGGATTAGAGATCATCGTCTTCTCCTGCCGTTATTTCATCCCAATCCTCATATCCTTTTATTTTTTTCTTTTTAGGGGCTTTAATTTTAGGTGGCTTAGGCTCTTTCTTTTTCTTTTTTAATTCATTCTCATTTTTGGACATGCTTTTAAGCCTTTCTTGAACTGCTTTAGCAGAAAGAGTACTTGATTCATACATCGTATCGGATGTTGCTTTACGTTCCGTATATGTTTGATATTGTAAAGTAACGAATGTTTTTCGATTCGCATGATGCACTTGATTCTTTGGCGAGGAACGATACGTTGCCGCGACGATACCAGAAATTAATAAGACAATATGGAAGGTTGAAAATCTCCATATAATCTGCGCGGCAGTCGTAATGTAATTCGAGATGTAATATTTAGAGAAGATGGTATTAAAGAAATATTCTGAAATACCAGCAGCACCTGGAATAGGTACTAGTCCTGTCGCCATTTGATGATATGAAGAAAGGAAGACACCTTGCCAGAATGATTCAATATTAGCTTGTCCAGTTGATAATACAGGGGCGTAGCCTGTAATAGATCCACGATTATCAATGACGGCTTGAATCATAAGCGAGCCATCATTATTGATACAATAGCCATAACCATTTAAAGCAAGACCAGCAAAGAATGGGATAGAGAATCTAATGATTAAGATAGTCGTCCAACAAACAATCATGAGTAAGAAGATTGGAATATTTGAAATAAGACGACGGAGTTCGATTTTAAAGTTTTCGACTTGAATACGAAGTGATTCTCTTTTTTCTTCAGGGTTTTTAATGATTCTTAATTTAGCAAAGAAATTGATACCTCTATGAAGAATGAAATTATGAATCTTATGTGAATAAGACATCAAAAATAACATTAAGATAACGATTAAATTAAGTAAGAAACCTGCAATGGTAAATACGATGGTAGGAACTGGAATAATAAAACCATTGATATTTAAATCAAAGGTCGCGATGGATGCTAATAGACCATTAGAGAAAAATAAACCAACTCCACCTAAAAGAATTAAGCATATTTGATAAACGATGAATGACATTATTAAAATTGAAGCGGATGTTGAAACTTCAACACCTTGCTTATTCATCGTATAAGCTTCCATGATTTGTCCACCTGATGCTCCAGGAGTGACATCACTATAGAAGGCATTGACCATAACAGCGGCTAAGCCTTGATGATATTTATATTTACGGGTATATAGTCTAGAGAAGGCAAATATCGTAAAAGCTTCAATAACAAAAGTCATGGCAACTAGACCAAAGATTAATAATAAATATCGCCAATCAGAATGCTTTAAAGCGTTTATAACTGATTCGTAATCTCGATATAACGATAAGAAGAGAGCTAAACCAGTAAGAACTAAGATAATCAAAAAATAAATTAAAAATTTAAGGAATGATTTCTTCTTATCTTCCTTATTGGTTTCATTTTCCTCTTTTAGAGGAACAAATTCTTCAACTGCGTTTTCTTCTTGATTATAAGTATTACTTTTATTTGCCATATCAAAAACTTAACAAGTTAATTCTAACATATTAACGTGAAAACACGTATGTATATATTTATTAATTAATCGCTTTAAAGATGGAGATGATAAATAACTTTATATCAAGCCAAAGTGAAATATGGTTTAAATAATATAAATCAAGTTCCGCTTTCTTTTCTGGAGAATTGAATGTTCTTCCATTAATTTGAGCGTACCCCGATAATCCTGGTCGAAGAATAATTGAGCCATTTTCTTTTCTTAAATCAATCGTGATTTTGTCTAGGCTATGATAGATGAGAGGTCTAGGACCAATAAAAGCCATTTTACCGATAAAGATATTTAATAATTGAAGTGTCTCATCTAAAGATGATTTTCTTAAAAATTTGCCAAATCCAGTGTGGTTTTTTAATGTTCTAGCTTCTTCAGCAGTCATATTAGGATTAACGTTTATTGGCATTGTTCTAAATTTTAATAATTTAAATGTTTTGCCGTTTTTACCTACCCTATCTTGTGCGAATATTGGGTGACCTTTTGTCACAAATAAATTAACGATAAAGATCCACCACCAAAGCAAAGATAAACAGACTAAAATACCAATTAAAGAACCAATAAAATCAATCAATCTTTTAATTGGTAAATATAATTTTTGATGTCCTTTTAATTT